>JAKAYU010000244.1 GCA_021809525.1 Pseudomonadota bacterium | reverse complement strand
CTCAATCAGCTGATCAACGCTCAGGCGTACATGCTGTCGGCGGACGACATCTTCTGGGTGTCCGGTTACCTGTTCGTCGCGATGGCGTTTCTGATCTGGTTGGCCCGACCCGGCGCCAGGAATCTGTCGGTGGAAGTCTCCGCCGGCGCACACTGAGCCAAGCGCTCAGGCGCGCGGCGGCGCCAGTCCTGCCGCGCGCAGACCCGCGGCGAACTTGTTTTCCCCCGCCCGCTCCAGGGCGCAGGCGACGCTCAGCGCTACGACGAAGGGGATCAGCGGTTCGGTATCGCCACCGATGGCTTCTATTTCTACGCGCCGCAGCCGCTCGAGCAGGGCGCCGTCGCGGGCATGCAGCGAGGTTTCGTCCAGAGCGATCTCGGCGGCATCTTGGGCTTGCCCTGGACGGTGTGCGGCGAACCGCTGCCGCACGGTCTGCGCCCTGAAGAGCGTCTCGAGCGGCGCCGTGCCGGCGATCTCCCGCAGCCGCGCACCGACGGATCCGGAGGCGCGGGAGAGGGCGGCAGGGCCGTCCTCGAGCGCCTCGGTGATTTCCTGGCGGTCGGCCAGATCGTCCCGGGCCGAACGTAGGCTCTTGAGCGTCGCCTCGCAAACGTCTTCCTGTTCGCGTATCCGCAGCGCGAATCCCCCGCGCAAGAGCCGCCAATCGGCCGTATCGAGATAGGTATCGCGCAGTCGCTGCGGGGGGCGCGGTGTGATGTCCAGCCCAGCGGTCTTGGGGTGCGCGGCCAGCCACTGCCGCACCGGCTCGAGATTCTCGGCCAGCAGCTGCCATTCGACTTCGCGGTCGGCGTGAGCTGCGGTGGGCGAGGACGGCAGTGGCATCGGCGCGCTCGGCGAGGGGTCGGGCAGAGGGGGTTGCCCTGTGACGCAAAAAGTCTAGCATGGGGTCCGGGCGCCAGCCTCCCGCCTCTGGGCGATCCAAATTGACGCTGGCTGCCGGCGTTCCGTATCATGCGCGACCCGGTGCGGTGGGTCCTGCGGCCAGGCCTGGAGGCCGAGCGTGCGGGCAATTGGGCGGTGCAGCTTCGCGTGCCCGTAGCTCAGCTGGATAGAGCACCGGCCTTCTAAGCCGGTGGTCGCAGGTTCGAGTCCTGCCGGGCACGCCAATCGCGCGGGCGCCGCAGGGCCGATGGACAGATGATTGCGTAGGACGGTGGACGTAGCTCAGCTGGTAGAGTCCCGGGTTGTGATCCCGGTTGTCGTGGGTTCGAGTCCCATCGTCCACCCCAATCCCCACCCAAGTGCCTGTTATTTCGCGTAAAGGGCGCCCAAGGGCGCCTGTATAACTGAGGTTGTTACACGGTCTGTACCACAAACGTGGGGAGCAGATCGTGAAGGCAACGGGCGAACGGAACGTATTTAAACGCGGCAAGGGCGGCGTGTATTACGTGCGCCGGCGCATCCCCAAGCCCCTGCTCACCGCGTATCCGCAGGGCAAGACCGAGATCGTTCGCAGTCTCGTAAGCGGTAATTCCGCGGCGTCTGGCCTACGCGGCGAGGGTATGCAAAGCTGAGCTCAGCGGGTTGCCCGCGAAGTGCTGCTTCCAGAGCCGAGGGGTGAGTTCGGCGACCCGCGAGGCGGGGTGCTGGCCGACCCGCTGCAGCACGTCGACGAGGTATGTGTACACGTCGATCTCGTGCAACCGACAGGTGGTGATCAGGCTCTGCACGATGCCGACCTGCTTGGCGCCGAGTTCGGTCCAGCAAAAGTTCCAGTTTTTCCTGCCCATGGGAATTACCCGCAGCGCGCGCTCGAGGTGGTTCGTGTCGATCGGCACGTCCGGGTCGTCCAGGAACACCTGCAGCTCCAGCCTGCGGTCACGGATGTACTTCAGCGCCTTGATAAAGGGCGTGGCCGGGGCGAGCCCGTGCTGCCCGAGCCTCTGGTCCACCCAGTCGAGGAATGCCTCCACGTGCGGCTTGCTGTGCGTCAGGCGATGCAGTCGCTTGATCTCGCCGGTGAGGTTTTTGTCCCGGATCTCATCCTCCACGGCGTAGATCGCAGCGATGCGCGTGAGCCCCTCGCGCACCCCCTCGGGATCGGCCGCTTCGGCCTCGAATAGCTCGCGCCTCGAATGACTCCAACACTGTGCGTGGGTGAGACCGAACTGCTTGGCGTAGCTGGCGTACACCCCGTAACCATCGGTCAGCAACACCGAGCCTGGCGCATGCGTCTTTCCCAGGATACGCACAACATTCTCCCCCTCCCGAGAGGGGAAGAACGGGAAGCAGATCTCGTCGTGCTGGCCGTAAACGGGCCAGAAATAGGCGGTCTTCATCCGCCCGTGCGCGTTGCGGCCGGCCTTGATCGGGGTCTCATCCATCGTCTTTACGCGGTCGGCGAGGATCGACTCGAACTGTGCGTCATAGATGGGCTCGAGCAGCCCGATCGACTGTTGGCTCAACTGCGTCAGCCAAGGACGGCTGACATTGATCCCGCAATCGATCAGGCGCCGGTGCTGGCGGTAAAGAGGTTGGTGGTAGTCGAACTTGTCCCGCAGGAGACCGGCCAGGAAGCTCACATCCGCCCGGCTGCCCTCGATCACCCCCTGTGGAGCGGCGGCGGCACTGATCGCCTGTGTGTCGCGCCGCTTGATCACCGGGCGGACGTACTTCAAGATCACGTAGCTGCCCGGGCGCTGCGCCACGCGATAGCTGACCTTCTCGCCGATGACCTCGTATTGGCCCTCATCCAAGCCAGCGGCCACCTCCGGGTGAGGGACTTGGATCGTCTCGATCGGCACACGGCTCTCATCGAAGAACGGGATGCTTTCCGCTTCCCCCACGGCGGCCGCATCGCGCTGCCGTTCGCGGCGCTTATGCGCGGCAACCACGCGCTCCTTGCGCGGTGCCAGCGTCTCGGGTGGGGCCAATATCTCACCGAGCGGCAACTGCTTCTCGTTCTCCAGCACCCGCAGCCGCTCGCTCTTGGTGCCGAACATCTGACGCTTGAACCACTCGAGCTGATGAGTGAGGGCGGCAAGCCGCTGCGTGAGCGTCTCGATCGTCTGCGCCTGCGAGCGTACGAGCCCGATCAGCTCCGCGCAAGACAGTGCCGCGATATCAGCGGCGGCGGGAGGTTTGCTCTGCAGAGCCTGATCCATCGGAATATTATAACCGAGCGTCGTTGTTAGGAGAAGTGTTTGGAGGAGAATTTTGCAGCATCGCGGGCAGAGAATACCGCTTGCGCTGCCTGCCGGGCTCGATGCCCTCCAACAGCAACTTCAATCCCGTCCAATCCATCTGCCGCGTGCGCACCTGCGACCAGTCCCCGATAAAACGCCCCGCCTCGAGCCGCTTCGCCCACACGCAAAATCCCGAGCGGTCGAAGTACAAAACGCGCATCTGCGTCGCGCGCCTACTGATGAAGCAGTAGAGCGATCCGTCGCACGGGTCGGCTCGCAGCTCATGACGCACCAGCGCCTGCAGCCCATCGAAGGACTTCCTCATGTCGCAAGGCTGCCCGTACAGATGCACCCGGATCTGCCCTTCGGGGAAAAACATCAGCCGCGCACCATCTGCAGCACCACCCCGCCACCGAGATCCACTCGGATCTCGCACCGCGATGAGTTGCCGCCCAGCGCCCCCAGATCGATGAACCCCGCCGTCGGTTCCGGCTCGGGCGATCCGCCCACCGCAGCAGTCTCGGCCGTCGCCGTCCTCCCGCGCAGCCGCGACCTCCAGCCGTAGAACGTCCACGTATTGAGCCGCTCCTGCTGGCAGAAAGCCTGCACCGAGAGCCCGCTACGGACCTGCCGCGCCACCAGCTCCCGCCAGGTCTCCACGCTTCGCCGCCGAATCATCTTGTGCATCGTTCGCTCCAGTCAGGGGATACTGGAGCGCCATTCTCGGCATCTACGCGCGAGAGGGAAGAACGCCTACTGGTTACCGCTTACGCAGTCTCGGCACCGCCGATCCCCGCACGGCGCGCTCGAAGGCGATCCTCGAGCTTGCGGCCTTGAGCGCCAGTTCACCGCCAAGCGCGCCGAGATCGACGTCAGCCGCGCCTCCGAGCATCCCTTGAGCGTTCGAGGCCTTACGGACGAGCAGCTCTCGCTGTGGCATCAAGTTCGACCCCGGAGCCTCACGAAGCCGCTCACGCCGCGAGCCTCATTCTGAGAGCCCGTGGTGCGCACCTCGATGAGCAGCTCGCCCGGCAGGGTGGAGATCCGGTCGAGAACCGCCCGCAAGCCGCGCCAGGATCCCAGCTGAGAGTTCTGCAGCGTTCCGAGTTCAACACCCATGGCGTGCGCTGCGCTGACCTGATCAGTTTCGGTCAAAAGTGAAGTCGTAAGAGACTAAAACAAGCGAAGAGCTGACAGATCGTTGCTCCAGGGACCGCCGCGGCGCGCCAGGAGACCCAGCGGAGGCAGAATCGGGTTCTTGAGGCGTCGAACCGGGCCGCCGGGTGTCGGCAGGGGCGGGGATCGCAGCCCAACGGCCTTGCGCCGAGGCCTGCCGTCAACGCCCCGTTACCTGCCTTACCTGCACGAATGTTCACTGTCCCTTCGGTCCTTCCCGCACCCAATAGGGGGAAGGGGCGCCGACCGAGGTACACCGAAGGTCGCCTTCTCCGGACCGCGTGCCGGGCCCGACGTC
>JAKAYU010000036.1 GCA_021809525.1 Pseudomonadota bacterium | reverse complement strand
CCGACCTCCCCGGTACAATCCGGGCCCCACTCGTGGCGCAGCTCCAACGGCGCCGGCTTAGCTCAGTGGTAGAGCAGCGGTTTTGTAAACCGTTGGTCGGGGGTTCAAGTCCCTCAGCCGGCACCAATAAATCCCTCATAATTCAATCACTTCCGTGTTCCGCAGGAACTGCGGCAGTGGCCTTCGCCACAGTTCTGCCACAGTTTCTGCCCGATTTGCGCTACAGTCAAGCTATCTGTGCTCCGGAGTCTGGGCGCATGACGGAGGTGTGACGTGGCGAACATTCGCGAACGGGTCAAGGCCGGCGGCAAGCGAGTCTTCCAGGTCCAGGTTCGCATGGCGGGATTTCCGGCACGCACGGCGACGTTCCCGAGCCGCCGGCTCGCGGAGCGCTGGGGCACCACCACCGAGGCGCAGATGATCGAGGGCAAGCATTTCCGTGGCGCGGAAGCACGCCGAAAGACTCTTGCTGACGCGATCGACCGGTATCTCGAGCATGAAGCACCCAAGCTGCGAGATGGCCGCATGCACAGATACACGCTCCCGTGGTGGCGGGAGAAACTCGGGCGCTACAAGCTATGTGACATTACGCCGGCATTGATCGTCGAGTACCGAGACAGGCTCGCGGCGGAACACTACAGGCGCGCCAGACCGGGAGCGAAGCGATCCCTGCTAAAGGCTGGCGAGGAGGCTCCCGAGTACAAGCGAAAGCCAAACACGGTCAACAACTATCTGGTCCCGCTGCGTCGAGTATTTTCAGTCGCACGCCGCGAGTGGCACTGGATAGCGAATAATCCGATGGAGGGTGTGAGCAAGCTCGATGAAGGACCTCCCCGCACCAGATTTCTGTCCGAAGAAGAGCGCGCCGCGCTTCTGCGGGAAACCGGGAAGGATCCGCAGCTGCACTGCATGGTGCTCTTGGCTCTGTCTACCGCGTCCCGGGCCGGCGAGCTGCTGAACCTCGAATGGCGTGATGTCGACCTGAAGCAGGGACGCATGCTGTTGGGTCGCCGCCCCGGCCAGCAGTCCAAATTGGAAACTAAGAATGGACAGGCCAGGGCTGTGTGGGTGCAAGGCGAGGCACTACGTTTGCTGCAGGAGCGTGCCAAAACTTCGCACCAGGACGATGAGCGCGTGTTTTCGAGTCCCGGCCGCCGAGGCGGCCGCAGCAAATATAACTACCATGACCCGTTCGTGGATGCGGTGAAGGCGGCGGGTATCGAGGATTTCACCTTTCACGGCCTCCGGCATTCGGCGGCGACATATCTTGCGCAGGACGGCGCCACCTTTCCGCAGCTCAAAGCGGCGGGTGGCTGGAAATCAAATGTTGCGTTGCGCTACGTGCATCTTGCTGCCAATGACATGAAGGATCTCTTCGCAGGACTCAGCGAGAAGGTGGGCGGGGCGGGAGACGGTGGCAAGTCCCATGACCCGTGAGTCCGGGAGGTAGAAAGTGCATATCACGGTCGTCGCGCCCAATTAGCCACAGCGCCCTCAATCGTGGCGGATGGCCCACCTATGGCAGCGCATCCGCTACACAGCACCCGCCACAATCCGCCGATATGAATGGCTACCGCTGACTCGCTGCGGCACCAAACACACGGCGCAAGTGGGGGGAGGGGAACTGTGGATCGCACCACATGCCCGACAAGCACGCGCAGCGCGCGACTCGCGGGCGGCGCCTGCTTGCGAGCCAGAGCGCGATAAAGCGTCGCTGGAGACACCCGCAGCCGAGCGGCCACTACTGCTGGCGCGATGCCGGCGGCCCGCCATCGCGCGGCCCGTCGTATTTGGTCCGGTCGCAGCTTCCGCGGCCGGCCTCTCGGAGGTTTTTGGGTCCCCGGTTTGGGCATTTATGAGACTCATAAAGAGATGGAAGTCCTGGAATCATAAGCCAAAATTGAATTGAAGAGGAGGTGCATGCCAGCGAGGGGAATGGAGGGAAGCGGAGGCAAAGAGAGCCTCTGCATGTGGAGTGCATCATGACCACAAGCCCCATCCCGATCAATAACCCGGCTGCCACCATGGCGGCCGGGATTGCGTATCCGAACTCCGAAAACGGCTGGCGCTGGCTGTATCGCCGCCGCCACGAGCGCGGCCTCGCGAACTGCTTCATCCGAGTCGGCCGGCGCGTGCTGGTCGACCCGCAAGCGTACCTCGATGCTCTAGCGGAGCAGCGGCAGGGCGGCGTGCCGAGCGGAGGTCGGAGGCCGCCGCCGGCGCCAGCGCCAGCGGCCCGGAGCCGGCCTCGGGCTCCTCGGACTGGGGGCGCGCGATGAGCGCGGCTCAGTCGTCCAGGTCGGGGGCGATCCATGATGCGGACCGATACCTCGACGTACGTGGCGTCCGCGCCGCGAAGTTGCCGGACGTCGACTACATCTGGGCGGGCTTTGTCTCTGGCACTGTCGGCGCCTTGGTCGCCGGCGGTGGAACCGGCAAGAGCATGTTTGCACTGGAGGCAGGGATCGGTGTCGCCGGAGGAAAAAGTGCGGACCTGCTCGGTCTGAATCCGTGTGCAACAGGTCCAGTGTTATACCTGCCGATCGAGGATCCCTCACTCATAATTCAGCACCGACTCAAGGCCATGGCGCTCCAACTCAGTGAGGAGACATGGGATGCCGTCGCTGACAATCTCGCTGTGTGCTGCCTGACGGGAATTCCGCTGGATCTCCTGGGGGTAGGGCATCCGTCCAAAGTAGAAAGCGTCCGGTGGTTGGCGCAGGCTGCGTCGGGCCGCAGGCTAGTCATCCTCGACACCATCAGCCGCATGCACTGCGGGGACGAAAACAGCAACGGCGACATGGCTCGCCTGCTCAACAATCTCGAGTGGGTGTGCGCGCAAACGGGCGCGGCGATCCTCTACCTGCATCACATCGGCAAGGGAGCCGCGCGCGAAGGCGCCACCGATCAACAGGCTGCTCGCGGGGCAAGCGCGCTGCTCGATAATGCGCGATGGGGCGGCATAATGCGGCGCATGGGCATGGAGGAGGCTCACCAATGCTTGACCGGCACAATAGAAGAAAAGGAACTTCGACGCCACTACTATGTGCGGTGCGGCACCAACAAACACAACTACGGTGAGCCGTTGATTGATCGCTGGTACCAGCGCCACGCCGGTGGGGTTTTGCTGCCCGCGGAACTACATCCGGTCACAGACCAGAAGGTCGAGGCGGAGTACAAGCAGTGGAACCAGAGGATGGACGACCTCGTGCAGCAAGGGAAACAATCCGGAGGGAAACGCAAGGGCAAAGAAGCGGGCAAAGAAGCGACGGCGAAGCCGACGGAGGGCGCAGATGGCGACTGGCAATGAGGTGATCTCGACTACGAGCGTCACACCGGCGCGTGTACGGCTCTTCGAGGCGACGCAACGCCCGCACGTCCGTCATGGTCAATGGATCACAACGTCATGGGGAAGATGCCGTGTCCACGGTCGCCTCGGCCAACGCCACGCGGACCTCATGGAGGCGATCCTGTATTGCGCTGAGAGGCGTCGTGATGAGGACGCAGGCACGATAAAACTGTTGATCGATCCCGCGCGTGTCCGCCGAGTCATGAGCGCTGGTCGGTACAGCCTGCAGCAGATGTGGCAGCTACTACGCGAGACGCGGGAGTGTACGATAGAAATCGAGGCCACAACCATGAGGATCATGGGTGGCGTAATCGAAACTGCCGAGTACACACGAGATGTCACGCGTAGAGATCCACTGACTGGGACCGCCCGGCGGCTGTGGACGATCAGGTTGGGCAAGGCGTGGGCCGAGCTGATGAAGCTCGACCTACCGCTGCACTACGACCCGTCACCCATCGCTCGGCTGGAGCATGGGATCGCGCAGGCGGTTGCCCGTCACGTCCTAACGCACCGGGCGGGCCCACAGGGAGGCTGGACCATCGATGGACTGATAGCGGCGGTCGCTGGAGAACTTGGGCCCCAAGCGCGCCGAGACGCCCGTCGCAGACTGCGCTCCGACGCGTCACAACTAGCGACCATAGGTATCGTGATTGATGGTGGCCGGGTGCATCGTGCGCACGCGACGCCGGGCACCCGTGGCGCACCCGCCCGGTGACAGCGCGGCCCGTGGCGTACCCGCCCGAGAGCGTGGCGCACCCGCCCGGTGACAGCGCGGCCCGTGGCGTACCCGCCCGAGAGCGTGGCGTACCCGCCCGGTGCGCACGGGTCTCTTTAGGATTCTCTAGGACCTCTCCAGAGGTCCTAGAGAATCCGCCGCTCGCGCCGCCTTAGGGCGGCGCGGCGCGGGGGCAATCCATGCCCCGGAATCGGAGCCGCGCATCCTGCGCGGCCAAGAGACGCGAGGGCGCGTGGGTAGGACGGCGCGGGGCGGAGGCCGAGGCCGCGACGATAGACGGTGGACTGTGTGGTCCCGTTGCCTGCTCTTCGCTGGGGCGGCGCGGCCGCCCCAGCCCCCGGCCCGGACCTGGGCGGCGCTCTCTGTATGCGTCGCCGCCCACCACCCGGGGGAATGGAGTGACGCTGGCAATTTTGCCGCACATCACTCGATAGGAGAGCGTCATGACTACTACTACCCTCACTCCCGCTCACGCAGTATCCGATATGGACGCGCTGCTCGATACCCTCGAACTCGTCGATGTGTATGGCGGCTGGCTGTACCAGAATCCCCGCTCGCTCGCCGATCTCGCGGAACTCCGCACAGCCGCAGGCTTCTTTAATGCGCGTATCAGGGTCGGTGCAAGAGTGTATCCCACTGCCGCCAACACGTGGCTCTCGCTCGACGTATGTGGTCCGGACGCCGAGATTCAATGGATGGAGGTCCGGAGTGAAATCCTGGATGCATTTATCGAACAGATGGAAGAGTTGGGTCTGCACAAGGACTTGGTGATCGACAGGATCATCAAACTCGCGTATGAGCACCCAATCGCGAAGAAAACGATCGCGCTTGTTGATCGGCAGCAGGAGCGGATCGACGCCGCACGGCGCAAATTGCTCGCTGCGTAACTCCCCCAACGGCACACACTTGCCCGGCACGAGGCCGGGCAAGTGTCCCTCGAACCTCGTTGGCGTTTCGCGCTCTCAGTGCCGCTTTCGCGTGGCCGCTGACGAACCCAGTATGGATTTGCGCCAGCCGCGGCAATTCCCAGGTATTTTTCACCCCACGTTCACCGGCACCAGGGTCATGGTGTCGTTCCCGAAGATGTCGATCACCTTCACGGCGACTATATACCGGCCCGCCCGGGCGTACACGTGCGGCGCCGTCTTCAGTTCGAGCTCTCGGTTCTGCCGCGTCCGGAAGCTCTGCCACTCGTTCTCGAAGATGTACCCGCCCGTCCATTGTTCCTCGAAATCGTTCGGATCCAGCATCGCCGCGCCAGAGCCGGCTCCTGTTGTCGCCGGCGGGTCCAGGACTCCCAGCGACTTGTGGACCTTCACAATCTCTTTGCGGCTCTCGTAATCGAAGTCGATTGCCCAATAGTCCACCCAGTCAGTCCAGCGCTTGGTAACGCGCTCCTTTTCCACGACCCCGTCCTTGGTTTTTGTGACCTTGTAGAGCTGCCCGCGGTCGCAGATGACCCCGTTCTTGCCGTCTTTCATATTGGCGATCGCCGCCTCCGCGGCTCCCTGGCTGTAGTATACCGAGAAATCCGTGAGCTCAATCTGAATAGCAAGTTTGTTGCCCTTGACATAGCGGGGCGTCGCCTCAACGAAGCTGATGTCGTGGAATACGACTTGTCCTTTGTCGACCGCCCGCTTATCGAACACCTCGGCCGGGATATATTTCGGAGCGAGATCGATCCCCTTCTGCCGGGCCTCCTCGAGGGCAGCAGGGAAGAGCCCCATCTCGAACTCGAATGCCAGGATGTCCGCGCGGGAAGCACCGATCTTCCGGCATTCCACGATCACCTCCTCAACGAAGAGACGGCCGACGGGGAGATTGATCGGACCGATGACCACGAGCCGACCGGCGTTCTTGCCGTGGAAGAAGCTCGAGCCCTCGAACGGCTGCGCCTTGTAGGCACGGAGAATCAGATCCCGGAATTCTTGTTCCTTCTGCGCGAGTGCTCTTTCCTTGTCCTTGCCATTCAATCGGCCGCCCACATTGAGGTACGCTTGGCGCTCGTAACGGCCGAGATTCAGGACCTCGAAGGCGCGAAATGGCTTGCCGGATGCCTTCAGTTCGCGTTGCACGCCGATGAGGCGCTTGCGGGTGGTGTGGATACCGAACTTGCCGAGGTCGGTGGCGATCCACCTGCGGCCGAGCTTCTCGGCCACCGCCGCGGTGGTGCCTGAGCCAACGAAAAAATCGGCAACGAGATCACCTTCGTTGCTGCTGGCCTTGAGAATCCGCTCCAGAAGAGTCTCTGGTTTTTGTGTGCGAAACGCGAGATATTCCTTCTTGTCCGCCGGCTGCAGCATCGACAACCGCCAAACGTCATCAAGTCGTTTCTTGTCCAGCTCGATGTATTCAACGTTTCCTTGGTCATCCCGGACATTAATTGCTTTTCCACCAACAAACTGCCGTTTCAGACGGCGTACAGGAGCATCGAGCTTTTCGTATTGCTGATGAAAAGTGTATTCACCACGCGTCTTGCAGTAGGAAAATATTCTGTCGGACGCCCGTGGGAAGCATGCGCTTACCGGCGCCATTTTGTTGTAGTAGTACCAAACGATCTCGTTTATGAAGTTTTCCGGCCCGAATACCTCATTCATCACACTTCTGATCGCATATCCGACGTGCCAGTCGCAGTGCACATATATAGTGGCATCAGGTGCCATAAGATCCCGCATCAGCACGAGTCGTTCATAAATCATCGCGAGAAAGCTATCCGCACCGTGTCCCCACGTGTCTCGATACGCGATTTGCTCGAGTAAGGTCGGTTCTTTGTGGAATTCCTCGCCACCGATCTCGATGTCCATACTGAAATCTGCGCCCACATCGAAGGGTGGGTCGATGTAGATCAGCTTCAGACCGCCCGCCTCCTCGATCTGGTGTCGGAGCGGGCCGGCTTTTAGCGATGACAGGATTAGCTTGTTGTCGCCCCAGATGAGCTTGTTGGTCCACCCCTTGATCTGGCGGCCGCGCGGGTCGAGCCAGTCGAACTGCGCCTCCTTCTTTGAACCTACTTCCTCGCGCGGCTCATCGATGTGCTCGAGGGTCTGAAACGGGAGGACGGTCGTGCAGACGTCACGGGTCTTGCCGTTCCAGACGAGCTCCACCTCGCGCTTGTCCTCGAACAGGATGAACCGGTATTTCTCCGGCAGGGGCTTGCCCTGCTGGATCAAGGTGACGAGATCGCGCTGCTCTGCGTCGGTGAGGTCGTAGGTCTTCTTGTCAATGCGCGCCATCGGCGCCCTCCTGGTACTCCCGGAACACGCTCACGAGCCCGGCAAATGTGGTCGGCTTGAACTTCTCGAAGCCTTCCTGGTTGACGTAGACGAAGTGATAGGCAGGGCCGCCATCCGTCTTCGCAGCCTCTGTGGCGTCCTCGCACCACTGGCGCAGGCGCATCATCTTTTGGGGAACGTCAAGTTCCTCGCGCCCCTTGGTTTCCACGATCCATACGTCACCGGCGGTCGTACGCACAATAAAGTCCGGGGTATAGGTCGAGAGTTCACCGTTCGCGCGCACGAATTCGATCTTGAAGCCCACGGCAAGGTAGTTCTTGCCGTAAGCCTGCACGTCGGGGGCGGCCTCGAGAAAGGCGGCGAAGGCGAGTTCAAGGGTGTCGGCATGGACCTCGCCCACGATCCGGTTGAACACGGATTTCTTCGCCGGCAGGAACCGGCGTGGCTCGGTGCGGAAGGGTCGCGTATCGCGGAGGCGGATGTAGCCGTCGATCCGGGAGCACCCGCCTTCGTAGATGGTCAGTGCATTAATGGCGGCGCGGAAGTGCTCGAAGAGGGTCTTGGCGACCTCCGGTTCGCTCAAGTTTCGCAGGATGACGGGGTCCTCAAGGTCGACCTCATGCGTGAATAGGTGCTCGCGCATGAACGTCTTGACTTTGGGATAGAGCTGGTCATACCCGCCGACCAGGTGCAGGTCCTTGAGGATCTGGCGCGAGAAGAACGCGACGACCGACCGGTAGTCCCCGGGACCCAAGCCGTCGAGGCGCATGACGTGATCGACTGCGGAATCGAGCATGTTCTTGAAGACGATCTCGCGGGTTTGCTCCGGCGAGAACGGCTTCACGGGGAGCTTCGCGTTGCCGAAGTGCTCCGGTTCGAGCTCCGAGAGATCCTTGAATTCCCGGTTGTAGCGGCGCGTGAGGCGCGGAACCGTGATGTCAAGCTCGTCGATGTTCTTTTCCGGCGAGGTATTGTCCACCTCGACAACAACGGAGTCCTGCCGCTCCCGGCTGCCAGCGCCGCCCATGGGTACCCGGTCGAACGTGACCCCTTCACTCTGGATTGATTCCACAAAGTCCATGAAGGCCGGTGTCCCCATGACGGACACCGTCTCGCGCTGGTCGCTCCCGAAGTACATGCGCCGCAGGCCGCGGCCGAGCGTCTGTTCGGGCAGGATATTGCTCTTGGCGGCGTAGGCGCGGAGGCCGACAATCACCGTGACGTTGCGCACGTCCCAACCTTCCTTGAGCATGAGGACCGAGACGATCGCCTTGTCGGACGACTTCCAGGTGTCGATTTCGTTCGACTGCTTGCGCAGTCGCTCGAGTTCATCCTTGTCCTTGCCGGACGCAGCCTCGGAGATCTCGCCGTTCTTCTTTGTGTGGATGACAAGCACGCCGCCCTGCAGCTCGGGAGCGATCCGCTCGAGGTAGGCCCCCACCTCGTCGCAGTTGCGCGTGTCATCGACCATAACGAAGAGCACAGCCTTCTTGCCGAGCTTTTCGTGCTCAGCGTAGCTCTTGCGCCATTCCTCGACGCCGAGATGCAGGTAGTCAGCGTAGCGCTCGGTGATGAGCGCACTCTTGTGCTCGGTGAGTTTGGCGCGGCTCGGGGCATCCGGGAGCACTGGGTGCTTGACGACGTTCTGGGCGATCGCCTCGACGAGCGGATAGTCGCTCACCGTCTGCACGAAGATTGCGCCATTCTGGTGCCTCGGGGTCGCGGTGACATCGACCTGCAGGGCGAGTTTCAAATCCTTCTGCAGCAGCCGGTGGTGGATGTCCTGGATGGACTGGAACCAAGCCAGCCGACTGTCGTGGATGTGATGGGCCTCGTCGTTGAACACGGCAAGCTCGTCGATTTCGCGCACGATTTCGCCCAGGTCCGTTTGGCTGTCCGTGGTCTTGCCGGCGGGCCGATCCCCGAAGGGAGACAAAAAATAGTCCCTCAGGTCATCGTCCTCCAGGGAGGGCTCGCGGACGTCCCCCAGATAGACCCGGTGGATATTGGTCAGGAAGATGTTGCCGACCGGGCGCACCACTCGGACGTCGTCCTGGATGTGCAGCGCGAGCTGGAAGTCGTCGCGCCAGTTCTGCCCCGCGTAACCGTTCTCTGGAAGTACCGGATCGTTGAAGAATATCTTCAGGCCGTCGAAATCTGTCCGAAGCCGATCGAGGACGATGATGTTTGGGGCGATTAGGAGGAAATTGCGCGAGAGCGGGGAGTCATGCTCGTAGAGCTTGTGAAAGTAGCTCCAGGCCATCAGAAGCGAAAGCACTTTGGTCTTGCCGGCGCCGGTTGCCATCTTGACGACGAAGCGCGGCCAGGCTTCGTCGAACATGCTGGCCGACACCGCGCCGGAGGCATCGAAGCGCATCAGATCGAATTTGTCGCGAGCACGACGCACATCGTAGAGCCAGATCACCGACTCGACGGCCTCGCGCTGCGCGAAATAATAGCGAAACTGGCTCTGCGTGCCGTCCACCTGTTCGACAAGATGATCCGTCGTGAACCACCACTCGAGCAGTGCGCGGGAGGTTGCAGAGGCACCCTGATACCCGGACTCTCGCCACTGGGCTACTTCCTCGCGGATGCGCTCCACCAGCGGCGGAAGGAGCTTTTCGCGAGCGGTCTCGCGCAGCTCCTCGGCGGCCGGGAACCAGCGCTGTTCGGGATTCAGGATTTCGTAGGGAGAGTGGGGGAAATCGGGATGCAATGCCATCAGAGCTTTCCTTCCTGAGCTCGGTCATCAGAATTTGTGTCGGCCTCGGCGCCGCCTCCGCTGTCCCGCACCCCGGGTCCTTTTGCCGAGCCGTGACCCACATGTGCGTTGAGCGGCTCCTGGCATTCGTGGATTACCGCACCGGAATCGACGTCGGTGACCCGCTCCATGTACCGATCATTCAGACGATCAATATGCCGTTCCACTTTGACCAAGCGGGCCTTTTGGGACGGCACAAAGCGACTCGTTCCCTCTGAGATAATTGACTTTCGGACGTTCGAGCCGGGGCGCTTCAGCTTATACCCGAGCCCATCTCGCGCTTCGGCTCGCTCGAACAATGAAACTTCGAACGTGCGCCGGGTACCCCCGCATTTCGGACACGGCGGCGCCGATGTGCGACCTGGTATGTCTTCCAGCTCGCGGCCGCAGTCAGAACATCGGACGCTCACGGCCGCTCGCCGCCATGGCGTGATCTCGGGCCGGAGTAGTTCACCTGTGGCTCTCCCGGAGGCGCAAAGCTCCGGACAGGTTGGGCGGGTTCCCCGTCCTTGCCCCCGAGAACCGTGATCACGACCTCGTCAGGAATCATCACGGTCTCACCTACGCACCTGGTCAGGATCAGCATGTTTCCCCTTTCCGTTCGGCAATTTCGCACGCCATCGCGGTTCTTCGGCTCTTGAGATCCCTCCGGCAGGCGATTCTAGCGTAGGGGCCACCTTTGCCGCGAGGTCCGCGCCGCTGCCTCCAAGGCAGATGGCGCGCGCCAGCTCCGGCCATCCCACCGCCGCTCCTAGACGGAACGGCAGAAAAGCTCAACTCGCCCACCACCCGGAGGAATAGAGGTGACGCGGGCAAATTCGCCCGAAACACCTCACAGGAGGGCGTCATGGCTACGACCGATCCCATTCCCGCCTCTATTGCTGCCACTGCCGGCCCTGCGGCGCCGCCCCCCGCCTCTTTGCCCGCCGACAAGATCGAGGCCGCCGCGCGGCTCTATCTGCGGCGCAAGCACCGGCTCGAACACCCCAACGGCGAATTTGATAGTGGCGGCCGCTGGCATCCGTCCGCGGCCGAATACCAAGTCTGCTGCATTGGCATTCGTGCTCCGAGCCGGGCGCACCCCTATTCCTACATGGTGCACTGCAGGACAGTCGAGCACATCTGCTGGCTGACTGAGGAGTGTAGCGACGATGACGTCGGCGCAGTGCGGCGCCGCGCCCGCGAACTCGAGCAGACCGGCGAGTACCGGTAGGAGGCTGGCATCATGTCATTCCGCAAATTCCTGTCCCCTGAGATGGCCGTCCCCCGCCTGCGGGCGCTCTACTTCGTCTCGCTGGCGCTCTGCGGGACACTGCTGGTCATGCTGCACATCGCCCTCGCTGGCGAGCAGCGTCTCGCGCATGCGCTGACTGTCGAGACGCGCGCGGCGGTCGCTGTGCCGCATGTCATGGTTCTTTGCGTGCCGCCCGCCCCCGTGCGGGCGGTTGTAAAGCCCAACACTCGCCGCGCCACCGCGGCGCACGAGGAGTGAGCTATGGCCGCAGGCGACCTCATCATCTGGCTCTCCGTGCTGGTGGGCATCGCCATCATGCTGCCGAGCGTGGTCGGAATGCAGCACCAGGCATTTACGGACCAGGTCGCGACGGTCGAGGCGGGGCAGCTCGCCACGATCACGGATGCGGCGCTGCAGTACGAGTACGGGTACATGGCGAGTCTGTCCGCCCCAGGCAGCACGCACACGGTGTCCATCCAGACCCTGATTCAGCAGGGCTATCTGCCGGCCGGCACCTCGACGGTGGACGCGATGGGCGACCCGATCTCCGTCGAGTACCAGGCGGACTCAAGCGGCAATGTGACCGGGTACGTGGTGGCCCAGGGCAACTATCGCTATCCCGACCCCGACGCGGGCGAGATCCTGCTGGATCTCGGCGACCGCGGCGGGTATGTGCCGAAGGTGCCGATCTCCGGGCAAGTCGCCGGGACGATCTACGGCACCGGCAATACCTGGCAGTCCCCGGCGCCGGCCGGGATCAACCCAGGCTCGATCGACGTGAAGGTCGAGAGCAATGCAGCGCAGCAGGCGGATGACTCGCGCTTCCTTTGGCGCGTGCCAGCGCCCACTGCGGCGGGCAATACCATGTCCACGCCGTTGATCCTTGGGGCCGTCGAGACGCCGGGGGCGTCCTGCGCCAATACCGGGGCGATCGCCCAGGACGGCACTGGGGCGCTTGTGTCTTGCCAGGGCGGCACCTGGCAATCGGTCGGCGGCGGGCACTGGCGCGCGCCGGTGTCCACCTACGCGGCGCTGCCGGCAAGCGGAAATCAGGACGGCGACGTGCGGCTGACGCTCGATACGGACCGGGCATTCGCCTGGAACGGCGGCTCGTGGGTGGCGCTGGCCGTGAATCAGAACGGTAATCTGCATGTGCCGAGTACGTTCTTCGCCGATGAGAACCGCGCAGTCATCAACGATAGTGGCGATGGGGCTGAGCTCAATCTGTATGACAGCAATGGCAATGAGTACGCTCACATTCAGAACGCGTCTTTCGGCGGGTTTCTTACGCTCAAGAGCAATTCTGGCGATGACATTTCCTTCGTCTCCCAGGGCAGGAAGATGACCCTGTGGGACAGCAATATGGCGCAAAACACGTGGGCCGTGCACTCGAACGGGACATGGGAGGGGGCCAGAGGCACATTTTGTCTTCCCGGCCAGGGGAACATTGGGCAGACGTCGTGGGAATGGTGTAATGACTACTGGGGCTGGCAGCCGCAGTACGGCGTCGGCTGGTCGATGGTGACTCAGCAGACCCCAGGCAATCTGAATGTGTCGCCAGAAGCTGCGCCTGGCTCGATCAACGTGAACGACATCGACGTGCGCTCCGGCGGCGCGTACCCGTGGTATTCGCAGCTCTCCTCGCAGACCTACGCGAATACGCAGGCCATCTCGAACTTGCAGTCCACCGTGGCCCAGCAGGGAAATCAGATCAATTCGAACACGAGCAGCATCGGGGCGATCAACAATAATCTGAACCAAGGCCCGTGCAGCACGGGCTACAATTCGATCGCGACGCTGTGCAATGAAATTCAGCAGTTTGGCGCAGCGAATATGGGCAAACTGCTGGCCACGGGCGCGCAGGGGCCCACGACCTACACGTACTGGACCTACTGCGGTGGTCGCTATTATCGGTACCGCTGCATCCAATACGGCACCAGCCCGCCCACCGTGAACCTCACGGCGTCCTCTGCTCCCGAGCTTGTATTTGCCGATGCTTCCGCCGGCATCGGACAGGGAGGTTGCGGCCCGAATGCCAACACGCGGCAGATCACACTCTCCGCCACATCGGGCGGCGCCCCGGTCGCGTCGCAGAGCGCGCAGTACTCCAAGGGCGGCAGCAATTACAACCCAAATAACATGTACTTCCCCTTCTCGCTGACCTTCACACTGCCCGCAGGGCAGAGCGGGCAGATTACGCTCACTGGTGGGGAAAATGGCCTGGGCTGCGGTTCGATCCAGTACGCGGTGTACCAGCTTTGAGGGCGCGCCCATGAGACTCTCCATCGCAGCACAGCGCCGCCTCGCTCGCATCATACCCTGGGCCACCATCGCGCTCGCCGTCCTCGGGGCGGCGTTGCTCACGTACTCGATCTTCGGATGAGGCTTTGGCCATGAGACGACATAACACCCGATGGATCCTCCCGGCGGCCTGCCTCGCGGCATTGCTGATCCCGACTGTCGTGCTCGCACAGGCCGCGAGTCCCCTGCCGGCGGCGAGCACGGCCGGACAGACCACGCACATCCTCACCGACATCCAGAATCTCTTCCTCGGCTCGATGGGCGGGTGGCTCACGCATGCCACGGTCGCGGCGCAGGATCTGTTTTCGGGACTTGCGCTGTTCGAGCTCATGTGGGTGGGCATCCAATGGGCACTGAAGCGCCCCGATCCGCACGAGCTCATCGGCTCGCTCGGCATCAAGATCGCCTTTTTTGCCCTGTTCTACTTTGGCGTCATCGGCATGGCGCCGCACTGGATCCCGCTGTTGCTCCATATGTTCCAACGCGCGGGACTCGTCGTGACGGGCATGTCCGGGCAACAAGCGAATGCGCTCACCCCTGCGAACCCGTCTGCGATCTTTGGACAGAGTTGGACGGCGATCGAGGCGATGTCCGCCGCCGTGACCTCGCAGGTGTCGCTGCTGCACCCGCTCAACGATACGATTATGGGGCTGTCGGCCGTCGCATCGGCGATCGTGTTTGTCCTCGCTTACGCGTTGCTCGCGTTCGAGGCGCTCATCATCAACATCGAGGCAAGCGTGATTCTCGGTGCGGGGGTTTTCATGCTCGCCTTCGCCGGCAGCAATTGGACAACGACCTTCTCGGAGAAGTACCTCTCGTATGTGTTCTCGATCGGGGTCAAGTATTTCGTGCTGACGGTGATTCTGGCGCTCGGCGCGAATCTGCCGCACGAGATTCAGCAGGTGTTTCACGTGATGAACACCCAGGGCGGCTATAGCTGGATCACCCCGATCGAGGCGTCATTCATGACGCTGGTCTACGGCGTGGTGGGACTTACCGCGCCGGGGATTGCCGGCAGCATGCTCTCGGGTAGCCCCTCGCTCTCGACCGGCAGCTTCATGGGCGCCGCCGCGGGAGGGGCTGGCGTGGCTGCGGCGGGGCTCGGCGCGGCGGCGGGAGTCGCGGGACTCGCGGGCTCCGGGGGCGCGGCGCTTGCCGCGATGTCAAAGCGCCTCGCTGGCGGGGCCTCAAGCGCCGCCCTCGGTGCCGGCGACATGGGAGCCATGGGCATGCTCGGGAGCCTCGCGGGCAAGAATGGGTCCGCCGCGGCTTCTGCCGGCGGAGTCTCGGGACTCGCGCGGTCGCTCGGCCCCAGCTCGGGCGGCCCTGCTGGCAGCGTCGGCAGCGGTGCGAGGAGTTCGGGGTCGACCGTGCCCCCCGCAGGGGGCGCGTGGACGGTGGATTCGGCCGGCACGGCCCGTCCGGCCCCTGCCGGGGGCGCGGACACGACAGGTGCCGGACCGGCGCCGAACATCCGATTCGGGGACCGCGGCACCGATCAGGCGTCGCGTCAGGCGGGGGCGGCTGGCTCCGGGGCCGCCCCCGGCCAGGGGTCGACCCAGGGCGGCCCGAGCGCGGCCTCTGGCGCCACAGGACCGGCGGGCGGGGATTCGGCAGACCGAGCTCCGCCGGGGCCGGATCGTGGCGCAGGCGCGAATACAGGCGGCCCTGGGGACGGCGCGTCGGCGGCTGGCGGTGCCGACGGGATCGCGGACCCGCGCGGCGCCGCCGCAGGGGCGGCGGAGAAGGGGGTGCCCCCCGCAGGGGCCGAGAAGGGCTTCTTCAGCCGCTCGGCGGCCGAGCACGCGGTGAACGTCGCGAAGCACGCCTCCCGTGGTCTCGGGCACGCGCAGGATGCCCTGCGGCATCAGGGGCTCTCGGGTGGGATCAATATTCGGTTGAATCACCCGGAGTGACGGCTATGGCCATCGTCGTGTAGATTCGCACCCACAAAAGACGAGGAGCGCCTACCTGTGACTGCGGAAGTGGCGATCATGAACCAGCATGCGCTGATCTTTGCCGCCGACAGTGCCACCACGGTCACCCATTGGATCAAGGGCAAACAGGAAGTCCGGTACTTCAAAGGGGCAAATAAGCTATTCCAGCTTTCTGACGTTCACCCCGTTGGCCTCATGATCTTTGGTTCAGCGGGACTCCATTCCGTGCCTTGGGAGATCATCGTCAAGGATTTCCGGGCTCATCTCGGAACGGAGTCCTCGGACTCCATATCTGGCTACCGAGAGCGATTTTTCCGCTTCGTTGAGGGGCACTCTGCGCTTTTCCCAGACGAGATGAAGCAGCGACTGTTTCTGGAGAATGCAACGATGGCTGCATTTTTCAATGCGCGCATGCTCAAGGAAGACGAGTCGGTCAAGCAAGCGGAGGGCCAAGATCAGGTGAACTGCTACCTTAATAAGCTGACCGAACTTGAGGCAGACGTTGCACGCTTGGAGGTCCCCGTACCGTTGACACCGGAGGATATAGAAGCCGCGGTAGCCGCACACGCTGTTGAGATCACCAGGAGGATTCGCGAAGAAATTGGACCTGAGTACGTGATTGATCTTGGGTCCGCCCCGCGGCTCGCAGATGTCTCAATCAGGGCGGCCATGAAGCGCCACGACCTTTTTCTCGGCGAGTCCGGAATCGTGATCGGCGGCTACGGACAGAAGGACTACTTCCCCTCATTTGAGGCGTACAAGTGCAGGGGCTTCCTGGAGAGGCACTTCATTGCAATACCCGAGGAAAATCCCGCCACGATCACTAACGAGATTCCGGCAATCATTAGGCCATTCGCCACGACCAGTATGATCAACACATTTCGTCTCGGTATCAGCCCGGACGTCCATCAGAATGTTGACGATGCAACTCGCAAATGCCTAACAGATTTCGCCGCAAGAATCGCCGAACGAATTGAACATGAGGGCGATATTCCAGGGATTGAACAAATGGTTGAAGATGCTCTTCAAGAGCACCGGAAGGAATGGTTCTCGCAGTCGTTCAGCAGTCACCATTCTCCGATGGCGCGAGTAATTGCGTCACTACCCGTAGCAGAAATGGCCGCTCTCGCAAAGAGCCTGATAGAGCTTCAGTCCCTAAAGGAACGAGTCACTAAACCAAGTGAGTCTGTCGGGGGTCCGATTGATGTGGCGGCCATCAGCAAGCATGATGGCTTTATTTGGATCGAGCGCAAACATTACTTCCGGCCAGAGCTAAACCCCAGATTCTTTACGAGACGGTACGGGGCCACGCATTAACGGAGGCGCTGATTATGAAGAGCAACGTTAAGTACAGTGATATGTACAACATCGCCGCTGAGGCGCATGAGACTTTAGATCTGAAAACGTCGGAGGTTTACGTCGCCAAGAAGCCCGACGCGTTAACGCACTACGAAGAGCTTCTTCGCGAACTTGAGAAACGCCCAGTCAACGAAAATACGGAGATCTTGGAGGAGTAGGCTGTCGCAAGATCCACGAACCGGTCGCCATCATCGACGTGGTGCTCCGTCCCATCGTTCCTGGGTCAGCGTGAACCAGCATTGGGACAGTGAAGTCGTTATGGACTTCCTGGGCGCCCAGTCGCTAGGCGCGGCGAATATCGTCAGCGGTCTCGGGCACGCGCAGGATGCCCTGCGGCATCAGGGGCTCTCGGGTGGGATCAATATTCGGTTGAATCACCCGGAGTGAGGTGCGCTGCGTGACGCAAGGATGCGTCAAGTCCTCGGTTCCGGCTAGAATCGCCCGCCAAGACCGAAAGCCCTTGGGGTGTCCTTGAGTTCGAACGAAGAGAAGCGACGAAAGGAACGGCCAACCGTTTTTTACGTCGAACTGTTCAAGTTCTTGCGGACCGCAGTGATTGCCGGTGCGTGGCTCGGAGCTGCGTACTGCCTCGTCTTGATCGCTCGGGCCTTCGCTGGGCAAGCGACCACAGCGAAGATCATGGTCGCGCTGGCAGTGAGAGCGTACGCGCATCTCGGCACCGCGAAGTTTGCATGGCTCATCACAGGTGGCAGTATCGGCTATGCGTTACTCGAGCGCCGGGAGCGTCGCCGCAAGACGGAGAAATTGAGCCAGAGAAATCGGGAGCTTGAACTGCGACTAGATCCGACCCGCTCATCGAGCGGACTACTGCCCAACGGAGACACGCGGGAGGACGACAAATGAGTTCATATATCCAGTCCTTGGCGCCAAGCGCACTCATTGGCCTGATTGCCGCAGTGCTGATTCTTGTATGGTTCTACACCCTCTGGCAACGCTTCGTCGTCGATCAGACGCGACAGCGTCTATTCGAGCTGCGCGACCAGTGGTTTGATACCTGTGCTGATGCGGAAGCGTTGCAGACCCGTGGAGCTCGGTTCGTCCGGGAAGTGCTGAACGGCGAAATTCGCTTCGCGCACAAAATGACGCTGCCGAGCGCTCTTGTGTACCTACTGGCCGGCAGGAACCTGAACGTGGAAAGGACGATTGCGGAGGCGATGGCCTCCGCCATGGAGACGTTGGATCCGAGCCTGCGGTCTGCCGCGCAGTCAGTTCTTCGATCCGCCTCTTGGCATGTCACGAGCGCCGTGATCCGACGGTCATTGATCGCGATCATGATGATTCCGGTAGCCGCCGTTGCGGCCACCATAGCGTTCGTCGTATCCGCGCCCTCGGGCGTCCTGCAGCACAATGTGAATCGCGACTTCAATAGTGTCCTGAAGTCCGAATTGGCGCTCGCCGCCGCAGGAGATCGAGGGATCTCCGATCTCCTTGCTGCGGCTTGCTGACCAGTGTCGCGGTAAGCCATTCAGGGCGGAGAATCAGGGTCGGGGCCGTAGGGACTCGGCGAGCGCCCCGAGCCGGAGAGATAGCTCGCTGGCCTGAGTTCGCTGCCGATCAGCGAGGCGGCGCTGAGACTGTAAGACCTTAACCGCCGCCTGAAGGTCGGCGGCGTCCCCACCGGCGATTCCGGCCTTGAGGAGACGGAGACAGGCCGCCCGCTCGCGGGGATCGAGGCCGTACCCGCACGCCAGGTGCCGCAGGCACTCGCTGATGTCAGAGAGCGCGGCGGCACCGTCCATTGGTGCCGCCGGCTCCTGTCCCCTGCCGCCGTCCAGTTCGCTCATAGCACCGGCGCGAACGCCTTCCGGTTCCTCCCGCGCCAGGAGGCCAACGCCAGCCTGTAACCCAGCGAGAACGCATTCCCGTCCCGGTCGCGGTCGGCCCAGAAGGCGAGCCGGTGGTCGGTCAGATAGTCCGCCAGTTCCGCGGTGACCTCGGGCAAGTCGATGGTGCCTGTGATTTCGGTTTTGAGCCGCCCGTTGTTGTACCGGTCGAATTTTTCGGCCGCACCGAAGTACAGATTGCGCACAACGTACACGGCACTGTACGCCTGCTTGCTGTCGAGCCATTGCCGCAGCAATTCCAGCGAGTCGCGCTGCCGGTTGATCACCCATAACATGACCAATTCGCGGCCCTGTTCCTGAGCAGCGGCGGCTAAGAGCCCGCCGTGTTCAATGAGCGTGGCAGTCGCGCGCGCTGCAGTGTTAATCACCACTGGCAGGTCCGTGCGCGCGCCGATGGTATTGATGAGCCGCACGTAGCCATCTTCGTTGTCAAGATTGCAGACCTCGGCGTGCACGCCCGCCGAGTCATGAATGGCCTTGTACACGTCCGGGTTGCTGTCGTCAGACTCGATGTAGCAGACCTCATTGGGCTCCGGTGACGGGGTCGCTGCGGGGTCGAGTATCGGGGTGCGTAGGCAGTCTACCAGGGCATGGGATGAGAGGCTCTTGCCCACCCCACCCTTGCCTCCACCCACGACGTAAATGGCGCTGTTGCGGGTTGCGTTGTTCATAGTGTGTCTCTCTCAAAGGTTTTCGTTGTCGGGGATGATCGGAAACGTAGAACGGTCCGTTACGGTCCCGGTAGCCGGGGTCGTCGCGGAGGGTGTAGTGGCCGCAGCTTCCGGCTCCCCGCCGCGTGGCGGCGGTGCTGGTGTCTCGTTATCGGCGGCGGTGCCCGGAGCGGGCTTGCGTTTCCGTGCCCGTGAGCGACCCTGGGCCGGGGGCTGTGCCGAGCCGCCGCAGACCTCGGTGATCGTCTTGGGCCTGACCTGTAGGTTGCCCGAAGCGGCCAGCGCGGCGGCGATTTGCCGGACTGAATAGCCGTCTCGTAGCATGGCCGTGATCTCCGGGCGCAGCGCCTCCAGCACGTTGCGTTTCCGGAGCCGTTCGCCTTCGCCAGGCCGCTCTGTTTCGCGCAGCTTCGTGAGCGCCGCACGGCATGCCGGGAGAACCGTGCCGGCGTCGTAAGTCTGGCTCTTGGTCATTTCGCGATCCTCGTAACGTCCCCGGTTCTGGGGTGGTTCTGGGGTCTGTACTCTCCATTCCCCGTTGCCCGTTGCGGGTGGGGTGTCGGGGTGCGTAAGCACCCTGACCAAGGTGGGGAGACCGGGCCGCGAGAAGGCGCAGCCGCCGAGTGGGGCACCGGGGTGTCGGGCGAAGCCTGACCAAGGTGGCGGTGGTAGCGCACGGGGAAGGCGCCTGCGGCGCCGCCCCGTGTAGCTACACCGCCCTACCTTGTACCGATCTGTCTGACGCAGTTCTTACGAATCCGGCTCTTTGCACGCCGGCCGAGGAATGGAGCATGGATAGACGTACCCACATGCTGCGCATCCGGGTCACGGTCGACGAGCACCGCGCGATTCAGTCCGCTGCGCTGGCGGCCGGTCTTTCTACCTCCGCATGGCTGCGCCGCGTAGGTGCTGTGCGCGATCCCCGGATCGCCGCGCTGCGCGAGCTCCGCGGTGAACTCGGACGCCAGGGCGGGCTCTTGAAGCTCGTCATGGGCGGCGGGCGCAGCGTCGACGAGTTGCGTGAGGCGCTGGCGGCGCACAGCCGCATTGTGGCAATGGTTGACGAGGCGCTGCGTCGTGCTGGCTAAGGTGGTCAAGGCGACTGGCGCTGCTCATATCGGCGAGGCCGTGCGCTATATCGCGCGGGATCGACCTGATCAGGCCGGTGAACCGCGCCCCGAAATGTGGGTCCACGGCGTCGATTGCCCCCTCGATTCGCGGGCCGATCGAGAAACCGCTATCGACATCCTGCGCACCACTGCTCGCGCGAGTGGGCGGCGGCCGAAGCCGTACCATGTGGTGATTACCTGGCAGACTGGGGAACACCCGACGCAGGAGCAGGCCGCGCAGGCGGCCGCGCATGTGATGGACAAGCTGGGCTTCGGCGGCTGCCCTGTCGTGGCCGCGCTGCACCGCGACACTGACAATCACCATCTGCACCTCGTGACGTGTCGCGTGGATGAATCCAGCCGTATCCATGCAGTCCCGCATCGCGACTATCTGTTACTCGATCACGCGATGCGCGAACTCGAGATTGAGCAAGGGTGGGCGCGCGCAAACGGACCGTGGATCACCGTCGACACGCCGTCCGGCCCTCAGATCGTGCGAATGAGCCGCCGGGAGCGCGCCGCGCGCGGGCTGCTGAAGGATCGTGGTGAGCGATCCACTCCGAGTCCGGATGCCGCTCAGATTGAGGCGGCGGCCGGCGACATTTCATTTGAGTCATGGGTGGCCGGGACGCCGAGCGCGGCGTTGCGCGCCGCCGTGGAGCGCGAGGGCGCGACGTGGGGGGACGCACACCGCGCGCTCGCTGCATTCGGGTGCGCGCTCGAGCGCAAGGGTTCCGGCCTCATCGTGACTACCACGGTATCCACAGTCGGCGCCGCGCCGCGCGTGCTCGCCGCGAAGGCGAGCACACTCGGCCGGTGGGCGAGCAAGTCTGCGCTTGAGCGGCGGCTGGGGGAGTTCGTCCCGCAGATTGAGCCACTTCCAGCGGCCGATCCAGCCAGGACCTATGAGGCAGCGGTGATTACCGCCCGGGTGGACCTCGGCAGCGAAGCCCCGCCGCGTGGCGAGGAGTCCGCGCGGCCGGCCGGCCGTGAGGCCGGCACGGAACCCGGCCGGCAGCGGGGAGCGGCGGACCGTGAGCAATCCCGCCAGCACGATGCTCATGGCTCCCATGGGCAGGGTCATCAGCAACAGGATCACAGTGGGGCTGGACAGCAGCGCGGTAAGCGCGACCAGGACGACCGTGCCCGACGGCGCGCTGAACGGCAGGCCGAACGCGATGCGCTCGCGGCCCGCTTCGCGGCCAGCGAGGTTCAACGGAAGGCGGAGGCAACAAAGCGCCGTGAGGCGTTACGCATGAAGCACGTCGCCGAGCGCCAGGCGCTCGCGGAACGCCTGCGTCGCGAGCGGCAGACCGCCCGCACCGAGCTCCGGGCGCAGGGACTGGACGCCCGCACGGCGGATGCGCTCTTCGCGTTCAAGGCGGCGGCTGCGCGCGAGCAGATGGCCAAGCGTCAGCGCGATGAGCGACGGGCGCTCGGTACCGAGCTTTCGCGCGGGATGGTCTGGCGCGTGTGGCTCGAGCGCGAGGCTGATCGTGGCGACGAGGCGGCACAGGCCGCGCTACGCGGCATCCGGTATCGCGAGCAGCGCAAGCGCAAGAAGGGTGAGGGGGACCAGGCGAACGGGATCGAGGGCGAACCGCTCGATCGGCTCGCAGCCC
>JAKAYU010000243.1 GCA_021809525.1 Pseudomonadota bacterium | reverse complement strand
TGCTTCCAAATGCTGCCGCAGCGCCCTTGAGAGCGGGGTGCCGCTTCAGTGGGCACCCGGGTCCGGCCAACGGCCCCGGCGCGAGCGACCGCCGCGGCGCAGGGCACAGGCTGCCCCGCCGCACGCCGGGCCAGCCGCGGCGGGGCAGCGCCGCCGATGGGCTGGGCCGAGCGCTTTGATGCTAGATTAAGGTCGCTCGCTCAAACAGCCAACACCAAGCGAGGCGGCGGCGTCCCATGAGAGACCTGATCCTGCGTATCTACGACCGCGTCATCGACGTCATCGTCATCGGCCTGGTGCTGGTGATGATCATCGTCATGGGCTTCGCATTCTTCGATGTGCTGATGAACGTCTGGCGTCTGATTCCGGACATGAGATCAAACACGGTCGACGCGAATGATTTCCGCGATCTGATCGTTACCGTACTCGATGTTTTCGTCCTCATCGAGCTGTTCAGCACTTTCACCAGCTACGTCAGGACGCGTCACGTCGGGTTGACACAGCTGCTAGATGTGACCGTCGTGTTTGCGCTGCGCGAGCTGCTGGTCAAACTGTACGCCAACTCGTTCGCGCCGGATAAGCTGATCGGCCTGTGCATCGTCGTGATCCTCCTGGTCATCGGCAGAAGCCTCACGGGCCGGCTCTCGCCGCACGCGGGCACGTAGCGGCGCGCCAGAGCGCGCGAGCGCGCCGTCACCGTGGGGCGCTGCGCGCTGCGCATCACGCCCCGCGGCCTCAGACTCAGGTGCACCCCGGGTAGGCGGAATTGCCGGGCCCCGTGCCCGGCGGCGGAGCCACCGACCGATTGGCGGCCGAGTCGCGCCGCTCCAGGTAATGAATCACGATCTGGCCCAGGCCCACCGCGACGATGGTCAGACCCCACCAGAAGCTGTGATCATGGCTCGTCTGCCAAAGCGCCACGGTGATCGCCAGGCCCACGAAGAGCGTAAGGATCCCGACGTAACGACGGCGGATCGGGTCGCGTCTGCCGGTGTAGCCGCAGCACCGCTCATTGAACAGCTCCGGCGGCAGCGGCGGCAGCTCGATGCCCTTCTCGATCGCCGCCATGCGCTCGGCGTGATAGAGCTGGAGCATTTCGCGCTGCCGGCGCACCCTCTGGTACACGGAGAACATTCCGGAAGCAAAGGCGCCAATGATGGCGACGATGGGAATCAGCAGGGCGAGCGTTCCCTGACTGACGTGCCCCAGAGCGGGTATGTACATGGGTGGCTTCTCCTCGATAAGTTGCGATGTGGGCTTGATACCCGGCCCGCTCTCGCGGGGTTTCAAAAATGTGCGCGCCTTGAAACCGAATCGCCGCTGCCCGGGTATCAAGGTCGAGCGCGGGAGTGTCCGTGCGGCCCGCGCCGAGGCGCCTAGGGGGTAGTGCGTGGATGCGCCGGTAAGCGACGGCACGAACCGGGATCAGGACATCGTGGAGCTGCCGCATACGGGCGCACGGGAGCGCGCGTTTGAGGCGCTGCTCGAGCGGTACGAAGGCAAGGTCTACCGGCTGTGCTGCGCGCTGCTGCGCGACCGCAGCCAAGCCGAGGATGCCGCCCAGGAGAGCCTGGTGCGGGTATGGAAGGCGCTGGAGCGCTACGATGGACGAGCCGCGCTGTCGAGCTGGATCTATGCGATCACCCGCAATCGCTGCCTCACGGCGCTACAACAGCGGCGCAGGCACGAGCCGGCGCAGGAGCCGAACGACGATGCGCAGCAAACCGCGCAGGGCGCCGCACCCGAGCCGTGGGACGGACGCACGGAGGAACTGCGCGGCTTGATAGAGACGCTGCCGGAGCGATTGCGGCGCGCGCCGCTGCCGTACTACTACGAGGAGCGCTCGGTGAGTGAGGTGGCATGCATGCTCGGCTGCCCCGAGGGCACGGCGAAGACCACGCTGTTTCGCGCCCGCACGGCTCTCGGGGAATTGTTGAAACGCAGGGGCCTCGATGATCCGGCCTACTGGCGGGAGGATGTGTCGTGAACGCGCGTAAACCTACCGAACTCGAGCTTGCCCTCGATGAGGCATTGGGGCGTGCGCTGCGTGCTCCCCAGGTTCCGCACAGCTTCCGCGCGCGGCTGAGCGCGGCTGTCACCCGTACGGCCGGGATCCACTGGGCCGCATTGCGTGAGCAGATGGAGAACGAGCGGCGCGAGCAGCTGCGCAGGCTGCAGAGGGAGTATGTCCGGGTGCGGCGCAGCACGATCGTAACGCTGCTCGCTGCAGCGTTTGCCGCCGGCGCCGCGGCCATGCTCGCCATGCCGTGGCTGCGCGCGCATCTGGGCAGCTACGCCCCAATGGCGGTCGCCTGGAGCGGGGCCGCTCTGGGGCTGGGCATGACCTTCCACGAGCCGCTGCGCGCACTTCTGCGCCGTTGGTCGAACGCTCCTTGAGCTCCTCCGGCCGTGCAAAACGGCCGCAGGAGCGCCGCTGAGGCGCCTCTGCGTGCCGCTCGTGTCCTGGGGTATCATCCGCGCCCATGACGCCTTGACGCCGGAAGGCCGCGCCGATGTCCGGACTCGAATCCCCGCCGAACCGTCCCCCGCCGCTGCGCCTGCCCGGAGGCTGGCTGACCGCACTGGTTCCGCTGCTGTGGCTGGCGGGGCTCGGCCTCTGGGTGCTCGCGCGCTGGTCGCAGCTGCCGCCGATGATCCCGGTGCACTGGGATCTGCGCACGGGCGTGCCGGACTTCTGGGTGCGGCGCAGCGCCTCGGTGGTGCTGTCGGTGATGGGAACGATGGGCACGATCTGCCTGGCCTTCATCGCCCTGGCGTGGCTGATGCTGCAGCAGCCCCCCCAAACCCCTCGCGGCTCGGTGAGCGCCGAGCGCACGTTCCGCCGGCAGACCGCCGTGCTGATCGTCGCGTCCGCCTGGTTCGTCGCCTTCGCCCCCGCGTTCAGCCTTCTGCCGCTGCCGCTCATCTCGTTCCGGGTGTGGACGGCGCTGTTTGCGGCGACGCTGCTCACCGGGTTCGTGGCGCTGGTGCGCTCGGGCATCCGCCTCTACCGGTCCCAGGACGCGGCGCCTGCCGGAGAGTCCGGCGGTATCCGCCTCGCCGCGCCCGAGGGGGGCCGCTGGTACGGGCCGTTTTACTTCAACCGGCGCAACCGTGCGCTGCTCGTACCCCGGCGGACCGGCGTTGGCTACACGCTCAATCTCGCCAATCCCTGGGCCTGGATCCTGCTCGCTGTGCTGATCGGCAGCGCCTTCGCGCTCGTCAAGTTGCGCAACCGCTAGCTGCTCCGCCGGCGGGCGCCGCGGAACGCTTCGGCCCGCGCACAATTTTTCTCTCCCACCCTCTGCCATGCCGTGCGGCGTCATGGCATGATGCGCCGCGCAACGAACTTCGGAAGTATCATCGGCGCCGCACGGCCCCAGCACTGAAGCCTCCGGGTCACGGCGACCTGCTCGCGATGGCCAACACAACCGAGAACAACCGATGAGCACACGCGGCTCTGGATTGCTCGCCCTGGTCCTGCTCAGTTTTTTCCTCGCTGGCCTCGGCAGCCCGCCGAGCGCCCATGCCGCCCGGCGCTATTACGTGCCGCACCGCCATGTGCCTCATCAGCGGCGCATCAGCCACCCCTACGTGCGCTCGCAGGAAGCGCTCGTCTATGACGCCACGCTCTCGAGGGTGCTGTACGCCAAGCGGCCCGCCGGCGTCACGCCGATCGCATCCATCACCAAACTGATGACGACGCTGGTGGTTGCCGAGGCGCATCAGCCGCTCGGTCAGCGGCTGCAGATCACGCGGGCGGACTGGACGCCGTATTCGCATCTGCCCATCGGCATCCGGCTCACCCGCGCCCAGCTGTTTCATCTGGCGCTCATGTCCTCGGAGAACCGGGCCGCGCGCACGCTGTGCCGCGACTACCCCGGAGGACTGCCCGCCTGCGTGCGCGCCATGAACGCCAAGGCGCGTGCGCTCGGCATGCGGCATACCCATTTCGTCGAGCCGACGGGACTGTCGCCCTACGACGTGTCGACCCCCGGGGACCTGGCCAAGCTGGTGCTGGCCGCCGCGCGCAATCCGATCATCCGCCGCTACTCCACCAGCCCCGGCTACACCGTCCGCGATGGGCGCTGGCGGCTGCCCTACTACCCGACCGATCCGCTCGTGCGCGACCACTGGTGGCATATCGTGGTGCAGAAGACCGGGTTCACGGACCGGGCGGGCCAATGTCTGGTGCTCGATACCTACATCGATCATCACGACGTGATCATGGTGCTGATGCACTCCTGGGGAAAATACACCCGCACTGCGGATGCGCGCCGGGTGAAGCACTGGCTGGAAGCGCACTTCGCGCGGCGTCACTGGCCCGCCGTCGCCGAGCGGATGTAACGCGCCGCAGCACACGATGCGCCGCAGCGCGCCAGGAGCCGGGGATTCCCTCCAGCGGTTCGTGCGCGCCCAGGATCCGCTCATCGGCCAGGTCCGCGCCGAGCTCGCCGCCGGGCGCAAGGTCACGCACTGGATGTGGTTCGTGTTCCCGCAGCTGCACGGGCTCGGCACGAGCCCGATGGCCGCGCGCTACGCCATCGCCTCGCTCGCCCAGGCGGTGGAGTATCTGCGCCACCCCGTCCTGGGCCCGCGACTCGCCGAGTGCGCAGCGCTGGTCAACGCCGTGCGCAACACGCCCATCGAGACGGTTTTCCCCTATCCGGCCTTCGTC
>JAKAYU010000242.1 GCA_021809525.1 Pseudomonadota bacterium | reverse complement strand
CCGATCTGTTGGCGAGCAGGTCCGCCGCGCTGCTCCCGTGCTGCCCGGCCACCGCCAGGCCGATCCGAGCCGAGACGGAAACCAGATGGCCGCCGAGCCTGCGGCTGCGGCAGATGATCTCGATCAGCCGCGCAGCCTCCTCCCCGAGCTCAGCGCGTTGAGGCCGGTCCGCACGACGACGAAACGGTCCGTGCCCAGACGTGCGACCCCCTCGCCGCAAGGCACAGCGCAGATCAGCTCGCGCGCAGCGCTCGCCACGACTGCCGTAGCGAGCTGCTCGCCGAGGGAATCGACGATGTCCTCAACACCGTCGATTCCGACAGCCATGACCCCGACGGGCAGATGCGACGAACCGGCCGCCGTCAGTATCCCCTGCAGCCTCGCGCGCAGCGCATCCCTGTCGAGCAGCCCCGCCAGACCATCGTGTCCGCCCGCATCCGGTGCCGCGCCGACGCTGCGAATGAGTTCCGTGGCCTCCTCGAAGACGCCCTGAAGCAGCTGATTGCGCTCCCAACGGCCGGCAGCGGGATCCGGCCCTGCCCCGAGCGCCTCCACCAGCGCAGCCGCGGCCTGCATGTCGGTCGGATCATCGAGATAGCGCCCGCAGTGCGCTGCCACGCACCTGAACTGCTCGAGGTCCCGCGGCGCGAACGCGCCTGCACGCAGGCAAGGCTCGAGCCGTTCGGCGAGGCGAAGCACGATGGACGCGAAGCTCGAGAGCCCCCGGGTGCGCGCAACGCGCGCCAGGCGGTGCAGCTTGGCGCGCGCAGCGGGCGCATCGACGGGCCCACCCTCGCGCCCCCCGCCGAGCTGCACAGCTCCACAGAGCTCCCCGACGAGCGCGCTGAGCAGCTGACTCGCCTCGGCGTGCACCGCCGGCCAGCCGGTTGGCGCTGTCATGCGCATCGCTGCCACCCATGGGCGGCCGTCGAGACGAAGGTCATCACGCGCTCGAGATCCCCGACCTCATCGTACTCCTTGAGCTGAATGACCGGTTTGCCGCGTTCACGCGACAGCGCCAGCGAGAACAGCGCCTCGAAGAACCACACTCGCGCCCCATCCGTCCAGGCGCGCCAGACGCCATCGCGCCGTTCGATGCACCGGCTGAGCAGGCGCAGCGGCGCCGGCAGCAGCGAGGCCGAGACCACGCGGATCAGGCCGGGGGGAATCATCTGCTGCGTTCCGAGCAGCGAGTCGAGCAGGTCGCCGACGCGCGCCGGATGTTGAACTGTCCGCAATCGCCGGGTTTCCATGATCACGCACACCTCCGTCGGCGCGCCAAGCATCGCTTGACGCGCATGCGTATTGGAACGGGCGAAGAGGGGCCCGGGGGGAGAGCCGTGGCGCGAGAATCAGGCGGCCGTCGACAGCGCTGAGCGTGTCCTGAGGCAGATGCACAAGAATAAGGTGCATCCCGAGGTCGTTATGTTATCTGCTTTTCGGCACAGAACTGCGAAGCCGGTCACATTGCGGCTCGGCCCCGCGCCCAGGGGGCGTACTGCCGAGCTCATTGATCGCCTCCAGCGCCGCCAGCATGCCCGCCGCGCTGTCGCGCACGCGCATGCGGCGGGCGCGGGCCGCAGAGCGCAGCCGCTCGAACGCCTCACGGCGGTTCACGTGCAGCCGCTCCATCAGTACGCCGCATGCCGCGCTGATGGTGCGTGAGTGCTGCAGGGCTTCCTCCAGGCGCACGACGCGCCGCTCGAGCCCACGCAGCGTCGCATGGCGTTCCATGACCGCCATGATCGCCGGCACGCAGTGGTGCAGTTGCGGATAGCGGCTCGCGAGAAACGCCAGCGCACCGCTCTTTGCCGCAGCGCTGGCGCTGGCCTCGTCCCACACCGCAGCGAGAACGATGTACGGGACTTCGAACACACCGCAGAGCGCCGCGCCGAGGGAGTAGTTCGGCTCGAGCCCTGCCGGCACGCACAGGATGACGAGGTCCGGCGCCTGTGCGCTGACGGCAGCCATCAGGTCGGCCGGATCGCGATGCGCCGCCGCCTCGCAGCCGCGCTCGAGCAGCAAGTCCGCCACACGGGATGCGACGGAAGTATCCTCCGCGAGGATGAGGATCCTTGGTTGTTTCGCGCCTTGCATCGTCACCTTCTATGCGCCTTTCCGTTGCCCTGCGCACTGCACCCCTGCGCCGCACACAGGCCCGGCGCGCAGCGTGCGCAGCACGCTCCCAATGTGCCCGCCCGGACTTGCCACGGCCGGTGCGGCCACCGTGGCGAATCGACGCGGGCGTCGCCGATGACTGCCGTGCGCAGAGTGGCCAATCCGCACTGAATCGAGCCTGAATGCCCAGCCTGCGTCGCCAGAGCGAGACGGATCGGACGACTGCACCGATTGTGACGCTCACGCCCGTGCGGAACGGCGCTTTTTGCCATAAAAAGCGCTTCGGCAATCGACCGGCGAGAGCGAGGGCCGCCGCTGCCTCACGGCGGCAACGCACCCGGCGGACCCGCCGTCCCGGCCCTGAGCAGACTCGCCCAGCCCCACCCCCGGGCAAACTCACCACGACTCTGGCCTTCCCCTGCGCCCCCAGGCGATGCGAATCAGGCCCCCCGGCTCTGCCCCCGACGGCTGTGCACCCACTCGTGCAGGTGTGCCGCGCTCATCGGGTTGATGAGCAGGTAACCCTGGGACTCCTCACAGCCCGCGACACGCAGCGCCGCGAGCTGCTCGCGAGTCTCCACGCCTCAGCCACCGCGCATCCCAAGCGTGTGCCCGATGCCCATGATCGCTCCAAGGACGCTCGCAGCACGCGCATGCGTTGCAACTCGCAACACTACCGACTTGTCGCGCTTGATCGCCGCGAGCGGCAAACGCCCGAGTCGCGCCGGGTTCGAGTAGTCCGTGCCGAACTCATCGAGCATCAGAGCGACTGCGAGGCGCGCAAGGCTCGCCAGCTGATCGGCGATCTCCCCGGGATCGCGCATGCCAGCCGCCTCGGTGATTTCGAACTCCAGCAGCCGCGCCAGCACAGCAGTGCCTCCACGCCGCACAGCATTCCGTTGCGCACGGCGATCCTCGGCTGAGCGTGCAGATCGCAGCTCTCGGTCTCGATCGCCCGGCGCAAATACGCCTCCATGCTGAGCGGCCGCAAGACGGCCTGGCGCACGTGCATGACAGAGAACCGCACCGGATGACGGCCGCTCACGCTGGCGTGGCGCAGCGCCGCGTGCGAGCCGACACACTGCACTCACCGCCAGCGGCCGCCCCCAACTTCCTGGCTGCGCCCGATCGCCTCGATCAGCCGCGCCGCCTCGCCGGGGGGCCAGGCTGACGGGTGGCCCGCAATCACCCTGAAGAATTGATGATCGCCCGAGCGTGCCACCCAACCGACCGCCGCGAGCCGCTCGGCGAGCAGGCTCGCGACACGGCCCAGCACCGCATTGCCGCGATCCCCGCCAAGGCCGTCGACGTTCTTTATCGCTGCCCTGCAACCCGCCCGAGAGCACTCCGAGCGGCTCAGCCGCCGCGCGCTCACGCATGGCCGCGCGAGGCTGTTCGCGCATCCTGCATTCGAGACTCTCTCACGGCGCGACGACGCGCGGGACCTCGGGCCCGGATGCATCAGACTCTGCCTGCTGCTCGCGCCCGGATTGTCCGGCATCCCGCAACAGATGCCGCTGCGCACTGTGCGGGCTGGATTGTGTCGTCTCGGTCAGCAGGCCCCGCAGCAGCTCGATCCGCTCGTCAGTTACGAGCTCGGACATCGAGCCATCGGCGAGCATGTCCACCAGGGCCGCGGCATGCCGGAAATCGTCCCGGGCCTCCAGATAGCGCAACGAGGTGCGCGCCCAGCGGCGCAGGAAGTGCGCCTGTGCCTCGCTGAACTCTCCGCTACGCTCGGCCGGCGCGAGCCGCTCGCAAACGCGCAGCACGAGCGAGGAGTAGGTCGCAAGTGCGGCCAGACGCGCCGCGCGGGCAACGCTTTGCAGCTCCGAGAGCGTCGCACGCACATCGATCGACGGTGCCGCAGCGGCATGCACGCGCCCCTCGAGCTGTTGCATTTCCGGCATGAGCGTCGCGAGCGATGCGCCGGGTTCGGCGGCACGCCCGGGCGTCCCGTAGTGACCGTTCAAACGCATTTCCGCCACCGGTGATCCGCACTCAACACGAACATGCGCGATCGCAGCAGATCGCCGACTCGGTCATATGCGCACAGATTCAGGACCGGCTTGCCCCGCTCCCGGGACAGCTCGAGCGAGAGTACGCCCTCGAAGAACCAGATCCGCGGCTCATCGGCCCAGGAGCGCCACAGCGAGTCCTGTCGGTCGATGAGTCTGCTCAGATGGCGCAGCGGCGCCGGCGCCGAGTTGACTCGCGACGCCAGGGCTGTGACGCACCGCGCGCAATCGCGCAGTGAATCGAGCAATCTGCCTACGCGGCGGGGTTGCTGTACCGACCGCAGTCGTTGAGTTTCCAAGTTCTCGTGCACACCGAAGCCACCAGCGCCCGATCGGGCCTTTGGTCGCAGTAATGGGCCGGCGTATGGGCCCGTCAGGAGTTGTCCGCGAGAATTTGGCGGTCGAGCGCAAGGCGACGAGGCGTCTTCGCAGCGCACACGGGTATCTGAGTATGCGAATTTATAATACTATTTTCATGAGCCCCTGTCGTGAGCCGCTTCACGTTCCCAGCGTTCGTGCGGACTGCTCGGGGCCCGATGAATGCTGTCCGGCGACTGGAGCGACAGCAGCAGCGCGCCTG
>JAKAYU010000241.1 GCA_021809525.1 Pseudomonadota bacterium | reverse complement strand
CCCTTCTCTCGCTTTCGCTCGCTTCGGGTCTTCGTGACGCGCCTCACCATTCCGGCCTGATGAGCTGATATTCTACGCCAAGGAGGAAGCCATGCCGAACGACTACGACGCGAAAATCGCCGCCCTGCAAAAGCGGCTGTCCCAGGTGAAGGCGAAGAAGGCCAAGGCGGAAGCCCGCCTCGCCCAGGCCGAGCGCAAGCGGGACACCCGGCGAAAAATCCTGATCGGTGCGTTCTATCTCGAAAAGATGCGCGCCGACGCCGACGCGCGAGGCAAGATCACCGCCGCGCTCGATCAGTACCTCACCCGAGCGGATGATCGGGCGTTATTTGATCTGCCGCCGAAGGGGTGAGCTGTGGTGAGAATCACGCTCGAACTCGACGCGGACCGCGCGGCGGCGCTCCTTCGACTGTGCGAGAAAATCACGCACAGCGACGCCTCCGGCTACCTGTATCCGCATCTGCCCAAGGAAGTGCGGGACGAGCAGACCAGCACCATGCTCGCCGCCGCTGAGCAGGTTCGCGCGGCCCTGGCCGAGGAGGGCGTCTCAGGCTGGCCCTGGATCGAGACGGGCCACGCAAACAGGTAGCCACGCCCCTGACGGTATCTATGGCGGTGTCCACGGCGGCACCTGACGGTGCCGTGTCGGTGTTCGTGGCCTATCCAACGACACTGTAAATGACACTGTAAATCGCACGAAGTGGCCGTCCCAATAGGCCACAAGGTGTGCGATTTCGTGTACCACATCATGTCTACACCACCACCACGGGCAGAGAGTAGCAAGCCATGTTTTTGCCACCGGCAAAAACGAAGAGCAGACCCGATCCTCTCCCCGCCTGCGCCAGAATGCAGGGCCTCACCCTGCCCAAGCCTCGCCTTCCCTGGCACCCGGACCGGCTCCAGGCCGGTCTGCCCGCTTCGGCCCATCGGCTCCTGCCTCGGGCCTCGCCGGGCCTCCACTTCGGCTTCCGGCTTACAGCCTCCTGCCGGAGAGAGGACGCCCCCCGGGGCGCTGTTACCTGATTTAGGTTCATGGCACACTTGTTCGCCGAGTAGTTGCGGCGTATAAGGGAAGCCCATGGATCGGAACACCCTGGACTGGATCGACGAGAGCCGCTGGCCCAGCCGGCCGTACTGCACCGATGACCTGGGCCGGGGGCTGGCGATCCGCTCGCTGCGGCAAGCGCTGGAGCGGCAGTACATCCAGGCGAATCCCCCGCACCTGCGCTGCTGGTCGATCTTCGATTGCGACTACGCGGGCGCTGCCGGCGCGTGGCTCGATGTGCTGCCGATCCCGACCTGGATCAGCCGCAACCGGGTGAACGATCACGCGCACCTGGTCTGGGGCCTCTCGGCCCCGGTCCTGGTCGATGCCGAGGGCCTGCACGAGGGACCGGTCCGGTATCTGGCCGCTGTCGAGGGCGGCATCCGCGCCGCAGTGCGTGGTGATCCGGGTTATTCCGGCCTCATCACGAAGAACCCACGCCACCCGGTGTGGGACACGCGCACGAGCGGTGCGCTCTATGAGCTGTCGAAGCTCGCGGACCATGTGGATCTGCGCCGGCACCTGCCCAAGCGCGGCACCAAGGCCGGTGAGATCGGCCTCGGCCGAAACTGCATGCTGTTTGATGGGCTGCGGGTGTGGGCCTATTCGGCGATTCGGTTGTATCGCGGCGAGGGCCGCTGCGCACCGGGTGCATTCCTGGCGTGGCAAAACGAGTGCTACCAACACGCGCTCACACACAACGCGGACTTTCGCCGCCCGCTCGATCCGCGCGAGACCAACCACATAGCCCGATCAGTGGCCAAGTGGGTTTGGCAGCGCGACCCCACCGCCCTGGCGGCGTTCCGCGCGCGGCAGAGTTGGAAGGGGCGGAAATCTGGTGCGGCGCGACGCACTCGTGCCGCATCACTGATTGAGGTTGTTCGACGGGACTATCGCGGTGAAGGTTAAGACTCGCAAGAGGCCAAAAGCCGCAGATGTCGCGGCAAAGGTTGGGCGCAGCGTGCGCACGGTGAAACGGTGGGCAGCGATCCCCCGCGCTCAATGGCTGGCCGAGCAGGCCGCCCGTCGTGCTGAGGCCGCACGGCTACGGGCCGAGGGCTTAGAGTGGGCCGAGGTTGCTCGGCGCGTCGGCGCGTCGTCATCGGACGCTGCACGGGGGTTGGCACGTCGAGCGCGGCGGGAACGTGGCGATGACACGATGCTGCTGCGCGTGACGCCGCAGGAAAAAAGGCTTATCGAGGCTGCGCGATCGAAGCAAGTGGAGATCTCACGTGGCTGAGTCCGAAAACCTGGTGCTTGAGATGCTGCGCGCGATCCGCGCCAAGCTGGACAGGCACGACGAGCGCTTCGACGAGCTGATGCAACGGCTCGGACGCATCGAAGCATCCATCGTCGGCCTCCGCCGTGACTCGGCACACGCCGAGGAAACCCAGGTCGAGCAGGAGGCGCGCATGGACCGCCTCGCAAGGCGCATCGAGCGCATTGAGAAGCGGCTGGAGCTGACAGACCAGCCATGAACAACAACCGGATTCGCTCGGCGCTGCGCAAACAGATCGACGAGACGTTCTTGCCAGAGATCCACCGGACTCGGTGGGCTGAGCGGCGCAATGAACTGCTGGTTGCAAAGCGGCGGGCGACCTCGCCGGCCGAGCGCGAGGCGATCCAGGCGCAGCTCCATGAGCACTACGAGCGCGAGCACCGACGTTGAAGCGAAATCCAGGGGTAGTGAGGTAGCCCCCCCTGCCTGATCGCCGCGCCAGGGCGATCCTGCGCGGTCGATGTTAGGTCTCAGCGGCTGTAATCCAACCCGTTGTCACGCTCGGCCTCCTGCGCGGCTCGCTCCGCCGCGTCGCGCTGTTTCACGAGCTCCGCTCGCAGCCCAGCGCTGAAGCCGGGCTGGTCCACGTCGTAGCCCTGGCGCTTCAGTTCCTCGAGGGACTTCGCTAGTTGTTTGTCGATCTCGCGCTCGCGCGCCAGCTCGGCCTCGCGGCGTAGCCGCTCCTGGCGTTGCTGCCAGTCCTGCTGCTGCCGCAGATATTCGGCTCGGTCCCGCGCCTGGCGCTCCTGGGCGATCTGCCGCTCCATCGCGTCGATCTGCGGCTGATGTCGGTCGAGCACCTGCTGCCGAGCGCTCGTCACCCGATCCACGCCGGCCTGCAAGTGTTCGGCCGCCCACTCGGCCACCTCGGGGCGCGGGTACTGACGCAGTTGCTCGCCCTGCTCGGTGCGCGTGCGCAAATAGCTGCCGTCCGCCAACTCGATGTAGTGCCCGCCGTGCTCCGGATTGGCGGCGCTGACCTTGCCCCGCCGCTGGCTGCGCTCCACCGCACCGAGCGCCTCCCGCAGGTCCTCGCCGCTCGGTAGGTACAGCACCACCTCGCGGTTGCGCGTGAAAAACCCCTTGGCCTTCTCTGCCGCACGGTGGGACTCCCATTCCTCGGACTGATCGCGAAACGCCCCGCGCACGGCTTCCCCGCGCTGCTGATCGCGCGTCGCAACCAGGGCGTCACGCTCTCGGGTGAGCACCGCCAGGTCGGCGGCGGGACGCTGCCGTTCCGGGGCGCGGGACGCGCCGGGGGCCTCCGGTTTTTCGGCTTGGCGGCTCGCGGTTGGGTTGATCGCGGGCTGCGGCCTTTGCCGCGCGACGGTCTGAGCCGCGCGCTCGCGCTCGCGTTCTTTGAGCGCAGCGCCCAGATCGGTGTCGATAGCGATCTCCTGACGCGCCAGGTCACGCACCTCCGGGGCCTTGGCCACCGCCGCGGCGATGCGTGCCGAGGCGTCCGCCTCGATCTGCCAGGATTTCCGGCGCTCGCTCGCCTCGCCGGTGCGCCGCTCGAACCCGACTGCGGCCGGTCCCAGGTGCCGGGTCGGCATCCGCTCGATGCCCTGCGCCTCCAGGGTGCGGTGATCGACGCGCTGCCGCTCGCCTGAGCGCTCCAGCGCCGCGTTCTGCATCTCGGCCCACCGCTCCCGCAGCGCCGCGATCTCCGCGCCGCTGGTCTTTGGCGAGTCGAGGACGCGAGTCTTGGCCCCGAGCGCCTGGCCGTCGATCTCGCGGGTGGTGACGAGGATGTGCGCATGGTGGTTGCGCTCATCGCCGGCCCGGTGCGGCTCATGGATGCACACATCCGCCGCCACCCGGTACCGGTCGGCGACCTCCTGCGCGAACTCATGCGCCAGCGCCCGGCGCTCTTCGGCGGACAGCTCCGCCGGCAGTGCGATCTCGAACTCCCGGGCAACCTTGGCGTCCTTGCGCCGCTCGGCCGCTTCGGCTGCGTTCCAGAGCTGCTCGCGACTCGGCTGCCAATCGCCGCCGGCCGGCATCACGATCTCGGCCGACGCGATCCCGCCCTTGCGGGTGTAGTCGAAGACTTCACCCGTGCGCTCATCGGTGATGCGCTCGCCCGCGCGGTAGGCGGCAGCGCCCGTGGCGCTACGCCCGCCACTGCGCCCGACCGACTTTGCCGACAAGTGATAAATCGCCACCGCTCTTACTCTCGCTCTTGCCGGGCCGAGGACCGTCCGCGTAAGCGGGCGGGCCGCTGCCCCGGCTCTCGGGGTCAAGGGGCGAAGCCCCTGCGCACGCATTGACCCGAAGGGGCAATGCTAAAGTGCGCCCTTCTCTCGCTTTCGCTCGCTTCGGGTCTTCGTGACGCGCCTCACCATTCCGGCCTGATGAGCTGATATTCTACGCCAAGGAGGAAGCCATGCCGAACGACTACGACGCGGCGTCGTAGTCGTT
>JAKAYU010000035.1 GCA_021809525.1 Pseudomonadota bacterium | reverse complement strand
CCTTTGTTGTAGGCGGGAACGACACGACGATGAACAAGACGGTCAAAGGAAAATGCAGGAACAAAGCGAAAGAATACGTCGATTTTCAAACCGCCGAGAATTCACGACTTTCAGCTCGCCGATGACACAAGGTCCTGGTGTTCTGCGGCAGAGGGCGCTGGCGCATTCGGTGCCGGAGTGCCCTTGGGGGTGGAACCGGCTCGGCGTGCGCCCGCGCTTGCAGATCGTTACGCGCACGAGCCCCGGGGCGCTCATTGCGCCATTGACGTTTCAAGCAACGCAATCGGAGCATCGACTGATCGAACCACTGCGCAAGGCACTTCAATGCGGTGGTGCCGGCTCGCCTGGTTGCGCTGGCACACGACCGGTGCCATTCAGTTCGATCGCATGCAGCTTGGTTGCAGACTGATGATACTTTGATAGCATTGCAAGCATGAAATCAAAGGAGGCCATCTCCGCACTCGGGGCCCTCGCCTCGGAGGCCCGTTTGTCGATATTTCGACTGCTGGTGAGGCGCGGACCGGCCGGCTATACGCCCACAGAACTCACCCGACGGCTGGGTGTGCCCGCGCCGACTCTGTCATTTCATCTGCGCGAGCTGGTCAACGTCGGCCTTGTCGCGAGCCGTCGCGAGGGACGGAACCTGCATTACCGTGCGCAGCTCGAGCGCATGCAGTCCGTAGTGGCTTTTCTGACTGACAATTGCTGCTCGCTCGCCGACGAGGCATGCGGGCCAGATTGCCAACCACTTGCCTCATCCGTCCAGATGGCCGATGCGAGGAAGCTCAGGAAGGGCGCCTAGCCTATCATCGGCCCAGTTGCACCCGGCCCCTCGTTGGTCCTGTCCGATTCCGCTGCCGGCGCAGGGAGAGATTTCGGCGCTGATCGCGTGCGGCACGGATCAGCGCGACAGCGGCGCTGATGTCTTTTGGCCTTGTATGATTGACGCGCATGAGCGCAACTGGCCGCGACGCAATGCGCTGCGGCAGCGGCGCGCTTTCGGCATCTCTAGGCCGGCGACGCAGAACGCCTCGCAGGGATGGCGGGCCATTGGCGAAGTCTCGGGTGTCCCTCGTGCCGACGCTGCGGTGCCGGGGTTGTTCCGGGAGGGCCGCTCTTGCTACGGTACGCATCCGGCACGCCGGCCGGGACGGCGGGGTAGGCGCTATGGGTGAGCAGGCCATCAATTTGCGTGACAAGTTCGATTTGATCAGCGAGCAGTGGTCGCCGCGGGTGATCGCGGAGATGAACGACTACCAGTTCAAGCTCGTGCGTATCGAGGGGGAGTTCATCTGGCACGATCATCCGGAAACGGACGAGACGTTCCTGGTGCTCGAGGGGCGGCTGTGCATCGATTTCGAGGACGGCGGCGTTGAGCTCGGCGCGGGGGAGCTGTATGTCGTGCCGAGAGGGCGCCGGCACAAGCCTTCGGCCCGCGAGGAAGCGAAAGTCCTGCTGATCGAGCCGCGAGGAGTGCGCAATACGGGGCGCGAGGGCGGGGCGAGGACGGCGCAGAACGATGTCTGGGTCTGAGCGCAGTCCTGTGAGCGCCGCGGACGATAGCGCCCCGCAGGGGGTGCTGCTGCAGCTCGACGGCTATGTCATCTCGGACGATCCGGCGCGCATCGATCTGCGGGCCGTGCACGCATTTTTGCGCCGGGCTTACTGGTCGAAGAACATCCCCCTCGAGATCGTCGAACGTGCCGTGCGCGCCTCGCTGTGCATCGGCGCGTACGCGCCCGGCGGCGAGCAGGTCGGGTTCTGCCGTCTGGTCACCGACTACGCGGTTTTCTGCTACGTGGGGGATGTGTACGTGCTCGAGGAGCACCGGGGGCGGGGCCTGTCGAAAGCCATGATGAGGGCCGCGGTGGAGCATCCCCGGCTGCAGGGCTTGAGGCGCTGGTCGCTCGTGACCCACGATGCGCACGGGCTCTACGAGCAGTTCGGATTCCGGCGCGTCGCGCACCCGGAGCGGCACATGGAGCGCCTCGATCCGGACATCTATCTGCGCGGCGTGCCGCGCGGCGCAGAGGAATAGTACCGCTAGAGAATGCGGCGGCGTTCGCGCTCCTCGCGCAGCGCGCGGGCGCGTACCTGCAGGATCTCGCGCTGGGCGACCAGGCCCACGACCTGCAGCGAGTCGCGATCGACGACGGGGATGCGGGTGAGCCGCGCATCGATCATGCGGTCGGCGAGGTCGGCGACGGTCTCGTCGGCATAGGCGTATGCCGGCGCCTGCGCTGCGCAGAGTTCCTTTAGAGTCTGGCTGGCGGACGTGCCGGTGCGCACCCAGCGCAGCACGTCCGCGCGGGACACCATTGCGGTGATTTTCCCGCCGATGTCGACGACGGGGTAGCTCTGGTGCCGGTGAGTGCCGGGCTCAGGGTTGAAGAACTTGAATGCCTCCGCGGCGGTCATGCCCGCCGGCAGGGTGTGGGCGGGCCGGGCCATGATCTGTCCGACCCGCACGAGCGCAAACGGATCCACACTGTACTCGTAGGAGAGGTGCTGGCCCCGACGGGCCAGCCGTTCGGTGAGGATGGAGCGGCGCATCAGCAGCACCGTCGTCGCATAGGCGGCCGCGCAGGCGGCGATGATGGCCGGCAGAACGCGCAGATCACCGGTGATCTCCACGGCGAAGACGCTTGCGGCGAGAGGCGCGCGCAGTGCCCCGCCGAGGGTGGCCGACATCGCCACGAGCGCCCAGAAGCCCGCCCCGCCAAAGGGCAGCAGGTGCGCCTCCAGCACGCCGAGCGCCCCGCCGATGATGAGCAGCGGCGCGAGCACACCGCCCGAGGTTCCCGAGGAGAGTGCTCCGATCCACACCAGCGCTTTGCCGAGGCACAGCTCCAGAGCCGCGCGCAGCGACAGCGCGCCGTTGAGCAGCGCCTGAATATTGTCGTAACCGACACCGAGCACCGCCGGATCGAAATACCCGCCGATGCCGACGATGATTCCGCCGAGCGCGGGCCACCACATCCAGTGCATCGGCAGCTTCTCGAACAGTTCCTCGAGGCCGTAGACTGCGGCGGACAGGAGCGCGCCGAGCAGCCCCGCGATGAGCCCGACGAGCAGGCACGGGGCGAATCCCCACCACGGTACGTGCAGCGTCCCGGCATAGGGAAACAATGGCCAGCCGCCGATCAGCCAGGGGCGCCACGCGCGGGCCACGACCGCCGAGATGCACACCGGCACCAGGCTGCGCGGCTTCCACTCGAAGAGCATCACCTCCACGCCGAGCAGTACCGCGGCCACGGGTGTGCCGAAGATCGCGGTCATCCCGGCCGCCGCGCCGGCCACGAGCAGTGTCTTGCGCTCCGCCGGCGTCAGGCGGAAGCACTGTGCGAACAGCGAGCCGAGCGCGCCGCCTGTCATGATGATCGGGCCTTCGGCGCCGAAGGGGCCGCCGGTGCCGATCGCGACCGCCGAGGACAGCGGCTTCAGCAGCGCGACCTTCGGTTCGATGCGGCTCTCGCCGGTGAGAATGCACTCGAGGGCCTCCGGGATGCCGTGACCGCGGATCTTCGGTGAACCGTAGCGCGCCATGACACCGACGACCAGGCCGCCGGCGATCGGGATGAGCGCCGAGAGCAGCCCGAGCCGCAGGTGCGAGAGCACATAGGGGCCTGTGGCGAGAGTGTGGAAATAGGCGAGGTGGGTCACCAGCGAGATCAGCCGCAGCAGTGTCCAGGCGGCAAACGCGCCGCACGTGCCAGTCACCAGGCACATGGCGGCAAGCATGAGCAGACGCCGATCCGCGGAGAAGTCGCGCAGAGTATCCTGTGCCGCATGCGCGGCGGTGGTCTGTTTCATGAGCGGGTGAAAGAGTCCAGGCCGGGGCGCGGGAAAAATACATCGTACTACGATAGAATTCAACGGGAGGATTTCATGTCCGCCACGACAGCCCGATCCGCCCCTGAAGGGGCGAAGGCGCGAGAGCTCTCGCGCGCCGATTACGAGCTACTCGCCGAATTCCGCCACGTGCTCGCGCGCTTTCTCGCCTTCAGCGCCGAGGCGGCGCAGGCGGCCGGACTTGCGCCCCGGCAGCATCAGGCGCTGCTCGCCATCAAGGGGTCCCCGGGCGGGGCGCCAGTGACCGTGGGCGATCTCGCCGAGCGGCTCGTCACCCGTCACCACAGCGCGGTCGAGCTCATCGACCGGATGGTCAGCAGCGGCTATCTGCGCCGGCGGAGGGACCCGAGCGACCGCCGACGGGCGATCCTGATCCTCACCGCGGCTGGCGAGCGCGTGCTTGCCGAGCTTTCGGCCGCGCACCGCGCGGAGCTGCGGCGCATCGCGCCGCTGCTCGGCACGCTGGTCAGGCAGCTAGGCACATCGCCGTGAGCTGCATCGCTAGCGCGGCCGATGAGTGCGCGAGCGAGGGCGGCCGCGCGGCGGCGGAGCGGATCGAGCGGGGCGGGGTTTGTCGCGCAGGCGCTGAAGCGTTCCCTCGGCACGGAATTGACGTCGCAGGCGCTTCGGGCGGCATCACTGTCCGAGCGCAGGCCGCACACGGTATCGATCTGCAAGCGTGGGCTGGGCGCTTGCGGCAGCAGGGCATGAGGCTTTTTTGGGGGGGCACGATGTCCGCGATGAGCGCGCCAGGGCGAACTTGCCTCTGGCATTCACGTCTTACGACAAGCAGCAACCCCAGGCATCGGTGCGCCTGCTGCGCACGAGGCTCTGAGCCGCGGGATGCGCAATTCGTGGCACAGTTCCTGGCAGAGCCGGATGGCCGAGAGTAATCAAGGCGCGCAAATGCGAGCAGCGTTCTCATTCATCGGCACGACGGTGCTCGGCTCCGTGGGCTGGGCCATCGGGGCCTATATCGGCATCGGCACGGCCATTGTCCTTAGCTGCATCGGCAGCGGCTTCGGTATGTATTGGGGTCGCAGACTCTTCGATCAGTGGCTCGGCTGAGCCGTTGCATCCAGCCGGTCAGTCCTCGGCCGGCTCGATGAGCTGCGGACCCTCGTTGCGCGGGCTGTTCACCCGCAGGCTGACCCGGTGTGCGCTCATGCGCTCGGCTGGATAGGCGCTGAGGCTCGCGCGAGCCTCCTCCGGCGTGCCGTCGAGCCACGCGTCGAACCGGCCGGGCGCAAGGATGGCGGGCATTCGTCCGGGATGCGCACCGGTGTTGTGAATATCGAGCAGCAGCGAGTTGGCCGGCAAGGTGATGATGGCGCAGCTTTCCACGGTGGTGCCATCGGCGCCGGTGCTGCGGTCCCACAGGCTCGCAAAACCGAACACCGGCTCCTCGGTCAGGCTTATGAAATACGGCTGCTTGCGCCCCGAGGCCTCGAGGTGCCACTCGTAGAATCCCGCGGCGAGCTGGATGCAGCGCTGGCCGCGCTTCCACGGGCCGCGCCAGGCTGGCCCGCTCGCGAGCTTCTCGATTGTGGCGTTGATGGTCGAGTACTTGAGCGGCACGCCGTGGGCGAAGAAGGGGATCAGTCCCCAGCGCATCATCACCCCTTCGTGCACGCCGGCGGTGCTACGCACGACGGGAACCGATTGCGAGGGTGCGACGTTGTAGCGGGCGGTGAATTCCCAGTGCACGCGGCCGAGCTGCACCGCCCGCTCGAATTTCGCCTGCTGCGCGAGGATGTAGCGTCCGCACATGAGCGCACTGTAGCGGATCGGCGCCTGCGGGAACATTGGGGAGAACCGCGCGCCGCGGACCACGATCCCGTGGTTCGTCAGTCCCTTGCGCCGTCCAGTACGGTCGGCCGCGCGGCACTGCATGGACAGGCTCCCCTCGGGCGAGGAAAGCTATCGGCATGGCGCTGCCGCTGACACCCTCCAGCCGATTGTCCGATCACCGGGACGCGTACGTTGAACTGCGCTGCGCGGCGTGCGGCCACCATCGGGAGGTGCGCGCCGATGCGCTGGCGCGCGTGGTCGGTTGGGATACGCCGCTCGCGCGAGTGCTGGAGCGCTTTCGCTGCTCACGCTGCGAAGCGCGCCGCGTCCAGATCCGCTTCGGCTACGAGCGCAAGCCCCGCGGCTGGCTCACCAATCCCTAAATGCCGGTCGCTTCGCCGAGGATGCTGCGGATCGAGGGAGCGAGCTCCTGCGCTGTGCGCTGCTTGCTGACGAACGCACGCACCCCGACTTGCGCTGCCATGGCGCGGTACACGTCGGTGTCGCTGCGCGAGTGAATGATCACCGGCACCGCCGGTGCGATCTCACGCAGGCGTCGCGTCGCTTCAATGCCGTTCATGCCGGGCAGGGAGATGTCCATCACCACGATGTCCGGGGGGGCGTCCGCAATCGCTTCGAGCGCGCTCTCCGCGTCCCGCACGGTCTGGACCGTGAGGGGCCGACCGGCAGGGGGTGAGCGCCCGAGGGAGCCTTGCAGCAGGGCCGCGATGGCTTTGCCGGTCGGTGCGTGGTCTTCCACGACCAGGATGCGGATAGCCGGCATCTTGCCCGGATCCGGCTCCTGCGCGCGGGACATCGCCATGGGGGGGAAACTCGCTCGATTCACCGGCGCACACTCCAGCATGCCGACCGGTACCGGTCTGTAGGGAATTCTCAACGCACCGATCATTCCAGCGAGGTCAGTCCGTGCAGGATCGCGAATTTGATCAGTCCGGCGAGGTCCGTGACCTGCAGTTTCTGCATCAGGCGACTGCGGTAGGTGTCTACGGTCTTCGGGGAGAGCTCCAGGCGACGGCCGATCTCGGCGCTTGAGAGCCCGTCGGTGACGAGCTTGAGGATCTCCCGCTCGCGGTTGCTCAGGCTCTCTATGGGGCTCGCGCTGCGGCGGTTGCTGATGCCCTCGGCGAGGATTTCGGCGATCCGCCCGCCGAGGTGGCGCCGCCCGAGGTGCACCGCCCGGACCGTCTCGGCGATTTCCCGCCCGGCGCTCTCCTTAAGTAAATAACTGCGCGCCCCGGCCTCGAGCGCCCGAAACACGTGTTGGGCCGAAGAGTGCATCGAGAGGATCACGACGGCCGTCTTGGGGTGCGCGGCGAGGATCTGGCGGGTCGCGCTGATGCCATCGAGCTCCGGCATGGACAGATCGATGATCGCCACGTCCGGGGTGAGGGCGATGATCTGTTCGACCGCCAGGCGCCCGTCGGCGGCCGTACCGATGACCTCGATGTCCGGCGCGGAACTGAGAATCGCCACGATGCCATCGCGTACCAGCGCGTGATCATCGGCGATAAAGACGCGGATGCGGGCGGGTGCCATCGTTTCAGTCCGAACCGGGCAGTGCGGGCCGAGGCGCACTCACCGTCACCCGCGTGCCGCCCCCGGGCGTGGCCTCGACGGTGCAGCACCCGCCGATCGACTCGGCGCGCTCGGCCATGGTGAGCATGCCCATGCCGCAGGTGATGCGCCCGGCCCGGGCCGCCGGATCGAAGCCGATGCCGTCATCGCTGACCTCCAGCAGCATCCGATCGCCGGCGGCGCTGAGGCGGATGAGCACTTGTGTGGCGCGCGCATGCTTGACGATGTTGTTCAGCGCCTCCTGGGCGATCCGAAACAGCGCGATCGCCGTAGCCGGGGCAAAACGCGGTTCGGGCTCCTCGCCGTCGATCGTGACGGCGAACCCGCTGCGGTGGGCCAGCCGCCGAGCGTGCTCGCCGAGGGCCGCCAGCAGCCCGAACTCATCGAGGCCGGGCGGGCGCAGCTCGAGCATCACGTTGCGCAGCCGCTGCGCGGCCTGCTCAAGCAGCGCCTGGGAGTCATCGAGCCGCTGCGCGAGTGCCGCCTCCAGCGGTTCGGGGAGCAGGCGGCGCAGAATCGTCAGGTTCAGGCCGACCGCGCCGATGTCCTGGGCGACCGAGTCGTGCAGCTCTCGCGCGAGGGCATTGCGCTCGGTCTCCTGGATCTCGAGTACCTGACGAGAGAGGCTCTGCAGACGCTCGAGTTGGCGGTCCAGGGCCTGCTCGGCGGCCTTGCGCTTGCTGATGTCGATGCCGACGCCGATCAGAAAGTCCTCCCCAGCGTAGTGCAGGCGCTGTCCGGTGAACAGGTAGGGAACGGCGCGGCCGGATTTGGTCATAAGCGGCGCCTCGACGGAGTCCTGCCCGTTCGTGAACACGCTCTCGATCCGCGCCTGCAGCAGCTGCTTGTGCCCGGCGTCGAAGAAATCGAGCGGGTGCATGTGCTCGATCTGCTCTGCGCTGTAGCCGCTCACCTGCGCGAAGTTGCGGTTCCAGCGGCGGAACCGTCCCGCACGGTCGTAAAAATAGACAATCCCGGGCATGCTCTCCATGATCGCGTTGGCGAAGCGCTGCTCGCGGCGCAGCGCCTCCATGGACTGTATCTGTTCGGTGATGTCGCGGAAGCTGCCGATGTAGTGCGTGACACGCTGTGCGGCGTCGCGTACCGCCGCGATGCTCAGCCAGCAGACGATCTGCCGGCCGTCGTGCCCACGATTGACGATGTCGCCCGACCAGCGGCCGAGCGCGTGCAGCTCGCTCCACATGGCCCGAAAATACTCCTCGCCGTGCCGGCCGGAGGCGAGCAGCGCCGGGTCGCGCCCCACGACATCCTCCCGGCGGTAGCCGAAGAGCCTCTCGAACGCATCGTTGACGACCTCGATGCGGTTGTGCGCATCCGTCACCATGACCGCGGCAACGCTGTTTTCGAACGCGCGCTGCAGGACCGCGAGCTCGCGGTCCTGCCGCTCGCGGTGCTCGAGCGCCGCCTGCAGCGCGGCACGGCTGCGCAGCACTTCGATGCACACGCCGAGGTCATCGCCGAGGAGCTTGAAGTGCATCAGCTGCTCCTCGTCGACCGCCGCTTTGCGCTCGGAATAAACACTGAGGAGCACCGCGACGGCGCCGCCGGGCAGCGCGACCGGCAGCACGAACGAGGAGCGCAAGCCATGTGCCCGGGCGCGCTCGCGCCAGGGATTGAAGCGCATATCGGTGTGCAGATCGTCATTGAACTGGATCTGCCCGGAGCGCCAGGCGCGGCCGGCCGGCCCGTCGCCGAGCGGCCCTTCGCCCCAGGTCACACTCAGACCGTCGATGTAGCCGATCGCCTTGCCGGCCGCGGCAACGACACGAATGGTGCGCTCCGGGGGCGGATCGGCAACGCTGATGCTCGCCAGTGCGAATGGCGTTGCGGTGGTCAGCGCCTCGCAGACCGACCTATACAACGCATCCTCGCTCGAGGCGCGCACCACGGCGCGATGCGCATTGTTGATCGCCGCAAGAACCCAGTTGAGCTGTTGCCCAACGGGGCGGCGCGCCCGCTTCGGCGGCCGCTTGGCTGACCTACGTTTGAGCAGCGTTGATCTCCCGCGCTCCAAGGGCTCATGCGACGCCGTTTGGAACAAGTCCAGAGCACTTTAGCGCGCGGGTGGGCGCCGGTCAACGCGGCGGTCCGTTTGGCGGTTATGGTTCGTGGCCCGTCGTGCCGTCCGCCGCGAACCGTCCGCCGAGCTGGCGCAACAGCGCGGACAGGGGGCCGGGGCGGCTGAATAAATAACCCTGCGCGATCTCGCAGCCGATGCTCGCGAGAACCTCGCGCTGGTAGGGCGTTTCGACGCCCTCGATGACCAGCTCGACGCCGAGGCTGTGCGCCATCGCCACCATCGCCTTGATGATGGAGACATCGCCGTCGGCGTGCGGCTGCAGGTGCTGGACGAAGCTGCGGTCGACTTTCAACTTGTCCACCGGCAGGTTGCGCAGGTAGTGGAAAGAGGAGTACCCGGCGCCGAAGTCATCGATAGCGATGCGGATGCCGAGCCTGCGCAGCGCCGAGAGCGCATGGGAGGTTTCCGTGCAATGCTCGATCAGGAAGGTCTCGGTGAGCTCGAGTTCCAGCATGGACGGATCGACGCCGCTTTGCGCAAGAGCCTCCTCGACGCTGCTGACGAACGCCGGGTCGGAGATCTGCACGCCCGAGACGTTCACTGCGATCCGCGGTGGCGGTTGCTGCGAGCTGCGGCACAGTTCGGCCGCGCGCAGCGCATCGCGCAGGATCCAATCGCCCAGCGGGCCGATGAGTCCTGACTCCTCGGCGATCGGTATGAAGCTGTCCGGCGTCTGCATGCCGAGCAGCGGATGGTTCCAGCGCACCAGCGCTTCGGCGCCGAGGATGCGACCGGTCCTGATGTGCACGATCGGCTGGTAATGCAGCTCGAACTCGCGTCGCTCGATCGCGCCGCGCAGTGACTGCTTGACGATGACGTTGGTGCGCAGCCGGTCGTCGATGTCGGTGCTGTACAGGCTGATGCCGGGACGGGCGGCACGCTTGGCGGCATGCAGTGCGATGTCGGCGCGCTGCGCGAATTCGAGCGCGCTCTCGCCGCTCGAGCCCTCAGCCGCTTCGGGTGCATCGACGCACAGTCCGATGCGTGCGGGCAGATTGATGGCCCCGCCCGGCAGGCTGAAGGGGGCCGAGAGGATCGGCGCGGCCGCCGCGGCGATTTGCCGTGCGCCCTCCTCGGAGGGCACGGAGCTGCCCACGACGGCGAACTGGTCGGCCTGCAGCCGGTAGAAGCGGCTCGCGGCGGGGAAGGCCTCCTGCAGCCGGTTGGCGATCATGGTGAGGATCTCATCGCCGGTGGACATGCCGTAGGTGTCGTTGATCTCGTGGAACCGCACGAAGTCGACCATGTACAGCGCGGCGCGCCGGCCACCGGCGCGCTCTTGCGCGAGGTGCAAGGCGAGCTGGCTGTGGAACGCCTTGGCGTTGGGCAGGCGCGTGAGCGGGTCATGGTCGCGCAGGTAAGTCAGCTCGTCCTTGGCAGCCTTCTCCGGCGTGACATCGAGCGTCACGCCGTTCCAGAGGACATCGCCGTTGGCGCGGCGCAGCGGGCGTACGCGCGAGCGCAGCCAGCGCCGCTCGCCATCGGGGCGCTGGATCGCGAATTCCAGGTCGAGCGTGGCGAGCGTCACGCTCGCCTCGCGCCAGCTCTGCTCGAGCCGAGCGCGGTCCTGCGGTAGCGTCAGGGCGAAGAATTCCTGAGGAGTGAGCGGCGTGTGCGCATCGCGGCCGAGCAGCGCTGCGGCCGAGCGCCCGAGGTAGGTGAACTCGATCTGCTCCTCGCCGCGCTGGCGGATCTGATAGACGAAGCCGGGCACGGTCTCGGCGATGCCCTCGAGCATCTGCGCGAAGTGGTCCTGCGCGGCCTGCGCCTCGCGCCGCGCGGTCACGTCGGTGAGCATGCCGGCGTAGGCGATGATCCGCCCGTCGCTGTCGCGCACCGGCGATATCACCAGCTGGTTCCAGAATGCCGTGCCGTTCTTGCGGTAGTTGAGCAGCTCGCAGCGCACCGGCTCGCCGGCGCGGATCGCCGCGCCTATCCGCGCCACCGTCGCCGGGTCCGTATCCGGGCCCTGCAGAAAGCGGCAGTTGCGGCCGAGCACTTCGTGTTCGGCATAGCCGGTCTGGGTGAGGAAGGCCGGATTGACGCGCACGATGGGCTGATCGGGATGCGTGGCATCGACGTACACGATGCCACTGTCGGTCGCTTCGATGATCGCCGTATGGGGCAGGGTGGAAACGCGCTCGGCGCGCCCGGCCACACCCGAGAGCGCGAACAGCCGCGAGCGCGGCAGCTGACGCGGATCGGCGGTGTAGCTGATGAACTCCACGTGCAGCCGGCGGGCGCATTCGGCATCGGCCTGCGTGGCGCAATTGCGGCTGAGCAGTGCGATGCCGGCGCCGCGCAGCCGCTGACTCCGAGCGCGCAGCTGCTCGGGGTCGCTGCGGTAGCTGTCGGCGAGGCGGTCCGCCGGCAGCGCGAGCAAGCCGACTCCCAGAGTGTCGATCCCCGCCGGCAGCGCATCAGGGGAGCTGAGCGCAAGGGCGAGTTTTTGGGCGAATGGCCGCAGTGCCTCGAGCGCGGCAGACAGCCGCTGCGGATCGGGGGCCGTCGGCGGAGCATCGAGCATGAGAATGAGGCGCTCGCGCACCGTCTGCTCCAGGGCGCGGCAGGCGGCTAGAAATCCCATGGCGCGCTCGCGCTCATCGAACAGCCCGAATGGGACAAACACGATGTACGTATGAATGAGTGCGGCGCGCTGTTCGCGGCGAATCACGGCTGCGAGGCGTTCGAGCTGGCGCCGAGGGTCCGTGCCGCGCAGCAGGTCCGGCTCGACGATAAGGATCGGCAGCGGCTTGTCGGCGAGATCCACCAGCGGGCGGGATCGAATCGGTGCCTCGGCTTGCGGCGCCGCCGAAGTTGGCGCTTCGGCAGTGCTCGCTGCCTGTGTCTGCAGCGTCACCAGGTGGAGCGGCCGTTCGGTCGGTACACTCAGGCGCGCAACCGTCAGCGTCAGTTCGGCGGTGGAGCCATCCAGACGGCGCACCCGCGCCGCGACCGCGCGGGTGCGGCCAGGCTCGAGCGGCAGATGGCGCAGCTCCAGATCATTTTCCCAGGCGTCCAGACCGAGCAGGGCGCCGGCGCGCGCGCCCATGAGCGTCTCGCTGGTGCGTTCGAGCACGGCACAGAAAGCCGGGTTCACGGCGAGCAGACAGAGCGCCTCATCCGCAATTGCCGCAGCCATGGGCAGCGCCGCGAGCAGAGCATTCAGCCAGGCAGCGCTCGGCGTCTCCCCGAGCCTCTCCAGCACCGACGCTTCGGTCAGCTCATCGCTCGCTCGTACACCCGGGGCGGTGCTCACTCGCACAGCTCCCTTTCCGGGCGGAGTACTTCCCGCGCATACCATCGTCGCCGCATGAGAAAGCTCCAGCTTGTGATCTCTCGGCGGCCGGGGGCCCGCCTTTCTGATACCGCTACAGTAGCGATCCGGCCGGTTCCGCGATGCCGGGAGCAACCTATGCGGGCAGTAGGGAATTCTTGATATGGGCCTCTCCCGATCAGTTGCAATCGTTTGTAACCGGACGGAAAATAAGCTCGCTATGCGCGCGGCCTCAGCCGTCGCGCTTGCGGCCCTGCTGCGCCACCAGCTGCGCGAGTCCGGCGAGTTCGGTGGCGATCGTGGCGAGCACATCGTCCGTCGAGATCAGCCCGAGCAGCCGCCCGTCTCGATCGACCACCGGGGCGCGGCGCACCGAGCGCGCCTGAAGGTGGCGGATTGCGCCTGCCAAGGAGTCCTCGGCGTCGATCAGCAGAGGCGCCCGCGTCATCACGTCCGCCACGTTCAGCGCGGCTAGCGAGCTGGAGTGTTCCAGGCGCGCACGCACGATGTCACGGTCGGTGAGGATACCGGCCACCACGGTGCGCCCGTCAACGCTGTCCGTCACCACGACGGCCCCGACGCTCGATTGCAGCATCTGCTTGGCGGCCTCTTCGAGTGAGGCGCCCACCGGCACGGTGACAGCCTGTTTGCTCGCGATTGCATCGACGTTCACGGCAGCGTACCTCCACCGGCAATTGAGGCATGTGGCCAGCGGCAGCGCCATGCGTATCAGTGCTGATATGCGCGCCACACCAGTAGTGTGAGAGTGAGCCAGCCTGGAGGTCCGCTCATGCGTATCGGGGATCTGTGCAGCCGTGAAGTTCACGTCGTGGAACCGGACAAGCCGCTGCTCGAGGCGGTGCGGGAGATGCATCGTCAGCACGTCGGGGCGCTCGTCGTGGTCACCTGGCACGATGCGGCTGCGCGCCCGGTGGGTATCGTCACCGACCGCGACGTGATGCGCGGGGAAATTACGCATCATGCGGACGTTTTTTCCTTGACCGTCGCGGATGTCATGAGCGGCAACCTACTGACGCTCGCCGAATCGTGCGAGCTGGCCGACGGCATCGCTCAACTGCGCCGCCGCGGCGTGCGGCGCGCCCCGGTCGTCGATGAGCGGGGCGATCTGCTCGGTATCGTCAGCCTCGATGACCTGCTGCCGGCGGTGGCCGATGAGCTCGTGGGACTCGCCAAACTGATCGGCCGGCAGGCCGGGCGCGAACGCTGAGCGCGCTGTGCGCACCGCAATCCGACTAACGGCCGATAATATTAGGTAACTCTCCTGATCGCAGCGCGCACGGTGCGGGCGTATATGCCTTCACAGTGTGATCCGACATCGGAGGAGTTACCGTGAAAACCATCTTCCTGTTGCTTGCGCTGGCCGGTGCCGTGGCGCTGGCGGTGCCGCGTGAGTCACTTGCCCAAAGCGCCGATGCCTACAGCAGAGCGTATGACCCGAGTACCGTCGAGACGGTCTCCGGACGCATCATTTCGATCGAACATATCGTGCATGGTCCGCGCGGCGCGTACGGGGAGCACCTGGTGCTCAATACCCGCCAGGGCCATCTGCTCGTGCATCTGGGACCGGGCTGGTTCATGGAGCGACAGAGTCTGAAGCTCGCGCCGCACGATGAGGTCACTATTACCGGCTCGCGGGTGATGCTCGGGGGCAAGGCAGTGTTGATCGCCGCACGGCTCACCAAGGGGCACGAGACCCTCGTGCTGCGCAATGCGCAGGGCCTGCCGGTGTGGCGCGGTTCTCGATATCGCTAAAGCAAATGGCTCGGCGCCGGCTCGGCGTGTATGCCGGCCGCCGCGCGCAGCCGAGGAGTGAGGGTCGTGAATGCTCGATTCGTCTTTCTCATCGCGTGCGGTCTCGTCGCGGGACTCGCCGCTGCGGCAGAGCCGCAGGTGCACTGGCAGGCGCTGCCGACCGTGGCGCCTGCGCCCGCCGACAATCCGACGACTCCGGCCAAGGTTCGGCTCGGCAAGATGTTGTTTTTCGACTCCCGTCTGTCCTCGACCGGCACGGTATCGTGCTTCTCCTGTCACAACGTGATGGAGGGTGGCGATGACCATCGGCCAGTGTCGATCGGCGTCGAGGCGCAGCGCGGCGATCGCAATGCCCCGACGGTGTGGAACGCGGCGTTCCTGTCGGTGCAGTTCTGGGACGGGCGGGCGGCCACACTCGAGGATCAGGCCAAGGGACCGCCGGTCAATTCCGTCGAGATGGGCATGAAGAACCTGACCATGGTCATCGAGCGGATCCGCCGCATCCGCGGCTATGCGCCGTATTTTCATCAGGCGTTTGGGCCGGGCAACGTGATCACCATGGACAACGCCGCCAAGGCGATCGCCGCGTACGAGCGCACGCTCATCACTCCGGGCAGCGCCTACGACCGCTATGTGCAAGGCGATCACGGCGCGCTCACGCCGCAGCAGGTGCGCGGCATGCAGACCTTCGCTGCGGTCGGATGCACGGGCTGCCATCAGGGGCCGAATTTCAGCGGCCCGCCGCTGCCGATGGGTACGGGATTTTTCGTCAAGTTCCCGATCTACACCAACAATCCGTACGTGAAGAAGTACCATCTCATGAGCGATCTCGGCCGCTACGACGTCACGCACCGCGAGGCCGATAAGCACATGTGGCGGGTCCCGGGACTGCGCAATCTCCTCTACACGGAGCCGTACTTTCACAACGGCTCGGTGGCGAGCCTGCCGGAGGCCGTGCGGGTCATGGCCGCCACGCAGCTCGATCGGAAGCTCAGCGACGCTCAGGTGCGCGATATCGTCGCCTTTCTCGGCGCGCTCACCGGGCCGTTTCCGGTGCAGACCATGCCGCGCCTGCCGCCGACCCCCGGTGGTCTGCTCGGCCGCTGAGGCGCACTAGGCGTCGCGCTGCGGGCGAGGGCGAGTCACACGAGGCACTGTGACGCGGTGATCTGATATGAAGCGCATCATCTGGTTCGCAGCGGTCAACATCGCCGTGCTCGTGGTGATCACGGTGATCATCGAGCTGTTCGGGCTTGGTCGGTACCTGACGGGCTACGGCATGAGCCTCGAGGGGCTGCTCGTGCTGAGCGCGCTGTTCGGGTTCGGCGGCGCGTTCCTGTCGCTCGCGCTCTCGAAGTGGCTCGCCATCCACTCCATGGGGGTGCGGGTGATCGAGCGGCCGCAGGATGCGCTCGAGGGCCGGTTGCTCACCATCGTTTCCGGCCATGCGCGGCGCCTCGGGCTCGGGATGCCACAGGTCGGCATATTCGACTCGCCGGTCATGAACGCCTTTGCGACCGGCGCGCGGCGCAACCATGCCCTGGTCGCGGTGAGCAGCGCGCTGGCACTCGCGATGGACCCGCAGGAGCTCGATGCAGTACTCGGACACGAGATGACGCATGTGGCCAACGGCGACATGGTCACGCTCGGACTGCTGCAGGGCGTGCTCAATACCTTCGTCATCTTTCTCGCCCGCGTGGTCGGTTCGGCCATCGATGCAGCGCTCGGCAGCCGGCGCGAGGAGGGCGGGCTCTTCTACTTCCTTACCGTCATCGTGCTCGAGATCCTCTTCGGCGTGCTCGCGACGTTGATCGTGATGGCCTTCTCCCGGCGTCGCGAATTCCGGGCGGATGCGGGCGGGGCGGCGCTCGCGGGTACCTCGAGCATGATCGGGGCGCTGCGCAGGCTCGAGCGCAGCGTGGCCGAGCCGCTTCCCGGTCAGCTGCGGGCGTTCGGGATCCGCGGGGAGCCGCAGGCCGGCCTCTGGCGGCGGCTGTTCATGAGTCATCCGCCGATCGAGGATCGAATTGCGGCGTTGCAGCGGGGGCGTACGCTAGGCTGACCCGCCCGGGCACCGGCCTCTGGCGGCAGGTGGCGGCCAGCTGCAGCGTGCGGATCATCGGCCACTGCTCGCTCACCGCTTCGGCCGCCGGCCCGAGTTCCTCGAACCGCTGCAGGATCTCCGCCACCAGCTGCGCGAGCCGCAGCACGCGCCCGCCGCCGATGGTGACGTGCGGTGCTTCGATGGGGCTCGCGATCAGGGCGATCTGCTCGATGTGCAGCCGCGGGGGGGGGGGGGGTGCCGAACAGGCGGTGCAGGTACTTCTTACCGGCGTCGAACTTGCTCCGCAGGTGTGCCGCACGCTCCTCGAAGGGCGAGAGGTCGAAGCTCGGCTCGACCTGCACGACGTGACGGTGCAGGGGATGGTACGCGACCACGTCGAGCTCGCACTCGTAACTGCCGTCGGGCCCCAATCCCACCCATGGTGCCTCGCGTACGAAATAGCCCTGAAACTCGTACCACTCGCGCACCAGATGTTTGAGATAATCCATCATGGCGGCTCCGCTCGCGCTGCTCCGATCACTTCGCTCTGGAGGGCAGCCGCCGGGTGGGCCCGGCGATCATGAACTCGCCGCGGCCCCGGTGATGCAGCGTGCGCAGCGGCTCGCGGGGCGGGCGGTACCACCCGGCCAGCACCTGCAATACGAAGAAGTTGTAACGCGACTGCAGGCGCGCGTCGATGAGGCGGCACTCCAGATCGGCACGGCATTCAGCGATGCGCGGCGCCGCGACGCGAGTGGCCGGCTGCGCGGTGAGGCCGAAGGCGGCGAACTTGTCGAGCATGCGACCCGAGGTGTTGCCGCAGCCGACCACTGCCTGGGCGAGCTCGACGGTCGGAATGCTGATGACGCATTCGCGTGTGCGGGTCAGCGCCTCGAAGCTGTGGTTGGCCTCGCTCACGACGCAGCCGACCAGCGGCGGCTCGAATTCCATCATCGTGTGCCAGGACTGGGTCATGACGTTCGGCCGGCCGCGGTAGGCCGTGGTGAGCAGCACCACCGGGCCCGGTTCGAGCAGCCGATAGACGGCGGAGAGCGCCAGGGGGCGCTTGGCGGGTGAGGTGTGCGCGCGGCGTGCCATGGGGCAGCCGACTCAAGGGCCGAGCCAGCGGATGTGCGGCGGTTTGCGCGCGACGGCGGCCGGCTCGCTCTTCGGCCGTCCGACGATGATCGGGGCGACCGGCAGGCTCATCGGCGGCAGATCGAGCGCCGCCTTGCCCTCGGGCGTGGCGAGCCACGGCTGAGCGAAGCCGATCCAGCAGCTGCCGAGCCCCTGCGCACAGGCGCTCAGCATCAGGTTCTGCGCGGCGAGCGCGCAGTTCTCCACCGCCCATTGGCCGTGCGTCGCGCTCGAGATCAGCAGCAACGCGGGGGCATGGTAGAAGATGTCGAAGGCCGGCTCCTCGAGCAGTTCGCGCAGGTGCTGCGGCGCAAGGCTCGCGGGCGGTGCGCGCAGCAGATGCGCCTTGGCCTCATGCGAGATGCCCGCAAGCAGCGCGCGATCCTGCACCACGGTAAAGAGCCAGGGTTGCTCGTTGAGCGCGCTCGGCGCCTGGATGGCCGCCTCGATCAGCCTCTGCAGCACGGCTTTGGCGACCGGCTCGTCCGTGTATTGGCGCACCGCACGGCGGGCGTAGATGGCTTGCTCGAGATCCATGATGTACCTCATGTGGCGTGCCTGCAGCCGCACTGCGCAGCCGGCGCGATCGCGCACCGGATGGCACTGCACGCGACGCTACTGCCGCCCGCCATGCGCGACAATCCGTGTCTTTTACCTACGGCTCGGCGCCTGCGCGGCGCAGCGGCTCACCGCCCGGGCCGGCGCGCTGGAAAGTTCGCCGGCTGTTGTGTACCTTATTTGTCTGAGAAATGACCTCGACGCAGGGCCGCATTGCCGATCAGCGCAGCGGCCGATGCCGGCGAACGCCGCAAGTGCGGGGCCGGGTGCGCAGGGCGGCGGCGCGCCGGTGAGGCATGGTGTGAAGTCTCGGGGGGAGACCATTCGCATTCGGAGAAACATCCGTGAAGAAAGTTCGCTTTGCATGTAGCGCTGCGGCCTGCGGTGCGCTCTTGCTCGCCGGCATGGGTTCGGCGGACGCGGTGGGCGCGGTCCGCTCGCTCTTCGGGCGCATGCCCGACGGCCGGGCGGTGTACGCCGTGACGATGCGCAATGCGCACGGGATCACCGTGCGGATCATCACCTACGGGGCGCGCGTGCAGTCCATCCTGACGCCCGATCGGCACGGGCATCTCGCCGACATTGCCCTCGGTTACGCCAATCTCGCCGGCTATCTCAGCAACGGTGATCCGTATTTCGGTGCCTCGGTCGGACGTTACGCCAACCGCATCGCACGCGGACGCTTCACACTCGACGGACACACCTATCAGCTCACGATCAACGATGGACCGAACTCGCTGCACGGGGGCATCAAGGGCTTCGACCGTCACCTGTGGCGCATCACGAGCATCCATCAGGGCAGCACGGCGAGCGTGACTCTGCGTCTGGTCAGCCCGAACGGCGATCAGGGATACCCGGGTAGGCTCACCGTCACGGCAACCTATGCGCTCAATGAGGCCAATGAGCTGCGCATCTCGTACGAGGCGAGGACCAACGCGCCGACCATAGTCAACATCACCAATCACACCTATTGGAATCTCGCCGGCGAGGGCTCCGGCAGTGTCCTCGGCCAGTGGCTCATGATTGCCGGCAAGCAGATTACGCCGGTCGATGCGACGCAGATCCCGACCGGAAAGATCGAGTCGGTCATCGGCACTCCCTTCGATTTTCTCAAGCCGAAGCCCATCGGCCGGGACATCCGCGATGGGCACTCGCACCAGCTGGTGATCGGCCGCGGCTATGACATGAACTGGGTCATCAGCCGCAAGCCGGTCGCGAAGCTGCGGCTCGTGGCGCGCGCGAGCGATCCGCGCTCGGGCCGCGAGCTGGAACTGTTCTCCATGGAGCCGGGGCTGCAGTTCTATTCGGGCAATTTCTTAAACGGCACGATCGTCGGCACCTCGGGGCACATCTACCGCCAGACAGACGGGTTCGTGCTCGAGCCGCAGCTGTTTCCCGATACCCCGAATCATGCGAATTTCGGCTCGGCGGTGCTGCGTCCGGGGGCGCGCTACCGCAATGTGATGGTGTACCGCTTTCTCACGGTCGGCGGCCGCTGAAGGGGCGAGCGGCGGCTGGGTTGTCAGCAGCGACCCGGCCGCCGCTGCTCAGGGGCGCGCCTTTGCGCGAGCCGCGCCGGAGGGGGCGTGCTATGCTCGAATCAACTGCACCGCCGGGGGCGCCGATGGATGCCAAAGCGGGAGCGCGTGAGCGCTTCGAATCGGTTCGCGACGGGCTGATCGAGCTCAGCCATCGCATCCATGCTCACCCGGAGCTCGCATTCGAGGAGGAAAAGGCGAGTGCTTGGCTGTGCGAGAGCTTGAGCGAGGCGGGGTTCGCGGTCGAGAAGGGCATCTGCGGCCTGCCTACCGCGTTTCGGGCCCGGGCCGGCTCAGGTCCCCTGCACGTTGCCTTCTGCGCCGAATACGACAGCCTGCCCGCGATGGGGCACGCCTGCGGCCACAACATCATTGCCGCCTCGTCGCTCGGAGCGGCGATCGCCGCGGCGCAGGTGGCCGATGAGGTTGGACTGACGGTGAGCGTGATCGGCACCCCCGCCGAAGAGGTGGGCAACGCCAGCGGCAAGATCCTGCTGCTCGAGCGCGGCGCCTTCACGGGGATCGATGCGGCGATGATGGTTCATCCGGCGCCGCTCGACATGTGCCGCGCGAAAGTCATCGCTGCCTCCATGTTCGATGTGCACTGCACCGGCAAGGCCTCGCATGCCTCGGCGTTCCCCGAGCTCGGCGTCAATGCGGCCGATGCGCTCACGGTGGCACAGACGGCCATCGGGCTGCTGCGCCAGCACATCCGCGCCACCGATCGTATTCACGGCATCGTGACTCACGGCGGCGATGCGCCGAACGTGGTGCCGGCGCGCACCTCCGCCCGCTACATCATCCGCTCCGAGACGCTCGAGCAGCTCAAAGAGCTGCGCGAGCGTGTGTATCGGTGTTTCGAGGCCGGGGCGCTCGCGACCGGGGCGACGGTGCGGATCGTCGGCGGAGACAAGCCTTATGCCGAAATGCGCCACGATACGCGTCTCGCCGAACTGTATCAGGGCAACGCCGAGCGTCTCGGGCGGACGTTCCCCGACCCCGGGGTGTGGGAGAGCCGGCCCACGGGCTCGACCGACATGGGCAACGTGTCGCTTGCCGTTCCCTCGATTCACCCGATGATCGGCATCAACTCGCTGCCGGCGGTCAACCACCAGCCGGAGTTCGCCGCACATTGCGTCACGCCCGAGGCGGATCAGGCGCTCGCCGACGGAGCGGTCGCGTTGGCCTGGACGGCAATCGACTTCGCCGCGCTCTCAGGCACCCGCTGAATCCCGTGCTCCGCGGGGCGCCGCGCGCCCGCAGCGCTCAATGCAGCTGCAGCACCCGATAGCCTGCGTACGCAGAGGTGTCCGACAGCACGACGCGCTCGCCGGCGTGCAGCCCCGAGACCACCTCGATGTGGTGGATCGAGCTGACGCCGAAACGCACTGGGTGGCGGGTCGCCAGATCGCCCCTGGGGCTCAGGACGAACACATGGTCCTTCTTGCCGCTGTGTGCACCGGCCGGCCGTACGAGATAATCGACATGGTGCAGAATGGCTACACGGATGGTGGCGTCGATACTCTCGTTGGCGCGCGAGCCGGCCGGCGGCGTGCCGGTGAGACGCACATCGACGGTGACCACACCGTCCTTGACCGTGGGGTCGACGCGCAGCACCCGGCCAGCGACCAGGCCGTCATGGGTATCGATGTGTACGGTGAGCCCCGGTTTGACGCTGCCGGCGGAATACTGGCTCACGTGCAGCTGGGCCATGAGTGCGTCGGCTGAACTGACGCGGGCGAGATCCGCTCCGACGGAGACCTGCTGGCCCATCTGGGCATTGATTTCCTCGATCTGGCCGCTGACCGGCGCGCGCACCGTCAGCTGCCCGAGCTGCGATTCGCGCAGCGCGGTGAGCACCGCCTGCTGCTCGACACGCTCGCGCTCGGCGCGCAGCAGCGCCCGGTTGCCGGATATCAGGCGCGCCAGGCGCTGCTGTTCGAGGTGCAGCTGCTTTTGCTGCAGTCCGTAGCGCAGCTTTTCATCTGCATACTGGAAGTGCCCGACGATGCCCTCCGCGGCGAGCTTCTTGTCGGCCGCGACGTGCATGGCGGAGCTCTCGAGGTTGACCTTCATGCTGGCGATGGTCGAGCGCTCGTTGAGCACGGCGCTCTGCTCGCTTTGCTGCTGCGCGATCAGATCGGCCCGTGCCGCCGCGAGCGCCGCCGCCGCGCTCTGCGCGGCGTTGGCCAATTGAGGGTTGGACAGCGTCACTAGCGGCTGGCCGCGCCTGACCTGCTGGCCGGGCTCGACCCAGACCTGCTCGACAACGCCGGTGGCGGGCGCGGCGATCCAGCGAGATTGGGCGGGGACGAGTTTGCCGGTGGCCCGGACACGCACCGGGAACGTACCGTGCTGGACGGTGCCGATGTAGAGAGAGCGCAGAGCGACGCGCGCGACGTTGCGCGCGCTGACCCGCCAGGCCCAGCCGGCGCCCGCGAGCAGCAGCACGGCCACGATGACGATCCAGGTCCCATGCCGGTGCCACCATGGCCGCTTGCGCACGGTCCGAGGTGCCTCTTTCGACGCGAGCGGTTCGGATTCTCGCTCAGAACTCATGCAAATCCTCCGCCGGCGCATCACTTGCAGCACACCGCGCCGGATCGTGTGCCACGGCGGCACACGCCGCCGGAAAAATGGTAGGTGCGGCCCGCGCGCCGACTCGGGACGCGCACGGGCGCACGTGTCCGGACTGCGCCGGACTGGCCTGCAACCCTGCGGCGAGTGCGCCGTCCGGGGTCTGTGCCCGGGATGGCGCGCAGGACGCATACCCATTCACCGGCGACCAGGAACAGCCGCATGTGCAACTGCGGGATTGCGATTCTGGGCCGGACTTCTGCGCACGGAGGCGGAGCGTCAATACGCCCTCGTTCCATCCGCACCCGGAGCCGTTCGGTCTTTGACGGCCAGGGATCCAATTGTAAGATATTTTGCCTGAGTCAGACGCATCCGTCTGCGCGCGAGCACACGTCCTGCACCCCGATCCGCCGCGCGGATCGGTCGTCCGGTCGTTCCGTGCCGGCGAGGACCGGCTGAGGCATGGCGCGTTCGAAAG
>JAKAYU010000240.1 GCA_021809525.1 Pseudomonadota bacterium | reverse complement strand
AAATGAGTCCGCCTTTGCTCAGGAAAAGTAGTCCGATCGGGTTCCAGGATTCCGCGCATGATTCCGGATCTCTCTGTTCAAGTAGCTCTCGCCTCCACATGAGGCGAGTAGCTCCGACATTCCGGAGTGCGGGTTCTGGGAGGCAGGGTATTGGGGCTGCGGCGCTTGGCCCCTTTGCGATTACTCTCGGTCCGTCGTGCCTGCGTCATTACGGATTCTGCGCACGATCCGATATTTCCCTGAACGGAAGGGTCGCCACCGATTACCAGGCGAGCCGCTTCAGCGAGAGGCTGAACTCACAGGATGTGATTGGCAGCGGTACCTACAAGGACGGGCAGCGCGCTTCCTGGTCGTCGGCGCGGAGCGGGCATCTGCGATCTCGACTTCGCCGGCTCGGACCGTGTTGCCGGGTAGATGATTGTACTGTGCCGATTTGAGCAGCCGAACTCCTTGTCGCGGATCCGAGTGACTCGTCCACAACTCCTCGAGGCCACCATTCCCCCGTTCCTCGGAACGGCCGGCTCCGCTCAAGACACTACGTCCTGCGGATCTGTCGGCGCCTTAGGGTGTTGGATCTTTACGGTTTACTCAATAACCTGACACTATTCAACGTGTTACGGCTATCAGCTGTAACCCGTCAATAACCCGAGGCAACTCTGCCGCCCGCGAACAAAATGGCCGAAACCCTGCCTGTTCACCAGGATTGGTTGCCATATGTGGCGCGAGCACCCTGGCCTATTGAGAAGTTGCTGCTCACTTTGACCGTTGGCGCGCGCCAACGCCTGCCACTCCTATCTCTTCAATAGTGTGTTTTCGGTGAGCGTGCGTAACGCGGTGTGATCTGCCTGGGGTGTCGCCCGCGACACCGGAGGCGGCACGATCGAGGGGTGGGGGGCTTGCGTTCCGGGGCCGACTTCGCTATCGTTGCGCGGCATGGAGACAGTGCTTCGATACCGTGGCCGAGCGGTCACAACGGCCGACGCTCAGTTTATTCGCGAGCTGATTGCGGCGCATCCCGCGGAGAGCCGTCGTCGGCTCTCGCAGCGGCTGTGCGAGGCCTGGGATTGGCGACAGGCCAATGGTTCACTGCGGGACATGGTGGCGCGAGGCTTGATGCTGGCGCTGCACCGTGGCGGGCACATCGAGCTGCCGGCGGTGCGCCGCAGGTTGCACAATCCGCTGGCGGCGCAGCAAGTGGCGCGTCGACGACCGCACCCGGTGCCGGTCGATCGCACGCCGTTGCGTACGAGCCTGCGGGAACTGGGGCCGCTTACGTTCTGTCAGGTTCGGCGCACCCCGCAGGAGGCGCTGTTCAACTGGTTGATCGAGAGCGAGCACTATCTGGGCTATACCCGGGCAGTCGGGGAGCATCTGAAGTTCATGGTGTACGCGGGGGTTCGACCGGTGGCCCTCTTTGCCTGGAGCTCGGCGGCGCGGCACCTGGGGCCTCGTGATCGGCATCTGGGATGGTCGCTTGAGGCGCGGCGGCGGAACATTCGGTTCCTGGCCTACAACACGCGCTACCTGATCCCGAGCTGGGTTCAGGTGCCGCATCTGGCCTCGCACCTGCTCTCGCGGATGACGCGGATGCTCTGTGCCGAGTGGGAGAAGGTGTACGGACATGGGGTGTATTTCGCCGAGACGTTCGTGGACACCACGCGCCATCGGGGGACGTGCTACCGGGCGGCGAACTGGCAGTTTCTGGGGCGCACCCAGGGGCGCGGCAAGGACGACCTGACGCATCGGCCGAACCGCACGGTCAAGGACGTGCTGGGGCTGCCCCTGGTCAGTGATTTTCGCGAGCGGCTCCTGGCATGAGCCGCAAGAGAGCAAAACCGCGCCGGGGCGGCTCGAGCGGTACACCACCGACGATGGAGGTGAACCTTGAGGAACTCGTGGCAATCGTCGAGCGCGCAAAGCCAGCGTTGAGCGCCGAAGAGCACACGAAGCTTGTGACGGCGATGGCCACGCTTGCCTCGACGACGCAGATCGTGGCCGAGCTGATCGCGCAGCTGCAAGGGAAGAAGACCTCCCTCGAGCGGCTGCGTCGGATGCTCTTTGGATCTCCGACGGAGAAGACCGAACAGGTGCTGGGCGAGGAACGCGCCGGTGCGGGTCGGCAGGGTGCAGCGCAGCGCGCATCGGCCGATGGCGCGCCGGCCCGCAAAAAGGCCCCTGGCCACGGGCGCAACGCGGCGAGCGCCTATTCTGGGGCCGAACACATCCAGGTAGCGCACGCGGATCTTGCCCGGGGCGATGCCTGCCCCGGGTGTCCCCATGGCAAGGTCTATCCGCTCGAGCCCCCAGCGGTGCTGGTGCGCATCACGGGGATGGCGCCGCTTGGGGCGCGGGTATACGCGTGCGATCGGCTGCGCTGCAATCTGTGCGGGGAGGTCTACACCGCCGCCGCGCCTGCCGGGGTTGGGAGCGAGAAGTACGATGCGAGCGCGACCGCCATGGTGGGGATACTGCGCTATGGCACCGGGCTGCCGTTCAATCGCATCGAACAACTGCAGAAAGCGATGCGGGTGCCGCTGCCGGCGGCCACGCAGTGGGATCTGGTCAACAAGGCCCTCCCGAAGCTCGTTGCCGCCCACGAGCAGATGATCGATCAGGCCGCCCAAGGCACCGTGGTGCACAACGATGATACGACCATGAAGCTGCTCGAGCTCACCGCCGAGCAGCGCGCCGCGGTGCTCGGGGAGGATCAGGCCAGTGGGCGTACCGGGGTGTTCACCTCCGGGATCGTCTCGATCGGGGAGGGGCGCAAGATCGCGCTGTTTTTCACCGGCGCGCGCCATGCCGGAGAGAACCTCGCCGCCGTCCTCGAACGGCGTGCTACGACGTTGCCCATCCCGATCCAGATGTGCGACGGCTCATCGAGCAATACCGCAGGGGACTTCGAGACGCTGCTGGGGAAATGCAACGCGCATGGGCGGCGGAAGTTTGTCGAGCTGATCGAGCTGTTCCCCGAGCAGGTGCGTTTTGTGCTCGAGACGCTGCGGGAAGTCTACAAGACCGACGCCGAGGCACGCACTCGCCAGCTCAGTCCCGCTGAACGGCTGCGATTGCACCAGCTTGAGAGCGGCCCGCGCATGGCGGCCTTGAAGGAATGGATGGACCGCCAGCTCACCGAGCGCCTCATCGAGCCGAACTCGCGGCTCGGGGAGGCGATCCGCTATCTGCAAAACCACTGGGAGGGGTTGACGCTGTTCCTGCGGATCGAAGGCGTGCCACTGACGAATAACATCACAGAGCGAGCGCTGAAGCGGGCAATCCTGCACCGCAAAAACTCCCTGTTCTACAAGACGCTCAACGGCGCGAAGGTCGGCGATGTCTTCATGAGTTTGATTTACACCGCGGAACTGAACGGGGTCAACCCGTTCGAATACCTGGTGGCCCTGCTGCGCCATCCGCTCGAGCTCGCCGAGCGGCCAAGCGAGTGGATGCCCTGGAACTTCCACTCGAGGCTCGCGCGCCTGCAGGCAGGCCCGGACCCGCCCGCATAGGGATCGGGCCCGAGCGTTCCAGTCAGGAGGGTCTCGCTGCGGGCGGCTCGAGGGCAATCCGCCGCCACATCGGGGCCGCCTGGGCGCGCTGCGGATCCCCGCCCCAGATCAGCGCGGAGAACTCATGCGCCAGCAGCTCCCGGCTGACCGCCCCGGTGCCCCTCGGCCAGTACCGAAATCTCCCCGTGCTCAGGCGTTTGCTCGCAAGCCAAAATCCTTGGCCATCGTACACCAACAGGCGGATCGCCTTCCGAAATCAAACGACATTCAGCATACCGTTCGTGTCCGGTAACGATTGAGTATCGCTGGCATCCGCTGCACGGCAAGAAGGTACCGCTTTTTCGGCGCACGGGCCGTCGCGGCGACCAAGTTGTGCATGTCGATGTCGACCGGATGAAGTATACGCGTGAGTTGCCCGCGTGGATGGTCGATAAGGCGATCTGCTGTGCGATGGTGTTGGGGGCGCCGCAGGCGTCGGTCGCGGCTCTGAGCGAGCTGCGCGCAGTTCTTTGCAGCGGAGCTGAAGCGGGCGGATTATCGAAGCCCTCGAAGGTGGAGGGCACATCCAATGAGACGTCTGGCGAAGCGGTCCCGGGCACAATTGGCGCTCTCACTAGAGCGCGAGGTTCAATTCGAACTGAGTCCAGATCAGGAAAGCGCACTACTTCTCGCGCTAGCAGATCTGCTGCTGGAGGCGCTCGGGGAAACGCCTCCCGTGTCAACCGATCCAGGAGAAAGCCATGAGCGTTAAAATCACCGCCGAGCATCTCTCGCGCGGGGCTGTGGTGTACGTGCGCCAGTCGACGCTGGGCCAGGTAATTGAACACACAGAGAGCCAGCACCGGCAGTATGCACTCGTGGATTCCGCCAAGTCGCACGGTTTTGCGCCGGTCACGGTCATTGATGATGATCTGGGGCGCTCAGGATCTGGACTGGTTGAACGCCCTGGCTTCCAGAAGCTGGTAGCCCAGGTGTGTTCAGGCGGAATCGGCGCCGTCTTTTGCATCGAGGCGTCACGCTTGGCGCGAAACGGTCGTGATTGGCATCATCTGATCGACCTGTGCGCCTTGACAGGTACGCTGGTGATCGACCCTGATGGGACCTACGACCCCAGGCTGATGAACGATCGGCTTCTGTTGGGGTTGAAGGGCACGATGTCCGAGTATGAGCTGTCGCTGCTTCGACAGAGAGGGATTGCAGCACGCGATTCGAAAGCCAAGCGGGGTGAGCTGCGCTATGAGCTGCCGCCCGGATATTGCTGGGACGAG
>JAKAYU010000034.1 GCA_021809525.1 Pseudomonadota bacterium | reverse complement strand
ATTTTGGCCGGACGCATCCGGACAGGCAATAGCTCAACTCATTGATTTGTCAGACTCTGTCACGCGGACTCGACAGAGCCGGACAGATCTGGCGGAGAGGGTGGGATTCGAACCCACGGCCGGGTTGCCCCGGCGCCGGTTTTCAAGACCGGTGCAATCAACCGCTCTGCCACCTCTCCGCGCTGTGGTCCGCTTGCGGCGCGCATGCTACCAGATGGTGCGTGCTGGAGTCATAGCGGCTGGTCAGCCCAACCGCCAAACCCCCTCGCAGACAGTCGTACTGAGCGGCCGGCGGTCACTCGGCGTCTCGCGCGCCTGCAGTGCCGCAGTCAGCACCTGCGTCGGCGCCGGGCGCCCCACCGCCGCCATGGCCTCGACCCGATACTCCTGCGGAACGCCGAGCTCTCGCCGGGCGCGCTCGTAATCGAACCCTTCCATGCCGTGCACGACATAGCCCTTGAGGAACCCCTGCAGCGCAAAATGCGCCCACGCCGCACCGGTGTCATACGAGTTCGTCACCGACGGCCGGCCGGTGTGCCCGTGCAGCGTCCTGGAGACGAACACCACCAGAGCTGCCGCCCGCACGCACCAGATCTGATTGCCGCTCGCCAGCAGTGCGAAGAAGACCGGCCATTCGGGCGTATCGCGCCGCGCGAACAGTATCCGCCAGGGTTGCCCATTGCCCGAGGATGGCGCCCAGCGCGCCGCCTCGAACAGGCTCAACAGCTCCTCGTGCGAGAGTGGCTCTCCGCTCATCGCCCTGGGCGACCAGCGATCCACAAATACGCTGTCGATCGCGTGATCGGCCCGCCGAACCGTGCTGCCCTTGATCATGTCCTCTCCTCAGGATCATGGCCCTGCGAACGCTCCAGACTGCGCGGGCCGTCCCGCACAAGCGTAGGCTACGCGCGCGTACAACTGGCGCACCAGCGCCGGCTCGAGCATACCGGCGAGACTGATAGTACTACGACACGACCGCATCGACGATCAGGCTTAATATCAGTCCCGACAGTCCGCGCGGCCTCACCCCACCCTTCAGCACACAGCGCGGCGTGCACGACGGATCCTCGCCCACGCGGCCCGGGATGCGGCTCGCGGTGAAGTGCGTACTGAGCAGGCGGACACCGGCGGATACCGTCAGATGCGCCCCGCTCGGCGCCGCGCGCCACAGCGTGAACAAGTCACATGCGCTCTCCAGCTCGACGCCCCTGTTGCGATGTCCACGGTGTTGACGTTCACGGTTTCCGCGGGCGTCAGCCGCTCGGATTCGATACGGTTGCGCACGTCGAGCCGGACCGCGCTGGCATCGTAGTGGAACCCGCGCAACGGCCAGGCATACACCCCCGCTTCGCAGCTGAGGTAGCGTGTCGGGTCAGGATCACGGTTCGGCGCGAGATTGGTGCACCGGCACGCCACATCGAGAGGGCGCGCCGGACGCTAGCCCTCGGAAACATTCAGGCACGTCTCGTTGCCCCGTCCGAAATCATTACCGATCCCGATGCCGAACAGCGCGATCGTCTTGCGATACACCGCATCGAGGCGCTGCCGGTGCGGCCGTCTCATGCGTGTCGAGCTGCTCCTGATCGAGGCGCGCGCAGGTCACTACCCGAAAGCGGCCGAAGCGGAACAGATTCCCGGCGAACACGGCCACATGGCGGGAGCGGCGCTCATCGTTGCAGAAGACCGAGCCGCTGTCGCCGTAAGGCGCGACCAGCGGATCGCTGCTGTCGATCTGGGTGTACGGGCTCTGGGACGCATAGACCGTGTAGCCGACCGTGAGCGCGCTGCCGTGGTCCCACTGATGCAGAAACCGCCCGTTGAGCCCGGGGCAGTCGAACTTCTGCGCGGCAAGCGTTGCGCCGGTAGCCACCGCAGTGAGCGCCCCGGCGTGCCTGTTGCGGATTGACGCAAACGGCGCGCGGCGGGCCAACGCGCTGCGCCTATTTGTTGAGTTCGCCGTCCTGCGCGAGCACCGCCTCGGGCACGGCCTCGGCAACTCCCCGGACAGCCCGCCAGCGGCGCAGCAACAGGTAGGCGCCCATCACCACCGCGAGTGAGATCAGGCTCACATGCAGGTCCGCCCCGAGCCCCGGGGTGAACTGCATGGCGATGAGGATCGCGAGCATAGCGGTGATGGCGAGGTAGTTCGTCCAGGGGAACAGCCACATGGTCAGCGCCGGAGCGGGCTCCCCGGCACGCTCGCGCCGGCGGCGCATCCGCAGGTGCGCCAGGGCGATCAGACCATAGACGAACACCATCAGCGCGCCAGAGGCGTCCACGAGGAACGCGAACACGCTCTGCGGCGCCTGGGTGGCCGCGAGGATGCCGACGACCCCCGCCCCGCTGCACAGCAGCACCGAGCGCACCGGGACACGGCGGGCATTGAGCTTGATCAGCCCCTGCGGGGCATCCCCGCGCGCGGCCAGCACGAACAGCACGCGCGAGCACACGTAGAACGCAGAGTTCAGGCAGGAGAGCACCGCGGTGAGGATGATGGCGTCCATGGCGATGCCTGCCCACCAGAAGTGCATCCGCTCGAGCGCGAGTGTGAAAGGCGACTCGCCGATCCGGATGCTCGTCCACGGCACGACCGCCATGATCAAGAACACCGAGCCGACATAAAACATCAGGATGCGCAGGATGATCGAGCTCGTCAGGCGCGAGATCGCCCGCGACGGCTCGGCCGACTCGGCCGCGGCGACCGCGACGATCTCAGCCCCGGTGAGCGAGAAGAACACCGTGACCGCGCCGGCCAGCACCGAGACCGCCCCGTGCGGCACGAACCCGCCGTAGGCCGAGAGGTTGTGGAACGTCGCTCCGTGCGGGGCGGTCCAGCCGAAGGCGAATGCGCCGGCGAGCAGGATGAACACGATGATGGCCGCGACCTTGATCGAGGAGAACCAGAACTCGAACTCCCCGTAGGAGCGGGCAGACATCAGGTTGACGCCGGTCATGAGCGCCATCAGGGCGCAGCCGAGCAGGCCGGTCGGCACCTGCGTGATCCACGTGTGCAGGATGTTCGCCCCGGCAATCGCCTCGGCCGGCACGACGATGATCCAGAAGTACCAGTACAGCCACCCGGCGATGAAGCCCGCCCCCGGGCCGAGGCCCGCGCGCGCGAACTCCGTGAACGAGGTGACGTTGGGCATGCTGAGGGACATCTCCCCCAGCATGCGCATCACAAAGAGCACCAGCATGCCGGTGATCAGGTAACTCAGCACGATTGCCGGGCCCACCGCGGCGATCGAGGCGCTGCTGCCGACGAACAGGCCCGCGCCGATGATCCCGCCGATGGAGATCATCTCCAGATGGCGCGGCTTGAGCGATTTGCTGAGTTGTGTCATCGGCTCCCCCCGGAATCATTCAAACGACCGTGCGTCCCGGCACGGTGCGCGTGGTCAGCCGGTTGCCCCCAGCCGCTCGAGCCCGCCGAGGTAGGGCTTCAGCGCCCTCGGCACGAGCACGGTGCCGTCGGGCTGCTGATAGTTCTCGAGCACCGCCACCAGGGTGCGTCCGACCGCCAGTCCCGAGCCGTTCAGCGTGTGCAGCGGCTCGGGCTTGCCCTGCGGGGCACGCCAGCGCGCCTGCATGCGCCGCGCCTGGAACGCCTCGTCGTTGCTGCACGAGGAAATCTCGCGGTAGCGCCCCTGGGAGGGCAGCCACACCTCGATGTCGTAGGTCTTGGCGGCACTCGCGCCGATGTCGCCTGCGCACAGCGCCACGGTGCGAAACGGCAGCTCGAGACGCCGCAACACCTCCTCGGCGTGGCCAGTGAGCGCCTCGAGCGCGTGGTAGGAGTCCTCTGGCCGCACGATGTGCACCAGCTCGACCTTGTCGAACTGGTGGCTGCGGATCATGCCGCGGGTGTCCTTGCCGGCCGCGCCCGCCTCGGAGCGAAAGCACGGGGTGTGGCACACGAAGCGCAGCGGCAGCGCCTCGGCAGGCACGATCTGCTCGCGCACCAGGTTGGTCACCGGCACCTCGGCGGTCGGGATCAGGTAAAAGCCCTGCTCGCCCCGCACCGCGAACAGATCCGCCTCGAACTTCGGCAGCTGACCGGTGCCGATGAGCGCGTGGCTCTGTACCAGGTAGGGCACGTAGACCTCGGTGTAGCCGTGCTCGAGCGTGTGCAGATCGAGCATGAACTGCGCGAGCGCCCGGTGCAGTCGCGCGACCTGCCCGCGCATCACCACGAAGCGCGCCCCGGAGATGCGCGCGGCGGCTTCGAAATCGAGCCCGCCCAGGCGCTCGCCGATGCTCACGTGATCGAGCGGGTCGTAATCGAACGCGCGCGGCTCGCCCCAGCGGCGCACCTCGCGGTTGTCCTCCTCGCTGCGCCCGTCCGGCACGGACTCGTGCAGCAGGTTCGGCAGCGTCATCAGCCACGCCTCGAGCTCGCTCTGCACGCTCGTGAGCGCCTGCTCGGCGCGCGCGAGCTCTCCGCTGAGTTGCTCGCCGCGCGCCAGCAGCGCACCGGCCTCCTCGCCGCGCCCCTTGGCCATGCCGACCGCCTTGGCATTGGCGTTGCGCTCGGCGCGCAGCCGGTCGGCCTCGACCTGGGCGCTCTTGCGCCGCTCCTCGAGCGCGCGCAGCCGCTGCACATCAAGCTCGAGCCCCCGTCGCGCGAGGTTGCGGGCCACGGCTTGCGGATCGGAGCGCAGCAGCTTCGGATCGATCATGGTTTGCTGTTCCTCAATTTCGCCAGCGCCTCGCCGATTTTCATCTCGAGCCCGCGCGGCACGGGGCGATAGTATCGCCTATCGGGCATCTCATCCGGCAGATAGCGCTCCCCGGCGGCGTAGGCGCCGGGCTCATCGTGCGCGTAGCGATAGCCGTGCCCGTAGCCGATCTCCTTCATCAGCCGCGTCGGCGCGTTGCGCAGCCGCAGCGGCACCTCGAGCGTGCCGAAGCGCTCGACGTCGGCCTGCGCTTCGCCGAAACCCACGTACACCGCATTGCTCTTCGGCGCACAGGCGAGATACACCACCGCGTTGGCGATCGCCAGCTCGCCCTCGGGACTGCCCAGGCGGTCGTACGCCTCCCACGCGTCCAACACCAACGCAAAGGCGCGCGGATCGGCGAGCCCGACATCCTCGATCGCCATGCGCACCGCGCGGCGCGCGATGTAGAGCGGATCGCAACCGCCGTCGAGCATGCGGCTGAGCCAGTAGAGCGCGCCGTCCGGATCGGTGCCGCGTACCGCCTTGTGCAGCGCGGAGATCTGGTCGTAGAACTGCTCACCGCCCTTGTCGAAACGTCGCCGCGAGCCGCTCGCCACCTCCTCGGCCCGCTCGAGCGTAATGCGCGCGCCCGCTCCGGCGGCCTCGGTCAGGCTCGCCGCGAGCTCGAGCATGTTGAGCGCTCGTCGGCCATCGCCATCGGCGGCGCGCGCAATCAGCTCGAGCGCGGCCGGCTCGGCATCGAGCGCGAGCGCACCGAGCCCCCGCTCGCTGTCGGCCAGTGCCGTGCGCAACAGGCGTACCAGCTCCGCTTCGCCGAGCGGCTTCAACACGTACACCCGTGCCCGTGACAGCAGCGCGCTCACCACCTCGAAGGACGGGTTCTCCGTGGTCGCCCCGACGAAGGTGAGCGTGCCGTCCTCGAGATACGGCAGGAAAGTGTCCTGCTGCGCCTTGTTGAACCGATGCACCTCATCGAGAAACAGCACCGTCGGCCGGCCGTGGCTCGCGCGCTCCGCGCGCGCCGCTTCGACCGCCGCACGGATGTCCTTCACGCCGGCCATCACTGCCGAGAGCGCGATGAACTGCGCCTGGCTGCGCTGCGCGATCAGACGCGCAAGGGTGGTCTTGCCCGTACCGGGCGGTCCCCACAGAATCAGCGAGTGCAGCCGGCCGGACTCGATCGCCTGGCGCAGGGGCTTGCCCGGCTCGAGCAGATGGGTCTGGCCGGCCACCTCCTCGAGCGTGCGCGGGCGCATCCGGTCGGCGAGCGGCCGGTCCGCCTCGGGCCGTGTGGGATCGGCTCGGCTCACCGCGCGGGCGTTCCGATCACATCGACGCCCTGCGGGGGCGTGAAGCGGAACGCCGCCGCGGCCACGGGCCCGTTGACCACCACGTGCTCGAACACGATGGTCGCCTCCTGCCCAAGTGAGTCCTCGAGGATCATCCGCTTGAGCGTGCCGTGATCGAACCCGAACAGTGCGCTGCGGAAGTCCGCACCCGAGGCGTGCAGCGGCTCGACGAACACCCACTCCAGGCCCTCGCGCCGGCCGGCCAGATGCTCCGTGAAGTGCTTGCGCACGTCCACCGTGCCCGACAGCAGCATCGCCGGGGTGGCCGAGAGCGCCGCGCTCACCGGCTGGACCGTCACCTGCTCGAGGTCGCGGTCGTAGAACCACAGGTTGCGCCCGTCGGCCACCATCAGCTGCCCGGCCCCGGGGGCCGCCTCGCCGGGCTTGGCCGGCAGCGGGTGGATGCTCCAGCGGAACTTGCCCGGCCGCTCGACGATGAGCGTGCCGGCCGAGCGCGACAGCAGCGCTCCGTGCGCATCGAGGAGCGTCTGTGTGAAACTCACCCGCAGCGTATGCAGGTGGCTGAGGAACCGATCGAGCAGGGTCGGCGCGCGCGCCGCCTGAAGCGCGCGCGCGGCCTCGGCCGGCCGCATCACCGGCAGCGCGCAGCACAGCGCGGCGGCCGCGAGCGCCGGCAGATGTATGGATTTCGCCATGGGGGTCTTCAGTCCTCCGGACGCGCCGGCACGAGCACCTCGCGCGATCCGTTCGATTGCAGGGGTCCGACGAGCCCCGCCGCCTCCATCGCCTCGAGCAGGCGCGCGGCGCGGTTGTAGCCGATCTTCAATCGCCGCTGCACGTACGAGATGGACGGCTTGCGCTCGCTCGTGACGATGCGCACCGCCTCGTCGTAGAGCGCATCTTGCTCGGGGTCGGCCGCCGCGGCGCCCTCGCCCTCCTCGCCCGGCAGGCCGGGGATCGGCATCTGCGGGCCGCTCAGCACCTCGTCGATGTAATCGGGCGGCGCCGCCTTCTTCAGCGCATCGGCCACCCGGTGCACCTCCTGATCGGACACGAACGCCCCGTGCACGCGGGTCGGCACCGAAATGCCCGACGGCAGGTAGAGCATATCGCCGTGCCCGAGCAGCGTCTCGGCGCCCATCTGATCGAGGATGGTGCGCGAGTCGACCTTGGCGGAGACCTGAAAGGCGATGCGGCAGGGAATGTTGGCCTTGATCAGACCGGTGATCACATCCACCGATGGGCGCTGGGTGGCGAGCACCAGATGGATGCCCGAGGCGCGCGCCTTCTGCGCCAGGCGCGCGATGAGCTCCTCGACCTTCTTGCCGACGATCATCATCATGTCGGCGAGCTCATCGATCACCACCACCAGGTAAGGCAGCGGGGTGAGGTTCGGGATCTGAGTCTGATCGATGCTCGGGTCGTTGGCCGCGCGCGCGCGCATCACCGGATCGAGAATCGGCTTGCCGGACTCGTTCGCCTCCTTCACGCGTCGGTTGAACCCGGCGATGTTGCGCACGCCGAGGGCGGCCATCAGCTGGTAACGCCGCTCCATCTCGGCCACGCACCAGCGCAGCGCGTTCGCCGCCTGCTTCATGTCGGTGACCACCGGGGCGAGCAGATGCGGGATGCCCTCGTAGACGGACAGCTCGAGCATCTTCGGATCGATCATGATCAGCCGCACGTGCTCGGCGCTCGACTTGTACAGCAGCGAGAGCACCATGGCGTTGATCGCCACCGACTTGCCCGAGCCGGTGGTGCCGGCAATGAGCAGGTGCGGCATGCGCGCGAGGTCCGCCACCACCGGCGCACCGCCGATGTCCTTGCCGAGGGCGAGCGCGAGCGGCGAGTGCACCTCATCGTAGGCCTTCGAGCGGATGATCTCCCCGAGGGTGACGATCTCGCGCTTCTCGTTGGCGATCTCCAGGCCCATCACGTTCTTGCCCGGGATCACTTCCACTACGCGCACGCTCAGCACCGAGAGCGCGCGCGCGAGATCCTTGGCGAGACTGGTGATCTGGCTCGCCTTGACCCCCGGGGCAGGCCGCAGCTCGAAGCAGGTGACCACCGGTCCGGGCTGCACCGAGACCACCTCGGCCTCGATCCCGAAGTCCTTCAGCTTCATCTCCACCAGGCGCGAGAGCCCCTCGAGCGCCTCGGTCGAGTACAGCGGTTCGCGCGCCGGCGGATCATCGAGCAGCGACAGCGGTGGCAGCTCGCCGGATTTCGGCGGCTCGAACAGCGGCACCTGCCGCTCCTTCTCCACCCGCTCGCTCTTCTCGATCCGCGCCGCCGGGGTGCTGATGCGCGGCGGGGGGCGCGCGGCCGCGCGCTTCTGCTCGACCACCACGGCTTCCTTGCGGGCCTGGCGCCGCTCGCGGCCGGCGGCGAGGTCGCGCGCCGCCGCACGCCGCGCGCGCAGCCAGCCGACCGCCGCCCAGGCCCACTCGCCGAGCCGGTCCATGATGGTGAACCAGGACACGCCCAGCCCGAGCGACAGACCGGCCATCCACGCCACCAGCAGCACCAGCGTCGCGCCCAGGTAGCCGAGCGCATCGCTGAGGCCCCCTCCGGCGAGCGCCCCGAGCAGGCCGCCCGCGCCCTCGTGCAGCGCTGCGGCCCGCCAGTTGAGCGCGGCGAGCGCGCAGCTCGCAATGAGCAGCAGCGCGAGCCCGCCGGTGCGCACCAGCCGGGTCGCCCGGCCGGCGGGCTCCTCGCGACCGCGGTGCAGCCGCCAGGCCGCCAGCGCGAGCATCAGCGGCAGCCAGTACGCCGGCAAGCCGAGTAGGCCGAACAGCGCATCGGCGAGGTACGCGCCGACCGGCCCGATGCGGTTGTGCACCGCGTGGCCGGCGCCGCTGTAGAAAAAACCCGGATCGTGGCGGTGGTAGCTCGCGAGCGCGAGCAGCACCACCAGCGCGGCAGCTCCGGTGGCGATGACGGCGCTCTCGCGCAGAGCGCGCGCAACCGCGGCGCTGAAACGGGACGCATGGCGCGCAAGCGCCTGGGAGTCAGCCAATGGATACGGCTCCACAATCCGGGGCAGGACGATCTGCCAATTTTAGCGCAGTACCCGCCGGCCCACCCTTGGTAGTATGAAGGGTATACCCTGCGGCCCGTGACGCCCGAGCGCCGCAGGGCCTGTCACACATTGCAGGATCCGACGTTTATGAGCGAACCCCGGCACAGCCGTCTCATCATCCTCGGCTCAGGACCGGCCGGCTACAGCGCCGCCGTCTATGCGGCCCGCGCCAATCGCGCGCCGCTGCTGATCACCGGGCTCGAGGCCGGCGGGCAGCTGATGAGCACCACCGACGTGGACAACTGGCCCGGGGACGTCGAGGGGCTGCAGGGCCCGGCGCTGATGGAGCGGCTGCGCCGCCACGCCGAGCGCTTCCACACCGAGATCGTCAGCGACCACATCAACGCCTGCGACCTCAAGGTGCGCCCGTTTCGCCTCAGCGGCGATGCGGGGGAATACACCTGCGATGCGCTCATCATCGCCACCGGGGCCACCGCCAAGTACCTCGGCCTGCCCTCGGAGGAGAAGTTCCGCGGCCGGGGCGTGTCGGCCTGCGCGACCTGCGACGGATTTTTCTTCCGCGGCCAGCGCGTGGCGGTCATCGGCGGCGGCAACACCGCGGTCGAGGAGGCGCTGTACCTCTCGCACATCGCCGAACACGTCACGCTCGTGCACCGGCGCGACCGGCTGCGCGCGGAGAAGATCCTGCAGGACCGGCTGATGCGCGAGGCCGAGGCCGGCAAGGTCTCGGTGGTCTGGGACCACACCGTCGCGGAAGTCCTGGGCGATACCCAGGGTGTGACCGGCGTGCGCCTGGTGCACGCGGCCACGGGAGCGGCGCGCAAGATCCCCGTCACCGGCGTGTTCATCGCCATCGGTCATGCGCCGAACACCCAGCTCTTTGCCGGCCAGCTCGCCATGCGCAACGGCTACCTGCAGGTGCGCAGCGGCAGCGAGGGCAACGCCACGGCCACGAGCCTGCCCGGGGTGTTCGCCTGCGGCGATGTGGCCGATCCGGTCTACCGCCAGGCGATCACCTCGGCCGGCTCCGGCTGCATGGCCGCGCTCGATGCGGACCGCTACCTCGAGACCCTCGAGGCCGAGCGCTCCCCGTAGCCGATGAAGCTCGCCGTCCACTCGAGCATCGATCAGATCGATCCGCACCAGTGGAACGCCCTCGCCGGCGCCGCCCAGCCGTTCCTGCGCCACGAATTCCTCGCCGCGCTCGAGCACGGCGGATGCCTCGGACCGGCGCGCGGCTGGCTGCCCTGCCCGGTCACCCTCAGCGATGCCGCCGGGCTCGCCGGCGCCGCAGCGGCGTTCGTCAAGGACAACTCCTTCGGGGAGTTCGTGTTCGATTTCGCATGGGCCGAGGCGTATGCGCGCCACGGACTCGCCTACTACCCCAAGCTCACCGTGGCAGTGCCGTTCACCCCGGCCAGCGGGCCGCGCCTGCTGGTGCGCGCCGGTCTCGATGAGCGCGCGGTGCGCGCGCAGCTGCTCGAGGCGTTGGGCGAACTGGCGCGCGCGCGCGGCTGCTCCTCGGCGCATGCGCTCTTTCTGACGGACGCCGACCGCGCCGCCTGCGCGCAGTCCGACTGGCTGCTGCGGCGCGACTGCCAGTTCCACTGGAGCAACCGCGGCTACCGCGACTTCGAGGAGTACCTGGCCACCTTCACCGCCGAGAAGCGCAAGAAGGCGCGCCGCGAGCGCAGGCGCGTGCAGGAAGCGGGCATCCGCTTCCTCACCCGCTTCGGCAGCGAGCTCGATGCGCCGCTCCTCGATCGGATCTATGCGTTTCACCGCCAGACCTTCCTGCGCCACGGGCACGAGCCGTACCTCACGCGCGCGTTCTTCGGGGAGATCAGCCGCACCCTCGGCGATGCGCTCATGGTGAAGATCGCGATGCACGGCGCGCACCCGGTGGCCGCGGCGGTGTTCTTCTGGTCCGCCGAGGCGCTGTGGGGCCGCTATTGGGGCGCCGCGGGGGACTACCACAGCCTGCATTTCGAGACCTGCTATCACCAGGGCATCGAATTTTGCATCGAGCGGGGCATCCGGCGGTTCGAACCCGGCACCCAGGGGGAGCACAAAGTCAGCCGCGGCTTCGAGCCGCAGCTGACCTGGTCGGCACACCAGATCCTCGATGGGCGCTTCCGGCAGGCGATCGGCGAGTATCTCGAGCGCGAGGCGGACTGGGTGGAGGACTACGTCGGGGAGGTCCGCGAGCACGTCCCATACCGCAAGGCGGACGCTTGAAGCGCATCACCTGGCTGTCCCCGCACCAGGCCCGGGAATGGTTCCCGCCGCTCGAGCAGGCCCTCGATGAGCCCGCCGGGCTGCTCGCCGCGGGCGGCGATCTGTCGAGCGAGCGGCTGCTCGCGGCCTACCGTCGCGGCATTTTCCCCTGGTACTCGCCGGGCCAGCCGGTGCTGTGGTGGTCGCCCGATCCGCGCACGGTGCTCTTTCCGGAGGAGTTCCGGCTGCACCGTAGCCTGGCTAAAACGATCAGAAACAAGGACTTGTCCGTCTCCGTTAATAAGCGGTTTGAGGAAGTGATCGACGCCTGCGCCGCGCCGCGCGCGCGCAGCCCGGGCACCTGGATCACCGCCGAGATGCGTGCCGCCTACATCGGGCTGCATCATCTGGGCTTTGCCCACAGCATCGAGGTCCGGCGCGCCGGCATCCTCATCGGGGGGCTCTACGGGGTGCGGCTCGGGGGGGTGTTCTTCGGCGAGTCGATGTTCAGCCGCGCACGTGACGGCTCAAAGGTGGCCCTCGCGCACCTGGTGGCGATGTGTCCGCGCAACGCCATCGCGCTCATCGACTGCCAGATGCCCTCTGCGCACCTGGCCAGCCTCGGGGCGCGCGCCATCCCGCGCGGGCAGTTCCAGGCGCTGCTCGAGCGCTGGGTGAGGCCCGAGCCGCTCGCGCTGTGCGTCCCCGAGCGCGGCTGAGTGAAGGTAAATTGCACAGCCGCGGCCATTTGTGCTGCAATTCGCGCCCCCGCAACGCAAAGGGCCATATGTCCAAAGAAGACGCCATCCAGATGGAGGGTGAGGTGGTGGAAACACTGCCCAACACCACGTTCCGCGTGAAGCTGAAGAACGGCCACGTGGTCACCGCGCACATCTCCGGCAAGATGCGCAAAAACTACATCCGCATTCTCACCGGTGACCAGGTCACCGTGGAAATGACCCCCTACGACCTGACCAAGGGTCGCATCGTCTACCGTGGCCGCTGAGGGCGGCGCCGCGCCTCATTTCCGTGTGCAGCCAAGGCGCGAGTGAGGGCTAGGCCGTCACTTCGGGCTGCTGTGCCGCGGTGCACTCGAGTTCCAGACGCGAACCGTCCGCGGCCACCGAGACCCGCACCTGACCGCCGCCGGCAAGCCGCCCGAACAGCAGCTCCTCGGCGAGCGGGCGCTTGATGAACTCCTGAATGGTCCGCGCCATGGGACGGGCGCCCATCTTCGGATCGTAGCCCCGCGCGGCGATCCAGGCGCGGGCCGCATCGTCGAGGGAAATCGTCACGCCCTTCTGCTCGAGCTGCATCTCCACTTCGAGGATCAGCTTGTCGACCACCCGCTCGATGGTCGGCGCGTCCAGACTCGAGAACTGGATGATGGCATCGAGCCGGTTGCGGAACTCCGGGGTGAACAGCCGGCGGATCGCCTCCATGCCGTCGCTGGCGTTGTCCTGCTGGGTGAACCCGATCGACGGACGGGCCATCTCCTGCGCCCCGGCATTGGTCGTCATGACGATGATGACGTGGCGGAAGTCGGCCTTGCGCCCGTTGTTGTCGGTGAGCGTGCCGTGATCCATCACCTGCAGCAGCAGGTTGAACACATCCGGGTGCGCCTTCTCGATCTCATCGAGCAGCAGCACGCAGTGCGGATGTTTGCTCACGGCCTCGGTGAGCAGCCCACCCTGGTCGAAGCCGACATAGCCCGGCGGCGCGCCGATCAGGCGCGAGACGGTATGCCGCTCCATGTACTCGGACATGTCGAAGCGCAGGAACTCCACCCCGAGGGTGATGGCGAGCTGACGGGTCACCTCGGTCTTGCCGACCCCGGTGGGACCTGCGAAGAGGAAGCTGCCGACGGGCTTTCTCTGGTCCCCGAGCCCGGAGCGGGCCATCTTGATGGCCGCCGCGAGCGCCTCGATCGCCCTGTCCTGACCGAAGATCACGAGCTTCAGGTTGCGCTCGAGGCTGCGCAGCACCTCCCGGTCCGAGCTCGAGACACTCTTCGGCGGAATGCGCGCCATGCGCGCCACCACATCCTCGATGTGGCTCACCTCGATCGCCGCGGGCCGCTCCCCGAGGGGCTTCAAGCGCTGGCGCGCCCCGGCCTCATCGACCACGTCGATGGCCTTGTCGGGCAGGTGGCGCTCGTTGATGTGCCGTGCGGCGAGCTCCGCGGCGGCCTTGAGCGCCTCGGGCGTATAGGCGATGCCGTGGTGCTCCTCGAAGCGGCCCTTCAGGCCGAGCAGGATCTCCACGGTCTCGGCCACCGAGGGCTCGGTCACGTCGATCTTCTGGAAACGCCGCGCCAGGGCGTGATCCTTCTCGAAGATGCCGCGGTACTCCTGATAGGTGGTCGAGCCGATGCAGCGGATCTCCCCGTTGGTGAGCACCGGCTTGATCAGGTTCGAGGCGTCCATGACGCCCCCCGAGGCCGCTCCGGCGCCGATCACGGTGTGAATCTCATCGATGAACAGGATCGCCCCGGGCAGCTTCTTCAGCTCGCCGATCACCCCCTTCAGGCGCTTCTCGAAATCCCCACGGTACTTGGTGCCGGCGATCAACGCGCCCATGTCGAGCGCGTAGATCGTGCAGTCGGTGAGCACCTCGGGCACCTGCCCCTCGACGATCAGGCGCGCGAGGCCCTCGGCGATGGCGGTCTTGCCGACGCCGGCCTCCCCGACGTAAAGCGGATTGTTCTTGCGGCGGCGGCAGAGGATCTCGATGGTGCGCTCGACCTCGAGCTTGCGCCCGATGAGCGGATCGATGCGCCCCTCCTGCGCCAGGCGATTGAGGTTCGTGGTGTACTTCTCGAGCGCGCTGCCGCCGTCCGGCTCGCGCTCCTCGCTCTGTGGCTCCTCGGCCGCCTTCTCCTCGGCGAGCTTCGAGAGCCCGTGGGAGATGTAATTGACGACATCGAGCCGCGTGACGTGCTGGCGATTGAGCAGGAACACCGCGTGGCTCTGCTTCTCGCTGAAGATGGCCACCAGCACGTTGGCGACTCCGACTTCCTTGCGGCCGCTCGACTGCACGTGGAACACCGCGCGCTGCAGCACTCGTTGGAAGCCGAGAGTCGGCTGCACTTCGCGTTCGGCGTCATCGGCCACGCGGGGGGTCGCCTGTTCGATGTGCTCCTTCAGCTCCTGCCGCAACCGCCCGAGATCCGCGCCGCAGGCGCGCAGCACCTCGCGCACGCGCGGGGTGTCGAGGATCGCCAGCAGCAGATGCTCGACCGTCAGATACTCATGGTGCGCCTCGCGCGCCTGATGGAACGCATCGTTCAGACAGTATTCAAGCTCGTTCGACAACACGTTACTCGAGCCTCTTGCCGCTCACGCCTCTTCCAGCGTGCACATCAACGGATGCTGGTTGTCACGCGCGTAGGTGGTCACCTGCGCGACCTTGGTTTCGGCGATCTCGAAGGTGAAGACGCCGCAGACGCCCTTACCCTGCGTGTGCACCTCAAGCATGATACGCGTCGCCGTCGGGCGGTCGAGACTGAAGAATTTCTCCAGCACGTCGACCACGAACTCCATGGGCGTGTAATCGTCGTTCAGCAGCACCACCCGGAACAGCGGCGGCGGCTTGACCTCCGGTAGCGCCTCCTCGACGAGTACCCCGGAATCGGGACGGGTCGGATGGGGGTCGGTCATAGCCTCTTTATAGGGGGCGCCACCGCGCAACACAAGTGCAGGCCCGGACCTGAGCTCGATGCGCGCCGGTGCGCGGCCGGGTCGGCAAACAGAAACAAGCGCTTGTGAGCCGAACCGGCAGCCCCGTATGATTGATCGGATGGCGCCGCCGCTCGCTGTGGGCGTTTTACGGTCGACCCGCTACTGACCATGCTGAAGCACCGATGAGCACCGTGTCCTGGCTCGAAGCAATCCGACCCAGCGATCACTGGCGCGCCCTGATCGCCAACCGCGGCCCCGGGGTCCTCGCCGGCGTGCTCGCGCTCGCGCTCGCGGCGCAGACCGCGCTGCTCGTGACCGACCTAGCCGGCGGCGGCGCGCCGCCGCCGCCGCCCCTCGCCTGGCGAGCGCACGTGCACGCGACGGACGTGGCGAGCATCATTGCAGCCCACCTGTTCGGCCTGGCGCCGCGGGCGGAGGAGTCGCTGGGGCAAAACGCCCCGCAGACGAGCCTGCCGCTGGTGCTGACCGGGGTCATCGCCGCGCGCAATCCATCGTCAGGCTTGGCCATTCTCGGCCCGAACGCGCAGGCGGCCAAAGTATACGCCGTGGGCGACAGCGTTCCCGGCGGGGCGACACTGGATGCGGTGCTGCCGCGCAAGGTGCTGCTGCGCCACAATGGGGAGATTCGATCCCTGCCGCTGCCGCGGCAAGCCCCCGCGAGCGCCGCGCCGCCGAGCACCACCGCGCTGGCGCCTGAGCAGACCACCGCGCCGCAGTTCGCCGCCCGCATGCGCGCGCTCGTGGCGCACCGGCCGGGCATCCTCGCCGAGCTGCTGCGGCCCGAGCCGGTGTTCTCCGGCGGCCACGCGCTCGGCTACCGGGTCTACCCGGGCAGCGATCCGGCGGCGTTCCAACAGCTGGGGCTCAAACCGGGCGATCTGGTGCTCGCCATCAACGGCACACCGCTCACCAATCCGACCCAGGATGAGCAGATCTTCAACACCCTCGGCTCCTCGAGCGAGGCGACGGTGACCGTGCTGCGCAACGGGCAGCAGCGCGTGCTCACGCTCGATCTGGCGCAGGTCGAGCAGGCCGCTCAATCGCTCACGCGCACACCGCCGGCCGCCCTCGCCCCGCCGGCCGCACCGCCCGCCCTGCCGTTCGGCCCGCCGCGGCGCACCCCCTCGCCGCCCCGATGAGGAAGCCCTTTGTGAAAGCTCTGCGTACCCTGCTCTTGTGCCTGCTCGCCGCAGCGCCGCTTCGCGCGCTCGCGGCCGGGAGCGGCACGCCCAGCATCACGCCGAATTTCAAGGACGCCAACATCCGCCAGATCATCCAGGCGGTGAGCGCGGCAACCGGCAAGGATTTCATTCTCGACCCGCGGGTCAATGCCCAGGTCACGATGTACTCCTCCACGCCGCTCACCCCGCCGGCGTTCTACCAGGCGTTCCTCTCGATCCTGAGTGTCTACGGCTACATCGCCGTTCCGGCCGGACACAACATCGTGAAGATCGTGCCGAACGCCGATGAGCGGCAGATGCCCTCGATCCTGCTGCCTAACAAGGTCAGCTCCACCTCCGACGAGCTCGTCACGCAGGTGATCCCGGTGAAGAACGTGAGCGCCGCGGAGCTCGTGCCGATCCTGCGCCCGCTGGTGCCGGAGTGGGGACACCTCGCCGCCTATCCGCCCTCGAACATCCTGATCATTTCCGACCGGGCGAGCAACGTCTACCGCATCATGCGCATCGTCGAGCGCATCGACCGCGTCGGCAATCAGGACGTGGACGTGATGCCGCTGCAGAACGCCTCGGCCACCCAGGTGGTGCAGGTGATCAACCAGCTCTACCAGGGACAGTCGGCCGCACAGATGGGCCGCACCTTCAAGGTGGTGGCCGACCCGCGCACCAACAGCGTGCTGATCAGCGGCGATCCGGCCGAGCGGCTGCGCATCCGCGCGCTGGTGGCCGAACTCGATACCCCGTCGGCCGCCGGCGGCGACACCCGCGTGGTATATCTGCACTATGCGAGCGCCAAGAAGCTTGCGCCGGAACTGAAGCAGCAGATGCGCGAACTCGCCGAGATCTCCACCGTGGGCAACGCCAAGGGCACCGCCCAGGCGGCGGCGGAAAAGAACGCGCTCGTGTGGGCCGACACGCAGAACAACGCACTCGTGATCACCGCTCCACCGAAGGTGATGCGCACCATTCTCGGCATCGTCGCGCAGCTCGACATCCGCCGCCCCCAGGTGCTGGTGCAGGCGATCATAGCCGAGGTGGACGTCAACAAGACCAGCGACCTCGGCGTGAACTGGGCCGCGTACTCACAGACGGACAAGCTGCCGCTCGGCGGCTTCGTCGAGCCGGTCGGCGGCACCAGCATCGTCGATCTGATCGCCGCGGCGAAGAACCCGGCGAGCATCACGACTTCGCTGCTCGAGGGCACCACGATCGGCGTCGGCACGCTCTCGGCGGGCGGTGTGTCCTTCGCCGCGATGCTGCGCGCACTGCGCTCCAACAGCGGCACCAACATCGTCGCGACGCCCTCCGCGGTCACGATGGACAACGAGCAGGCAGTGCTCAAATCGGTCGAGGAGGTGCCCTTCGTCACCGGCCAGTACACCAACGCCTCGACCGTGACCAGCGGCACCGTGACTCCCTTCCAGACCGTGCAGCGCGAGGACGTCGGCACCATCCTGAAGGTGACTCCAACCATCTCGGCGACCGGCAGCGGCGTGATGCTCAAGATCGAGGTGGAGAGCTCGAGCGTGCTGCCGACCTCGGTTTCGACCGTCGATCCGACCACTCTGAAGCGCAGCATCACCACCAATGTGCTGGTGCAGAACAAGGGCATCGTGGTGCTCGGCGGCCTGATCGAGAACAACCAGCAGCGCCAGCACAACGGCGTCCCGCTGTTCGGCGACATCCCGGTGCTCGGCTGGCTGTTCAAGGCGCGCAATGACACTGCGCAGCGCACCAACCTGATGATCTTCATCAAGCCAATCATCCTGCGCGATCAGCAGGAGGCGGCCGATCAGAGCGCGCTCGGCTACCGCTACATGCTCCAACAGGAGCGCGGCCTGCCGCCGGCGCAATTCCCGCCGCTGCTGCCGGGCGAGCCGCGCCCGCAGCTGCCGGCGCTGCAATCGCCGCCGAGCGGCGCACAGCCCGCACCTCTGCGGGCCGCACCCGCGCCCTCGCCCTCGAGCGCCCCTGCCAAGAGCCCCCCCAAACCGTGAGCGACCCGCACCGCCTGGAGTTACAGCCCCGCGCCCCCGTCGGCGAGCCGCGCCTGCCGTTCGCCTTCGCCAAGCGCCACGGCGTGCTGGTCAAGACGCTGAGCGATGATGCCGCCGAGTGCGTCTATCGCGAGCAGGCCTCGCCGCTCGGCCTCGCCGAGGCGCGCCGGGTGCTCGGGCGCCCCATACGGCTCGAACGCGTCTCGGCGGCGGAATTCGACCGTCTGCTGCAGCAGGTCTACGAGGCCGGCTCCGATGCGATGCAGGCGGTCGAGGGGCTCAACGAGACCGAGGACCTGGCGCACCTCGCCCAGGAGCTGCCCGAGCAGGCCGACCTGCTCGACAGCGACGACGATGCGCCCATCATCCGCCTGATCAACGCCGTGCTGACCCAGGCGGTGAAGGAAAACGCCTCGGACATCCACATCGAGCCGTTCGAGAACCGCCTGGTGGTGCGCTTCCGGGTCGATGGCGTGCTGCGCGAAGTGCTGCAGTCCAAGCGCGCGGTGGCCCCGCTGGTGGTCTCGCGCATCAAGGTCATGTCCAAGCTCGACATCGCCGAGAAGCGCCTGCCGCAGGACGGACGGATCAGCCTGCGCGTGGCCGGCCGGGCGGTCGACGTGCGCGTCTCGACCATTCCGGCGGGCTACGGCGAGCGGGTGGTGCTGCGTATGCTCGACAAGCAGGCCGGCCGGCTCGAGCTCACCGCCCTCGGCATGGACCGGGACACCGAGCGGCTGATCGATGAGCTGATCCACAAGCCGCACGGCATCCTGCTGGTGACGGGCCCGACCGGCTCGGGCAAGACCACGACGCTGTATGCGGCGCTCGAGCGGCTGAACGACAACACCCGCAACATCATGACCGTCGAGGATCCGATCGAGTACTACATCGACGGCATCGGCCAGACGCAGGTCAACACCAAGGTGGAGATGACCTTCGCGCGCGGCCTGCGCGCGATCCTGCGTCAGGATCCGGACGTGGTGATGATCGGCGAGATCCGCGACCTCGAGACCGCGCAGATCGCGGTGCAGGCGAGTCTTACCGGACACCTGGTGCTCTCCACCCTGCACACCAATACCGCCGCCGGGGCGGTCACCCGCCTGCGCGACATGGGCATCGAGCCGTTTCTGCTCTCCTCGAGCCTGATCGGGGTGCTGGCCCAGCGCCTGGTGCGGGTGTTGAACCCCCAGACCAAGCGGCCGTTCACCGCCGGGGAGGCCGAGCGGCGAGTGCTGCATCTGCCCGCCGGCGAAGCCGCCCCGACGCTCTACCGCCCGGGCGAGGATGCCATGGGCGGCTACCGCGGCCGCTCGGGCATTTACGAGCTCATCGTGGTCGATGACACCCTGCGCACCATGATCCACGACGGGGCGAGCGAGCAGCAGATCGAGCGGCACGCCCGCCGCACCACCCCCTCGATCCGCGATCACGGCCGCGCGCGCGTGCTGCGCGGGGAGACCACCATAGAAGAGGTGCTGCGCGTGACGCGCGAGGACTGATATGGGCGCGTTCGAGTACACCGCGCTCGATTCGAGCGGCAAGGAGCGCAAGGGGATCCTCGAAGGCGACACCCCACGGCACATCCGCCAGCAGCTGCGCGAGCGCCAGCTGCTGCCGGTGACGGTGAGCGAGGTCGCCGAGCGCGAGGCCGGCCGCCAGCGCGCCTTCGGCACGCTGCGGCGCGTCTCGGCTGCGGACGTGACGCTGCTGACGCGCCAGCTGGCGACCCTGGTGCGCGCCGGGCTGCCCCTCGAGGAGTCGCTGCTCGCCGTCTCGCAGCAGACGGAGAAGCCGCGCGTGCAGAGCATCCTGCTCGGGGTGCGCTCGCGCGTGATGGAAGGCCACACCCTCGCCGACGGCCTGGCGGAGTTTCCGCGCGTGTTCCCCGAGATCTACCGCGCCACGGTGGCCGCTGGCGAGCAGGCCGGTCATCTCGACACGGTGCTCGAGCGGCTCGCCGACTACACCGAGAGCCGCGAGGAAATCCGCCAGAAGATTCTGGCCGCGATGCTCTACCCGATCGTGCTCACGGTGATGTGCTTCCTCATCGTCACGGCCCTGATGGTCTACGTGGTGCCCAAGGTGGTCTCGGTGTTCGAGGCGAGCAAGGCGCGGCTGCCGCTCATCACCCGCATCCTGATCGGCACCAGCCACTTCCTGCGCGTGCACGGCATCTGGCTCGTGCTCGGGGCGGTGCTCGTCGTCGTGCTCGCGCGGCGCTGGTTGCGCAACCCCGCGGCGCGCCGGAGCTTCCACCACACGGTGCTGCGCCTGCCGCTCGCCGGCAAGCTGGTGCGCGGCTTCAACACCGCGCGCTTCACGCGCACCTTCAGCATCCTCACGGTGAGCGCCGTGCCGGTGCTCGATGCGCTGCGCATCGCCGGGGAGGTGGTCACCAGCCTGCCGATGCGCGATGCGGTGCTCGAGGCCGCCGAGCGGGTGCGCGAGGGTGCGCCGATCGGCCGCTCGCTCGCGGTCAGCAAGCTCTTCCCACCCATGACCATCCACCTGATCTCCAGCGGCGAGGCGAGCGGGGAGCTCGACGCGATGCTCATTCAGGCCGCCGCCAGCCAGGAGCGCGAGCTCGACGCGATCATGGCGGCGATGGTCGGGCTGCTCGGCCCCCTGCTCATCGTGGTCATGGGACTGTTCGTCATGGGCATCGTTTTTGCAATGCTCCTGCCGATCTTCCGCCTGGACGATCTGATTCACTAACGGCACCGTTGCGCTCGGCGCGGCTTGTGATTTAATTCTGCGCACCCTCCCGAAGCGGGAGCGCAGCGTGTCACATGAGTGAGAAATCCGAATCGGAAGAGTTCGAGGACGAAGAGGAAGCGGAGGTCGAGGAAGGCGACGTCGATCTCGATCAGGTGATCAAGGATCTCGATCTGGCGAAACATCGCACCCACAAGGCCGGTGATCCGGCCTGGCGGCGGCTCGAGCGGCTGTTTGAGGAGAAGCACACCGCGGAGCTCACCAGCGATTTCGAAGACTACGAGATCGGCGAGGGGGGCGAGAACGGGCGGGCGCGGCGGCGCAGGAAGTAATGCCGGTAGGCGTGCGCGGCGGCGCGCTCAGTGAAAATCCCGCGAGCGCGTCAGCAGTGCCCCGAGCAGCCCGGTGCGGTCGATGAGCCGCCGGGCGATGAGATGCATCACCCCCTGCGCGCGCTGCAGCCGCCCGTGCACTTCAAGCAGCCGCGCCGATACGAGCGCGGCACGATGTTCGGCGGCAACACGCTCCCAGACGATGATGTTCACCTGCCCGGTCTCATCCTCCAGCGTCACGAACGTGACCCCGCCGGCCGCAGCGGGACGCTGGCGCATCAACACGATGCCGGCCGTGCGCACCACCCGGCCGTCGGCGAGCGCGGCGAGGTCATCCGCGGCGCACAAGCCCCCGCGGCGCAGCACCGCGCGCAGCAGCGCCAAAGGGTGCCGGCCGAGCGTCAGCCCTAGGGAGGCGTAGTCGGCCACGATGTTCTCCCCTTCGGTCGGCGCGGCCAGCAGCGGGCGGGCCGCCTCGGCGGGCGCGCGCTCGGGACCGCCGGGCTCCTGCCCCCCGGCATGGGCCGTGGCGCGATCCCCCCCCTGCTCGAGCGGCAGCGGCCGCTCGACGCCGGCGACGTCCCAGAAGGCCACGTGGCGGTTGCCGCTCAGGGCGGCCAACGCCCCCGCGGCCGCCAGCGTCTCGAGGTCGCCGCGGTCGAGCCCCGAGCGACGGGCGAGATCCTGCACTGTGCGGAACTCGCCCGCGGCGCGCGCCCGCATGAGCCGGGCGGCACCGGCGGCTGAGAGGCCCTTGACCAGGCGCAGTCCCAGGCGCAGCGCCGGCTGCGCGGCCTGCGTGGGCTCGAGGGTGCAGTCCCACTCGCTCGCACGGACGTCCACGGGGCGTACCTCCACGCCGTGGGCGCGCGCATCGCGCACCAGCTGCGCCGGGGCGTAAAAGCCCATCGGCTGACTGTTCAGCAGCGCGGCGGTGAAGGCCGCAGGCTCGTGACACTTCAGCCACGCCGAGTCGTATACCAGCAGCGCGAAGCTCGCCGCGTGCGACTCCGGAAATCCGTAATCGCCAAATCCCAACATCTGCCGGTAGATCCGCTCGGCGAACTCGCTCGGGTAGCCGCGCGCGGCCATGCCGCTCAAGAGCTTCTCGCGGAAATGCCCGATGCCGCCGCTGCGCTTCCAGGCGCCCATGGCACGGCGCAGCTGATCGGCCTGCCCGGGCGTGAAGCCGGCCGCCACCACGGCGAGCTGCATCACCTGCTCCTGGAAGATCGGCACCCCGAGCGTGCGCCGCAGCACCGACTCGACCTGCTCGCTCGGATACTGCACCGGCTCTCGCCCCTGGCGGCGCCTGAGGTACGGGTGCACCATGTCGCCCTGGATGGGCCCGGGGCGCACGATCGCCACCTCGATGACCAGATCGTAGTAGCTGCGCGGCTGCAGCCGCGGCAGCATCGCCATCTGCGCGCGCGACTCGATCTGAAACACCCCGACCGTATCGGCGCGCGAGATCATCGCGTACACCTCGGGATCCTCGCCAGGCAACGTGCCGAGCGCATGGCGCGTGCCGCGCACGCCGTTGACCAGATCGAATGCCCTGCGCAAAGCGGTGAGCATGCCGAGGGCGAGCACATCGACCTTCAGCAGGCCGAGCGCA
>JAKAYU010000033.1 GCA_021809525.1 Pseudomonadota bacterium | reverse complement strand
GCCGAGCGCGGCGCTCACGGCCCGTGCATCGAGCGCCGCGAGCACGGTACGCGCCTGCGGGGCCGCCGGCCCGTCCGCGAGCGCCTCAATCGCCGCGAGCGCGCTCGCGGCGTTGCGGTACTGGATCGCCCCTTCGAGCCGCGAGGGCGACAGATCGCTGAGCCGCAGGTGTGCGCCGTGATAGCTCCAGCGGCCGTCCGTGCCGACCTGCCAGCGGTAATCCCGCTCGGCCACGACCGCCCGGGCGCCGAGCCGCTCGATGGCCGCGTAGACGCTCGCGGGCATCTGCGCCGTGCCGAGCACCGCGGGGCGCCCGGGCCGGAAAATGCCTGCCTTCTCGGCTCCGATCTGCTCCAGCGTCTCCCCGAGCCAGTCGCGGTGATCGAGCCCGACCGAGCACAGCACCGCGGCATCCGCATCGAGGAGGTTGGTCGCATCCAGTCTCCCGCCGAGGCCCACCTCGAGCACCGCGAAGCGCACGCCGCGCTCGGCGAACAGCCACAGCGCCGCCAGCGTGTTGTACTCGAAGAAGGTGAGCGTCTCGGCGCCGCGCGCCGCCTCGATGTGCTCGAACGCGCTCACGAGCGCTGCGTCCTCGACCTCGCGGCCCTGCAGGCGGATGCGCTCGTTGTAGCGGATGAAATGCGGCGAGGTGAACAACCCCGTCGAGGCGCCCGCCGCGAGCAGCAGCGCCTCGAGGTGTGCCGCGGTCGATCCCTTGCCGTTGGTGCCGGCCACGGTGATCACGGTGCAGGCGGGCTGATCGAGGCCGAGGCGGCGCGCCACGGCCGATACGCGCTCGAGCCCCAGATCGATCGCGCGCGGGTGCGCGGCCTGCTGCCGCGTCAGCCAGTACTCGAGTGATTCGCTCATACGCCTCTTGGGGCTGCGGCCGGCGCGGCCCGGCGCGTGACAGTTACGCCGCGGCGGCCGGCTTCTTCAGCAGCAGCCGCAGCACCGAGGCGATGCGCGCGCGCATTTCGCGCCGGTCCACGATCATGTCGAGCGCACCATGCTCGAGCAGGAATTCGCTGCGCTGGAACCCCTCGGGCAGCGTCTCGCGCACCGTCTGCTGGATGACGCGCGGACCGGCGAAACCGATCAACGCGCGCGGCTCGGCGAGATTCAGATCCCCGAGCATTGCCAGACTCGCCGACACGCCGCCGGTGGTCGGATCGGTCATCACCGAGATGAACGGCAGCCGCGCGCGCTTCAGCTGCGCGAGCGCCGCCGAGGTCTTGGCCATCTGCAGCAGCGAGTACAGCGCCTCCTGCATGCGCGCGCCGCCGCTGGCGGTGAAGCACACCAGCGGCTTGCGCTCGGTGATGCAGTGATCGACGGCGCGCTTGAAGCGCTCGCCGACGACCGAGCCCATCGAGCCGCCGAGGAACTGGAACTCGAATGCGCAGGCCACCACGGGCAGCGCCTCGAGCGTGCCGGCCATCACCACCAGGGCATCGGCCTCTCCGGTGGTCTTCTGCGCCTGCGCCAGGCGGTCCTTGTAGCGCTTGCTGTCGCGGAACTTCAGCGGATCTTCCGGGTAGATGCCTGCAGCGAGCTCCTGGGCGGAGCCGGGATCGAGAAAGGCATCGAGCCGCTCGCGCGCCCCGATGCGCATGTGATGCGAGCACTTGGGGCAGACGTAGAGATTGCGCTCAAGCTCGGCGCGATACAGCACCGCGTCGCACACCGGGCACTTGATCCACAGGCCCTCGGGCACCGAGCGCGTGCGGCGCTCGGTCTTGATGCGCGAGGGCATGATCTTTTCAAACCAGGACATAGGCCATCCACGACTGCGCCAGCGCGCGATGATAGCCGATCAGCACGCCGGCGGAGCGCCCAGCGGCTCGGGCAGGGCGAACGCCTGCGGATAGCGCACCCGCCACAGATACAGGCCTTCGGCCGGCGCGGTGGGAGCGCTGAGGCGCCGATCGCGACCGGCCAGCACCTCGGCGGCCCAGGCGGCCGGGGCGTCGCCCTTGCCGATGACGATGAGCAGACCGGCGATATTGCGCACCATGTGGTGCAGGAACGCGTTCGCCGTGGCTTCGATCGTCAGCCACGCCTCCTGGCGCCGCACCGTCAGCCGCTCGAGGCGGCGGATCGGGGATTTGGCCTGGCACTGCGCGGCGCGGAATGCGCTGAAGTCGTGCTCACCCTCCAGGAGTGCGGCGGCCCGCCCCATCGCCGTCTCATCGAGCGGCCGGTGCACCCAGGTGGCCCGGCGCGCAGCCAGCGCCGAACGGGCCCGGCGGTTCAGAATGAGGTAGCGGTAGGTGCGCGCTTCGGCGGAGTAGCGGGCGTGAAAGTGTTCCGGCACCGGCTGGGCCCACGAGAGGCTGATGTCCCGCGGCAGCTCGGCATTGGCGCCGAGCACCCACGCGCGCATGCTGCGGGTGGCCTCGGTGTCGAAGTGCGCCACCTGGCCGCGCGCGTGCACCCCGGCATCCGTGCGGCCCGCGCACACCAGGCTGACCGGCGCATCGGCTATCTTGGCCAGGGCCGCCTCGACACACCCCTGCACGCTCGGGCGTTCGGGTTGGCTCTGCCAGCCGACGTAGGCGCCGCCCTGGTATTCGAGCCCGACCGCGATCCGAGACATCAGCCGGGCAGCGACTCCATCAGGCGGCCGGCCTCCTGCCGCTGCGCGTCCGAGCCCTCGTGCATCACTTCCTCGAGGATGCTGCGCGCGCCCTCCGGATCACCCATGTCCATGTAGGCCCGGGCCAAATCGAGCTTGGTGCCGACTTCGCTCATCGTCACCGGCTCAAGCTCGCCGATGCCGTTCTCCTCGGTGGGCGAGTCCTGCGTCGCGGCAAGATCGGCACTCGCGAACGTCGCCGTGCCGATATCGAAATCCAGGCCGTTGCCGCCCTGCGGCTTGACTGCCGGCGCCACGCCGCCGAGATCGAAATCCACGACCTCCGCGGCATCGAGCGCGCTCAGCCGGGAGGTCTGCGAAGTGTCGTGCTCGCCGCCGTTGGACTGTGCCGCCAGCAGGTTCTCCAGTTCGCGCTCATCGATCTGCCAGGCGCTGGTGGTGCCGGTCGAACTCGGCGCGGCCGCCACGCTCGGGGTGGCCCCTTCGGCCCGCTCCAGCACCTCGCGCGAATGCTCATCGAGCCCCGCAACCAGCGTGGGCGAATCGGCCCCGAGGCCCGGCTGAACCGTCGTCTCGAATGCACCGAGGTCCAGGCCCAGATCGTCGATCGCGAGCTCTGCGGTGCGGTCGGAGGCCTGGCTCAGCGCCTCGACCTTCTCGCGCAGCGCCGACTGGCCACCCATGTGTAGCGCGGGCTGCTCGACAGTGGGCTCGACCGGTTCGAACGCCGGCTCCTGATCGAACGGATGATCGGCCATCTCCTGGGTGACGCCGGTGTCCGATCCGGTGGCCTCCAGCCCCGGCAGCGTCCCGTTCGGATTGGCGCCCGCCACGGTATCGCCTACGGGCGGCGAATCCTCCCCGAGCGCCGCACCGATATCCAGGTCGAACGAGCCGGTGTTGCCGGTGGTGCTACTCGCGGCGGCACCCGTCAGGGCCCCGCCCATCAGATCGAAATCCACGCGTCCCTGGCCGCCCTCGAGGTCCAGATCGACGCCCTGGGAGGCCGCGCCGCTCACCTCGGAGCCGGCGAACAGCGGATCGTCCGGGGCGAGCTGGCGGCCCATGATCACGACCTTGTCCCACTCGCCTGCCGCCGCCTGATCGCGCGATTCGGCCAGCTCGTGCGCCATCTCCAGGAACTGCTCCTTGTTCCCCCAGACGAAGAACACCTCGAGGAGCTTGAGCTTCAGATCGCGCCGCTCCGGCTCGCGCTGGATGGCGATGCGGATCAGATCGGCGGCCTGATCGTACAGACCATAGGCCATGTGGAAGTCGGCCTCGGCCAGCGGGTCGCCCTGCTCGAGATTCAGCGCGGTCTCGCTGCTCATCGTCTGATCGGCCGCGACGTGCGTCGCAACCATCGGCGAGGAGGCTTCATTCATCACCAGGCGCGGCTGCTCGTGCGTCGTCTCGCGCACGTCGATCGCAGCCTCGCGGCGCGAAGCGACGCTCACCGGCTCGATCGGCGCAGCAGCGACGTCCGGCCCGAGCCGCGCGTCGGCCGACTCGGTCAGCCGTTCGTCGGCCGCCGACTCACGCCGGGTGCGCAGCACTCTGCCGAGGACATAGGCCGCCACGAGAACGAGCAGCGCCAGAAGCGCCCACCAGTACCGGCGCAGTGTCTGGGCCAGCATGCCCGGGGCGCTGGCGTGCACCACAGCCGGCGCCGGGCGCGCCGCCTGGAATTTTACGGGCGGATGCACGGGGGCCGCTGCAGCGGCCGTGCGTGAGGCGAGCGCAGAGGCGCTCGGGACAGAGGCGGGCGCCGGCAGCGCCTTGCGGGCGGCCACCTGGGCCTGCAGCGCAGCGAGCGCGGCACTCTTGAGCTGCACCAGGCGCTTCTCCTGCGCCAGCTGGCTCTGCAGCGTGCGCACCTGAGCCTGCAGGGCACCGACCTGGCCCGAGTTGCCCGTGCCGGCGGCGGCCGGACCGCTCGGGGCCACCAGGCGCAGCCGGCCGGCGATAGCACCCTGGGTGGGGTGCCAGGCACTGTCCTGCCGGTCGACCTCGCGCCAGGCCGCTGCGGAGGAGACCTGGGCCGCCGCGCTCGCCGAGGGAATGTGCAACACCGCCCCGGCGCGCAACAGGTTCATGTTGTGCGCGAAGGCCTGCGGATTGAGCTGATAGATCGCCACCATCCACTGGCGCGTCCGCGCCGAGTCCATGCCGCCGCCGCTGTAGCGGCTGGCGATGCCGGAGAGCGTCTGACCTGGATGCACATGGACCGAGCGCGGCCCGTGGCTCACCGGCACGGCGGGCGGCGCGAGGGCCACAGGCGGCGGCGGCGGCGGACTCGCCGTGGCGTTCGCGCTCGGCAGTTCCCCGCTGCGCGGCGCGTTGCCGACCACAGGCGCGGCAATCGCCACGTGACGCGGCTGGCTCGCGCTCGGCACGTAGAGCGGCGGGTTCAGCAAAATGGTGTACTCGCGGAACAGCACGCCGCGATCCCAGTTGGCCTTGACCAGCAGGGTCAGGATCGGATCGGTGACCGGCAGCTGCGAGGTCAAATGCAGCACCACGCGCCCGCCGGCGCCGTGGGTCACCTCGACCCGCGCCCCGTCCAGGTACGGCGGCCAGCTCAGCCCGTATTTGGCGAACGTCGCTCGCGAGGCGAGCCCCACCGACAGGCTCTGCAGCGTGCCCGCAGTGGCATCGAGCAGGTCGATGCGCGCATCGAGTGGCTGGTCGAGATGCGACTTAAGATGGATATTCCCGAGGCCCAGAGCCAGCGCCGCCTGCGGCAATGCCAGCAGCAGCGCCATCACCAGACTTGAGCGTTTGGCGATCATTGACCACACCCCGAACGGCATCGGTGAGCAAAACCCCTTATAAAAACAAGCGGATGGTCGCTTTTGGCAGACGCATCCGGCGCGAGCGGCAATATAACTTAAATCGGTTCGCAACCCCAAGCCGGCTCGCGCCGCCCCGCAGCTGCCGCCGCCTCGCTTGCCGGCCGATCTTTACTCATTCTGACCCGGCAAACTGTGTCGCGCTTCGTAGACTCGCCGATCCGTGCCCCGGTCGCCCTCAGCGCACGCCCCCCCCGCGGGCGATATCCGGGGTCGGCGAGCGCACATCGGCATTCTGCGCCCGGTGGCGCAGGTAGTGGTCCATCAGCACGATCGCGAGCATGGCCTCGGCGATCGGCGTGGCGCGCAGGCCGACGCACGGATCATGCCGCCCGGTGGTGACGATCTCGGTCGGGCGGCCCTCGATATCGATGGTGCGGCCCGGCACCTGGATGCTCGAGGTGGGCTTGAGCGTCACATGCGCCACCACGTCCTGGCCCGAGGAGATCCCGCCGAGAATCCCCCCCGCGTTGTTGCTGGCGAAGCCCTCGGGGGTAAGCTCGTCGCGATGCTCGCTGCCCCGCTGGGCCGCCGCCTGCGTGCCCGCCCCGATCTCCACGGCCTTCACGGCGTTGATTCCCATCAGCGCGGCGGCAATGTCGGCATCGAGCCGCGCGAATACCGGCTCGCCGAGCCCCGGCGGTACCCCGGTGGCCACCACCGTGACGCGCGCGCCAATGGAGTCGCCCGCCGAGCGGACCTGCCAGAGCAGCGCCTCGAGCGCCTCGATCTGCGCCGGATCGGGGCAGAAGAACGGGTTGCGGTAGGCAAACTGTACATCGCGCGGCTCGAGCACCAGAGCGCCGATCTGACTGAGGTAGCCGTAGATGCGCACCCCGAGGCGCGTGGCCAGATATTTGCGCGCAATCGCCCCTGCCGCCACCCGCATGACGGTCTCGCGCGCCGAGGAGCGCCCGCCACCCCGGTAGTCGCGCACGCCGTACTTGTGCTGGTAGGTGTAGTCGGCGTGTCCGGGACGGAAGCGGTCCTTGATCTTCTCGTAATCGCGCGAGCGCGCGTCCGTGTTCTCGATGAGCAGCCCGATCGGCGTGCCCGTGGTGCGTCCCTCGAACACGCCCGAGAGGATGCGCACCTGGTCGCTCTCACGGCGCTGGCTGACGAAGTGCGACGTGCCGGTGCGGCGCCGGTCGATGTCGGCCTGCAGATCCGCCGCAGTAAGCTCGAGCCCCGGCGGACAGCCGTCGACGATGCAGCCGAGCGCCGGCCCGTGGCTCTCGCCGAAGCTCGTGACCGTGAACAGTTTGCCGAAGGTGTTGCCGGACATGCACAGGCCCCTGATTGCAGAGCGCGCAAGCGCGGCACGGGTCGATCACCTCCGCAGCCGGGCGCGGCTGCCCGCAGTGTACTATGCGCCCGCGCCACGGGCGCGGCGGTCCACGCCTCAGCGCGGCAGCTGTTCGGCTGCGAGCAGGAACACGCCGCCGCCACCGCGTTCGAACTGCAGCCACACGAACGGCAGCTGCGGGAAAGCGCGCTGCACGGTGCGCTCGGTGTTGCCCACCTCGACGATGAGCGCGCCCCCGGGACGCAGGTACCGGTGGGACTGCCCGAGCAGCACGCGCACCGAGTCGAGGCCGGCCCGGCCCGCTTCGAGCGCGAGCGGCGGCTCGTGCCGATACTCCGGCGGCAGCGAGGCGAACTCGCGCGCCCCGACGTACGGGGGATTCGAGACGATCAGATCGTAGCGCGCATCGCCGAGCGCGGCGAAGTGATCGGAGCGCAGCAGATGCACCCGCCGCCCCAGCCGATGGCGGCGCACGTTGCGCGCCGCAACCTCGAGCGCTTCGGCGGAGATGTCCACCGCATCGATGCTCGCCCAAGGCAGCGCCTTCGCGCAGGCGATGGCGATACAGCCCGACCCGGTGCCGACGTCGAGCACGCGGCCGATCCGCCGCGCATCGAGCCACGGCGAGAAACGCCGCTCGATGAGTTCGGCGATCGGCGAGCGCGGAATCAGCACGCGCGGATCGACATAAAACGGCAGGCCTGCGAACCAGATCTCGCCGGTGAGGTACACGGCAGGAATTCGTTCCGCGATGCGACGCGTGACCAACGCGCGCACGCGCTGCTGACCCTGCAGCCCGACGCGCCGAGCGTAAGCGGACGGATCTGCATGCGAGAGGCCCAAGGCGTGCAGCACGAGCGCGGCCGACTCATCCCAGGCGTTGTCGGTACCGTGACCGAAGAACACGCGGCCGCGGCGCAGTCGGTTTGCGCCCTGTTCGATCAGCCGCCGCACCGATACGCGCCCGGCATGCGGCGCGGCACGGCGCCGGCTGTGGGATACTTGCCTCATGTCGTCTCGTTACTTCTGGGTCTTGGTGGCGCTGGTATGCCTCGGGGCCGGCTTCGCAGGGTACCGGCTGGCCGGCGTGCGGTACAGCCGCCCGCCCGTGCCCACCTATGGAACCTGGCTGCCGCGGCCGCGGGCGCTCGCGCCGTTCACGCTCACCGACAGCCGGGGACGCACCTTCGACCAGGCCGACCTCAAGGGACACCTGACCCTGATGTACTTCGGCTACACACGCTGCACGGATGAGTGTCCCGACACGCTCGCCCTGCTGGCGCGCGTGCAGCACCGGGTGCCGCTCGTGCCGATGCAGGTGCTGTTCGTTTCGATCGACCCGCGGCACGACACCCCGATGGTGCTCGCGAACTACCTGCGCCGGTTCGATCCGCGCTTCATCGGCCTCACCGGCTCGATGGGCCAGATCCGCCGCCTGGCCGCGCGCCTCGGCGTCGCACGCGGCAAGATCAGGCTGCCCGGCGGGGCGGAGACGTTCGAACATACCATCGCGCTGTTCCTACTCGATGCGCGCGGCCGCGAAGTTGCGCTGTTCACCCCGCCGTTCAACGGGCGGCGGCTCGCCGAGGCGCTGCACAGCAGCACCGAGCGGCTGCTGACGAGCGGCTGACCTCGGGAGCACCGCATGACCCGCGTAACGCAATCCCCGCCGCTGCGCGCGCGCCTGTTCGTCCTGCTGCAGCACCTCTTGCCGCAGCATTTTCTCTCCCGGGTGGTCCTGCGCCTGACCCGCAGCCGCATCCGGCCGCTCAAGAGCGCGCTGATCGGCTCGTTCGTGCGGCACTTCCGCCCCGACATGCGCGAGGCGCTCGAGGGCGACCCGCACAGCTACCCGACCTTCAATGCGTTCTTCACGCGCGCACTGCGGCCGCACGCCCGGCCCTGCGCGCCTGATCCGCTGGCACTCGCCTCGCCGGTCGACGGCACCATCAGTCAGATCGGCGCGCTCGACGGTTCGCGCATCGTGCAGGCCAAGGGGCATGACTACAGCGTAGAGGCGCTGCTTGCCGGCGCAGCGGAGCGCGCGCGGCGCTTCGCCGGCGGGTCGTTCGCGACGCTGTATCTGGCCCCCTACAACTACCACCGCATCCACATGCCGCTCGAGGGTGAGCTGCGCGCCGCCTGGTTCATCCCCGGCAGGCTCTTCAGCGTCAACGCCACGACCGCTGCGGCGGTGCCGGGCCTCTTTGCACGCAACGAGCGCGTGGTGCTGCTGTTTCAGAGCGGGCCGCTCGAGTGGGCGCTGGTCATGGTCGGAGCGCTGTTCGTCGGCAGCATGAGCACCGTGTGGCACGGGGATGTGGCTCCGCGCGCCGCTCGAGGCGTCAGCGAGCTGCCCGTGACCGGCGAGCATGCGCCGCTGCGCCTGGCGAGAGGCGCCGAACTCGGCCGCTTCAACATGGGCTCCACGGTGATCCTGCTGCTGCCGCCGCGCGCGGTGGACTGGTCTGCGGACATCGGCGCCGGCCAAGTCATCCGGGTCGGCCAGACGCTCGGCCGTCTCCTCGCCCGGCCGCGGCAAGGATAAGGCGATGAGCCGGACCGAGGATGCGCTCTGGCGCGCCACCGCGACGAGCGCAACACTGCGCTGCCGGGCGGCGCTGCTCGCTGCGGCCCGGCGCTTCTTCGCCGCTCGCAAGGTGCTCGAGGTGGACACCCCGCTGGTGATCAACGCCCCGGTGACCGACGTGCACATCCATTCCGCGCAGGTCACCTTCACCGATGAGCCGGGCGGGGCCACGCGGCATTTTTTCCTGCACACCTCGCCGGAATACGCCATGAAACGGCTGCTGGCAGGCGGCCTGGGCGACATCTATCAGATCTGCCACGTCGTGCGCGGGCTCGAGCGCGGACGGCTGCACAACGCCGAGTTCACCCTGATCGAGTGGTACCGGCTCGGCTGGACGCTGGAGGCGCTCATGGAGGAAGTCGATGCTCTGGTACGCACGCTGCTCGGCGCGCACGCCGCAGCGCGCATCAGCCAGCGAGTCAGCTACCGCGAGGTGTTCCTCGAGCAGCTGGGACTCGATCCATTCAGCGCCTCACAGCGGGAGCTCGCGGCGGCGGCGCGGACGGCGGGCTTCACGGGCAGCACGCAGAACCGCGATGAGCTGCTCGAGCTGCTGATGAGCGTGCGGATCGGGCCGCAACTCGGACGCGGCGCGCTCACCTTCGTGCATGGCTACCCGGCCAGTCAGGCGGCCCTCGCCCGGCTCGATCCGGCGGACCGGCGCGCCGCCCAGCGTTTCGAGCTGTATTGCGAGGGAATCGAGCTCGCCAACGGCTTTCACGAGCTCGCCGATGCGCACGAGCAGCGCGCGCGCTTCGAGCAGGACATCGCCGAGCGGCGCCGGCTCGGCCTGCCCGCCGCGGCGCTCGATGAGCGGCTGCTCGGCGCGCTCGCGGCAGGGCTGCCCGACTGCTGCGGCGTGGCGCTCGGCTTCGATCGGCTCGTCATGCTGGCCACCGGCGCGGGTCGCATCGACGAGGTCTTGCCCTTTCCCATCGAACGCGCCTGATTGCGGAGTCCGCATGCAACACCAGAGCAAACGGTACGATTTCCACGACAAGGGCGCCGGCTACGCGCAGCTCGCCGGCGATCTCGAGGCATTGCTCGCCGGCGAAGCCGATCCGATCGCCAATACGGCCAACACCGCCGCGCTGCTGTTCGAGGCGCTGCCCGAGATCAATTGGGCGGGTTTTTACTTCCTGCGCGGCGGGGAGCTGGTGCTCGGGCCCTTCCAGGGCAAGCCGGCCTGCGTGCGCATCGCGCTCGGCAGGGGGGTGTGCGGCACGGCGGCCGAGCGCCGCACGACGGTGGTGGTGCCCGACGTGCACGCCTTCCCCGGGCACATCGCCTGTGACACGGCCTCGCGCTCGGAGGTCGTCGTACCGCTGATCGCCGACGGCCGACTGCTCGGGGTGCTCGATGTCGACAGCCCGCAGCCAGGCCGCTTCGAGGCGGCCGATGCGCGCGGACTCGAGCGCGTGGCACTCGTGCTGCTCGCGGCCAGCCGCTTCGAACCCGGCGCGCCCTAGGCGCGCCGCAGCCGGTCTACTACTGCTTGGCGCGCGAGACGTACTGACCGGTACGCGTGTCGATGCGGATGACCTCGCCCTGGTCGATGAACAGCGGCACACGCACGACCGCGCCGGTCTCGAGCTTCGCCGGCTTCTGCCCGCCGGTGGCGGTGTCCCCGCGCAGACCGGGGTCGGTCTCCACGATCTTCAGCTCCACGTGCGCCGGCGGCGTGACCACGAGCGGCTCACCGTTCCACAGCGTCACGATGCAGGTGATGCCGTCCTTCAGCCACTGGGCGCTCTCGCCCACCGCAGCCTTGCCCGCGGTGTACTGCTCGAAGCTGTCCGGCACCATGAAGTGCCAGAAGTCCCCGTCCTGGTAGAGGTACTGCATCTCGCTGTCGACCACATCGGCCGCCTCGAGCGAGTCGCCCGACTTGAAGGTCCTCTCGATGGTCCGGCCGGTCTTGAGGTTGCGGACCTTGATGCGATTGAACGCCTGGCCCTTGCCGGGCTTGACGAACTCGTTCTCAACCACGGCGTACGGGTCGCCGTCGAGCAGGACTTTGAGACCCGAGCGGATCTCGGCGGTGGTGTAGCTGGCCATTTCTTTCTCTCAGCCGGAGCGGCACAATGCTCGGCCTCTCCGATTAAAGGGCCGCGTATGATAACGGCATCGGTCCAACCCCGCCAGATTGCCGCCACCTGGCAGCAGGAACTGGCCGACGCCATCACCCGGCCGCAGGAGCTGGCCGAGGCGCTCGGGCTGCCGCTCGAGGCGCTCGGAGCCGCAACCGAGACGGCTTTTCCGCTGCGCGTGCCCCGCGGCTTCGTGGCGCGCATGCGCCCCGGGGACCCGCGCGATCCGCTCTTGCGGCAGGTGCTGCCGCTCGCCGAGGAGCTCCTCGAGCCGCCCGGCTACGGCGTCGATCCTCTGCAGGAGCGCGCCGCGCAGCGCGCCCCGGCGCTGCTGCAGAAATACCGCGGCCGGGCGCTGCTCATCGCCACCGAGAGCTGCGCGGTGCACTGCCGCTACTGCTTCCGGCGAGAGTTCCCGTACGCGGCGCAGCGCAGCGAGGGTGGCCGCTGGCGCGAGGCGCTCGAGGTCATCGCCGCCGACCCCTCGCTAGAGGAAATCATCTTGAGCGGCGGCGACCCGCTGTCCTTGAGCAATGCGCGCCTGAGTGCCCTGACGAGCGCACTCACGAGGATCCCGCACGTGCGGCGCATCCGCGTACACACGCGCCAGCCGGTGGTGCTACCTGCGCGCGTCGATGCGGGTCTGCTCGAGTGGCTGCGCTCGCTCAGCGTGCCCGTCGTAGTAGTGCTGCACGTCAATCATCCGAACGAAATCGATGCCGCGCTGCGCGCGGCGTGCGCGGATATCCGCGCAGCCGGCGCCACGCTGCTCAACCAGACGGTGCTGCTCGCCGGCGTCAACGATGATGTGACCGTGCTGGCGCGGCTCTCCCAGCAGCTGTTCGAAGCCGGAGTGCTGCCGTATTACCTGCATGCGGTCGATCGCGTGCGCGGCGCGGCACATTTCCTAGTGCCCGATGAGCGTGCGCGCGAGCTCGCCGGCGAATTGGCCTCGCGCCTGCCCGGTTATCTCGTGCCGCGCCTGGTACGCGAGGTACCCGGCGCCGACGCGAAAACCGTTCTGACTCCCGCGAGCGCCGCGCCGTAAACGGCGGCGTTCGCGCTCGCCCTGCGCCGCCTGTGCGCAAGTGCACATAATGAGACCCGCTGCCGCTCGGTGTGGGCCCACCGCCGCTACAATCCCCGCGATCAACCCGCGCAGGAGCCCCATCGGGAGTCGAGCTTGGCCGAGAACACCATTGCACTGATCGTTCGCTCCGCTTCGCGGCATGTGGTTGATACGCTCAACGAGATCCTCAGCGGGGCAGGACTGGCGGTACAGTGCACCTGGATCGCGGCCCTCGAAGCGCTGCACGATGCGCTCACCCGGGTCAAGCCCGAGCTGGTGATCGACGTCGCCGAGGCCGGCCACGACGCCGCGGCGGTGGTCGCGCTGCGCGACCAGATCGCGCCCTGGCTGCCCATAGTGCTCGTCGCGCCGCACGTCGACGAAGCTGGGATCGCCGCCGCGATGCGCGCCGGGGCGCGCGATGCGGTCTCGTTCGACTCCCCGCAACGGCTGGCCGCAGTGATTGCGCGGGAATTGCACGTCGCACGTCTGGAGCGGGCGCTGCACTCCACAGTGCAATCCGCCCAGAGCGCGCACGATCCGCAGCTCGCCCTTGCCCACCGGCCGGCCGATGCGATCATCCACGTGCAGGAAGGCATCGTGGTCGATGCCAACCCGGCCTGGCTCGAGCTGTTCGGCCCCGGCAGTGCCGTGATCGGCCAGCCCGTGATGGATCTGTTCGACGAGGCGTCGCGCCCGGCGCTGAAGGGCGCGTTGGCCGCCTGCCTGCAGGGCCGCTGGAGCGATCACGGTCTGAAGGCGGGCGCGCTGCGCCCGGACGGCAGCTCGCTCAGCGCCGAGTTCACTCTGACGCTGGGGGACCACGAGGGGCAGCCGTGTGTGCGGCTCATTCTGCCGGCCACGCCGCGCGATGAGCACAAGCTGCTGCAGGAGCTGCAGCAGGCCGTGCAATGCGATCAGACCACCGGGCTGCTGCATCGGCGCGATCTGCTGCCCGCAATGGCCGAGCGCCTCGCCGCGCCGAGCCCCGGCGGGGTGCGTGCGCTCGCGCTGATCAAGATCGACCGCTTCGCGGATATCGAGCGCTCGGTCGGGGCGAGCGCGAGCGAGCAGGTGCTCGGGGAGTTCGCCACGCAGCTGCGCGCCACCCTGCATCCGAGCGAGGTGGCGGGGCGCTTCGGCGGCGTACGCTTCCTGGCGTTGCTCGAGCGTGGCAACGAGCGCGACCTGCAGGTGTGGGCTGCACAGCTCGTGCAGGAGACCGCCAAGCGCCCCGTATGCTCGGGCAAGAAGTCCGTCTCGCTCACCTGCACGGTGGGCCTCGCGCCCGTGCCGAGCAGCGCGAAGGATCTCGATCCGGTGATCGCAGCGGCGGCCGAGGCCTGCGCCCGGGGCGTGCGGCGCGGGGGCAATCAGGCCATCGCGGCCGGCGCGGCCGGCGCGGCCGCCACGCCGTACGACGCAGCCTGGGTCAAGCAGATCAAGAGCGCGCTGCTCGAGAACCGCTTCCGCCTGGCGACCCAGCCGGTCGCCAGCCTGCGCGGCGGGGAAGCGCGCCTGTTCGATGTGCTGCTGCGCATGACCGACAGCCGGGGCAAGGAGGTGCTGCCGGGAGAGTTTCTGCCGGCGGCCGAGCGCAATGACCTGCTGAAGAACATCGACCGCTGGGTGGTCGGCGCCTCGCTGTCGTTCGCGGCCCAGCGCCGCCCGGGCTGTCTGTTCGTGCGCCTCTCGAAGGACACCGTGCGCGATGCGTCATTCGTCGCCTGGCTCGACGGGCACATCCGCTCCGCGCGCGCCGACCCCGGCAGCGTGTGCTTCCAGATTCCCGAAGCGGTGGCGGTGGCGAACCCGCAGGCGCGCGCGCTCGCGGAGAAGCTGCGCCAGTGGGGCTTCCGCTTTGCCATCGAGAGCTTCGGCTCGCCGGCCAATGCCTTCGGCCTGCTCGAATCGATGCCGCTCGATTACGTGAAGATCGACGGCGCGCTGGTGCAGAGCCTGGCGCGCAACAAGGATCTGCAGCATCACGTGCGGGCGCTGACCGAGGAGGCCTCCAAGCGCGCCATCCAGACCATCGCCGAGCGAGTCGAGGATGCCAACACCATGGCGGTGCTGTGGCAGCTCGGCGTGGAGTACATCCAGGGCTACTTCGTCAACGCACCCGAGGACGTGGTGCTGCAGGCGAACGAGACGCGGCCGCGCTGAGCGGTGCGGCTGCGCCTCAGGGCGGCGGGAGCGCCTCGAGGCGATCGACGCTGCGCGGCCAGCCGCGCGGCAGCACCATGCCACGGTGTGCTCGCTCGCCGCGGTACGCCTTCAGGTCCGCCCACGAGAGGGTGCGCTTGTTCTCGCCCGACCAGATCTCGAGCGTCCCATGGGGCGCGACCACCGCGAGAGCCGCGAGGAACTCCTCGCGCGCCGCGGCCTTCTTGCCCGCAATGTCGTACAGCTTATTGCCCTTGCCGCGGGGCATCTCCGGCACCTCGCTCACCGGGAAGGCGAGCATCTTGCCTTCCGTGCTCACCACCACCACGAGCGAGTCGGCGGAAGGCACCGCCGCGGGCGGCAGCGCGAGGGCGTTCGGCGGCACGTTGAGCACGGTCTTGCCGGCGCGCCGGTCGGTGATCAGGTCCTTCAGACGCACCACAAAGCCGTAGCCTGCGTCGCTCGCGAGCAGCCACAGGTCCTGCGGCTCGCCCATCATCACGCCGGAGAACTTCGCGCCGTCCGGCGGATTCAGGCGCCCCGAGAGCGGCTCGCCCTGGCCGCGCGCCGAGGGCAGCGAGTGCGCCGGCAGGCAGTACGTGCGTCCGGTACTGTCGAGGAACACCGCCTGCTGCAGGCTGCGGCCGCGGGCCATCGCCTGGAAGGCATCCCCGGTCTTGTAGGACAGCGAGCGTGGGTCGAACTCGTGGCCCTTGGCCGAGCGAACCCAGCCGCCGCTTGAGAGCACGACCGTCACCGGCTCGTTCGGGATCAGGGTGGTCTCGTCGATCGCCTGCGCCGCCTCGCGCTCGATGATGCGGGTGCGTCGCTCATCACCATGCTTGTCCGCATCGGCGCGGATCTCCGCCGCCACCTGGCGCTTCAGGCGCGTCGCACTCGCGAGCAGGGCCTCGAGCTCGCTGCGCTCGGCGGCGAGTGTCTTTTGCTCATCGCGGATCTTCATCTCCTCGAGCTTGGCCAGATGACGCAGCCGGGTGTTGAGGATCTCCTCGGCCTGCTCGTCGGAGAGCTTCAGGCGCTTCATCAGCACCGGCTTCGGCTCGTCCTCGCGCCGGATGATGCGGATCACCTCATCGAGATTGAGGTATACCGCGAGCAGCCCCTCGAGGATGTGCAGCCGCCGGCTGACTTTCTCCAGGCGGTGCTCGAGCCGGCGCCGCACGGTGGCCACGCGGAACGTCAGCCACTCTGACAGAATGGTCTTCAGACCGAGCACTCGCGGCCGGCCGTCGAGTCCGATGATGTTGAGATTGACCCGGTAGTTGCGCTCCAGATCCGTGGTCGCGAACAGGTGGTTCATGACCTCGGTGAGATCCACGCGGTTCGAGCGCGGCACGATCACGAGCCGCACCGGGTGCTCGTGGTCCGACTCGTCGCGCAGATCCTCCACCATGGGCAACTTCTTGTTGCGCATCTGCTCGGCGATCTGTTCCTGCACGCGTGTCGGGGAGACCTGATAGGGAAACGCGGTAATGACCACGTTGCCGTCCTCGATGCGGTAGGTGGCGCGCGCCCTGAACGAGCCCGTGCCGCTCTCATAAATGGCCCGCAAATCCGCGCGCGGGGAGATGATCTCCGCGCCGGTCGGCAGATCCGGCCCCTTGATGTGCTTCATCAGGGCCGCGGTGCTCGCCTCCGGGTCCTCGAGCAGCTGGATGCACGCGGCGGCCACTTCGCGCAGGTTGTGCGGCGGGATGTCGGTCGCCATGCCAACCGCGATGCCGGAGGTGCCGTTGAGCAGCAGGTTCGGCAGGCGCGCCGGCAGCATCACCGGCTCCTCGAGCGTGCCGTCGAAGTTCGCCGTCCAGTCGGCGGTGCCGTGGGCCAGCTCCCCGAGCAGCACGTCGGCATAGGCGGTGAGCTTCGCCTCCGTGTAGCGCATCGCCGCGAAGGACTTCGGGTCGTCCTGCGAGCCCCAGTTGCCCTGTCCGTCGACGATGGGATAGCGGTAGGCGAACGGCTGCGCCATCAACACCATCGCCTCGTAGCACGCGCTGTCACCGTGCGGATGGAACTTGCCGATGACATCGCCGACGGTGCGCGCGGATTTCTTGTGCTTGGAGGCGGCCGACAGACCGAGCTCGCTCATCGCGTAGATGATGCGGCGCTGCACCGGCTTCAAGCCATCGCCGATCGAGGGCAGCGCGCGGTCGAGGATCACGTACATCGAGTAATCGAGATACGCCTTCTCCGTGAACGCGCGCAGCGGCTGGCGCTCGATGCCCTCGAAATTCAATTCCTGATCTTGCATGCGCGACCTCAGACCTGCACTTCGGCCAGATTGCCCTTGCGCTCGAGCCACTCGCGCCGGTCGCCGGCGCGCTTCTTGGCGAGCAGCATGTCCATCAGCTGTTCGGTCTCATCCTGGGCATCGACGGTGAGCTGGACCAGGCGGCGCGTGCGCGGATCGATGGTCGTCTCGCGCAACTGCGCGGGGTTCATCTCTCCGAGCCCCTTGAAGCGGGTGACGGTGGGCTTCGCGCGTGGGCTGTCCTTCTCGATGCGCCGCAGGATCTGCTCGCGCTCGGTGTCATCGAGGGCGTAGTAGACCTGCTTGCCGGCATCGATCCGATAGAGCGGCGGCATCGCCACATAGACGTGGCCATTGGTCACGAGCGGCCGGAAGTGCCGCAGGAACAGCGCGCAGAGCAGCGTCGCGATGTGCTGCCCGTCGGAGTCGGCATCCGCCAGGATGCAGATCTTGTGGTAACGCAGCTGGCTGATATCGTGCGCGCCGGGCTCGACCCCGAGCGCCACGCTGATGTCGTGCACCTCCTGGGAGGCGCCGATCTGCCCCGGATCGAGCTCCCAGGTGTTCAGAATCTTCCCGCGCAGCGGCATGATCGCCTGGAAGTCCTTCTCGCGCGCCTGCTTGGCCGAGCCGCCGGCCGAATCGCCCTCCACCAGGAACAGCTCGGCGCGGCGCGGATCCTGACTGGCGCAGTCGGCGAGCTTGCCCGGCAGCGCCGGCCCGCCGGCGATGCGCTTGCGCACCACGCGCTGGGCGGCGCGGGCGCGCTCCTGGGCGTTGGCGATGGCGAACTGCGCGATCCTCTCACCCGCATCCGGATGGCCGTTCAGCCACAGCGCCATGGCGTCGCGGGCGAAGCCCTCGACCAGCGCGGCTGCATCGCGCGAGGCCAGCCGCTCCTTCATCTGCCCGGCGAACTGCGGCTCGCGGATTTTCACCGACAGCACGTAGCAGACCTTGTCCCACACATCCTCGGGAGTGAGCTTGATGCCGCGCGGCACCAGATTGCGGAACTCGCAGAACTCGCGCACGGCCTGCGCGACACCGGCGCGCAGGCCATTGACGTGGGTACCGCCCTCGGGAGTCGGGATAAGGTTCACGTAGCTCTCGCCGATCACCGTTTCGGCCCCCGGCGCCCAGGCGAGCGCGTAGCTCACCGTGTCGCTGTCGCCTTCGCGGGTGGCCACGATCGGCTCATTCGGCAGCCGCTCGCGCTCCCCGAGCTCCTCGAGCAGGTACGCGTCGAGATCGCCGCTGTAGAACCACTCGTCCCGCTCGCCGGTGGCCTCGTTGGTGAAGCTGATGCGCAGCCCCGCACACAGCACGGCCTTGGCCTTGAGCGTGTGCTTCAGCTGCGGCACCGAGAACTTGTCCGAATCGAAGAACTGCGGATCCGGCCAGAACCGCACGGTCGTGCCGCTCGTGCGCTGCCCGACGGTGCCGACCACCGTGAGCTTGGAGGTCATCTTACCGTCCGCAAAGCCGATGTTGTATTCCTTGCCAGCGCGCTTGATGCGGCACTCGAGCCGCCTCGAGAGCGCATTGACCACCGAGACGCCCACCCCGTGCAGGCCGCCGGAGAACGTGTACGCCTTGTCGGAAAACTTCCCGCCGGCGTGCAGCCGGGTCAGGATCAGCTCGACGCCGCTCACCTTCTCCTTCGGGTGGATATCGACCGGCATGCCGCGGCCGTCGTCGGCCACCTGCAGCGAGCCGTCCTTGAACAGTATGACGTCGATCTGCTTGCAGTAGCCCGCGATCGCCTCATCGACGCTGTTGTCGATCACCTCGTGGGCCAGGTGGTTCGGCCGCGAGGTGTGGGTGTACATGCCGGGCCGGCGGCGCACCGGCTCGAGGCCGCTCAGCACCTCGATATCGGAGGCGGTGTAGGACTGGCTCATCGTGCTGGATCGGAAAACTCGCGCGGGCACAGGGGCCCGGGGTCGCGAATCTTACAGCACCACGCACCCGGGGACGCGAATTTGGCGCCTCAGGCCAGATCCGCAAGCAGCGCCGCGCGCACCGCCTCGGGCACCGGGTTCACCCAGTGGCGGTAGTGTTCGTGATCCACTCCGGCGGCGAGCGGGGCGCCGGCGCGCAGCGCGGCGGTCATCTCGGGCGCAAGTTCGAAGCGCAGAAAATGCACCGCGGAGGTCTTCTCCTCGTTCTCGCGCTCGAGGTCCTCATCGGCGATGGCGTACACGGCCGTGTGCCCGCGCACCTCCACCCAGCAGCGCCTCTCGATGCCCTTTAGCTGCGCGAGCTGCCGTTGCCGCTCGGCGACATCGGGAAACTCGATGAGCAGCGTCACCTTCCAGTTCGCTCCGTCGGGAATCAGCGGATTGTACGCGGCGAGCTCCTCGGCAATGCCCTCCGGCTCGAAAATCCGCTCCGCGCGCAGCATCTCCTGGATCTGGTATTGGACGGTGAGGCGGTCTTCGAAGCACCAGGTGAGGTTCGGCCCCACGGCGAGCCGGCGATGGCGCTTGTGCTCGAGCACGCGCGCACGGAAGGCCTCGCGCTCGCGCGCGTAGCGCTCGAGGCTCATCAGCTCGGCGGGAGTCAGTTTCTGCACGGTATCCTCGCGTGCGGCAGTCATAGGCCGTAGGCGAGCCGCAGCAGCCGCAGCGGATGCTCGGGCGCGGCGCCGGAGGCGAGGCCGCTCTCGATCTGGTGGCCCGCCATGGGGCAATCGCTGGCGTAGTGCGCCGCGCCGCTCGCCTCGACCCGGCTTATCACGGGCCGTCCGATCTTCATTGAGGCGGCGCGAAATTCCTTCTTCACCCCGTAGGTGCCGTCATGCCCGGAGCAGCGCTCGATGGGCTCGACCGTGGTGCCGGGCACCAGCTGCAGCACGTCGCGCGTCTTCAGGCCGATGTTCTGCACGCGCAGATGACACGCCACGTGATAGCTCACCTTGCCGAGCGGGTGCTTGAAATCCGTGCGCAACGCGCCGGCGCGATGACGCAACATCAGGTACTCGAACGGATCGAAGATGCGCCTGGCCACGCGCTGCACGTCCGCCTCACCGGGGAACATCAGCGGCAGCTCCTGCTTGAACATCAGCACGCACGAGGGAATCGGCGCCACGATGTCATAACCGGCGTCGATCGCTGCGAGCAGCTGCGGAATATTCTGCTCCTTCAGGCGCGCGACGGCCTCGAGGTCGCCGAGCTCGAGGCGCGGCATCCCGCAGCAGTGCTCGGCCGCGAGCAGGCTGACCGAAATGCCATTGTGCTCGAACACGGCGGCGAGGTCCTCATCAAGCTCGGGCTCGTTGCGGTTGCCGTAACAGGTGGTGAACAGCGCGACTTTACCGGTCGTCTCGGGGGTCGCGCGCGGCGCCGCGGCGGCCCCGGAAGGGGCGACCGCCGTGCCGAGCCGCGCCAGGCGCTTGCGCGCGGTGCGCGAGTGGTACTGGGGCACCGGCGCGCTCGCATCAACCCCGAGGGTCTTCTCGAGCAGCGCCCGGCCCGCCTTCGAGCGATTCACGGCGTTGACCACCTGCGCGACCACCGGAATGCCCGCGATGCGGCCGACCGTCTCGGTCGCTGCCAGCGCTCGGTTGCGCACACTGAGACCCTCCTTGCGGGTGCGCACCGCCTTGGCGCGCAGCATCAGGTGCGGGAAGTCGAGCGCCCAGGGGTGCGGCGGCACGTACGGACACTTGGTCATGAAGCACATGTCGCACAGGTAGCAGTGATCCACCACCTGCCAGAACACCTTGCGATCGACCTGCTCGAGCTCCCCGCTCGAGGTCGCGTCGATTGCATCGAACAGCGTCGGAAACGCGTTGCACAGGCTGAAGCAGCGCCGGCAGCCATGGCAGATCTCGAACACGCGCTCCAGTTCCTTGTGCAGCGAGGCCTCGTCGTAGAACTCGGCGCTGCGCCACTTGAGCGGATGACGGGTGGGGGCCCCGAGACCGCCCTCGCGGCCGGCCGTGGCGCCCGGAGTGCTCTCAGTCGTGCTCATGTGAACCTACCGATCGCCGGCGGCGCGCAGGGTCAGCCGCAACGGCGTACCCTGCGCGCCGCAGCCTGCGTGCCTTACAGGTTGTCGAGGGCCTTCTGAAAGCGATTGGCGTGCGAGCGCTCGGCCTTGGCGAGCGTCTCGAACCAATCGGCGATCTCGGTGAAACCCTCGTCGCGGGCCGTCTTGGCCATGCCCGGATACATGTCCGTGTACTCGTGGGTCTCCCCGGCGATGGCGGACTTCAGATTGAGCTTGGTGGCGCCGATCGGCAGGCCCGTGGCCGGATCGCCCACGGCTTCCAGGTACTCCAGATGGCCGTGCGCGTGGCCGGTCTCGCCCTCGGCAGTCGAACGAAACACTGCCGAGACGTCATTGAAGCCTTCGACGTCCGCCTTGGCTGCGAAATACAGGTACCGGCGATTCGCCTGGGACTCACCCGCAAACGCGTCCTTCAGGTTCTGCTCGGTTTTGCTGCCTTTGAGATTCATGCCGCTCTCCGATTTAGACTGGTTCTAACTGGGACAAAGACTTTAAGCGCATGCCTGCGGGGCGTCAACCACAATTGACCCTCCGGAAAAGCGGTGTATAAGGTGGCGCCCGTGCATCCTCGACCCGCGACCGTGCGCCGCGGCCATGTATGGAGATTTTGGCGTGGCATCCGATCAGCAGCTCCCCGATTTTGAACACGCGCTGGCGGAACTGGAATCCGTGGTCGAGCGGCTCGAAGGCGGTGACCTGCCGCTCGAGGAGGCGTTGCGTGTATTCGAGCGTGGCGTCGAGCTGACGCGCTATTGCCAGAATGCGCTCAAAGCGGCGCAGCAGCGAGTCGAAATCCTGATCAAGCGCAATGGACAGGCTGAAATCGAGCCGTTTGCGGTCGCGGAGAGCCCGGAAGGCGCCGCCGGCCCCGCCTAATGAGTTCGCCGCCCGACATGTTGTCAAATCGCAACACGCGGAGCCGCACCGCCTCAGCCAGTGTACACTGCCGCCGATGAGTGCGCCCCAAAGCTACCCCTTGCTCGATCAGATCGAGCTGCCCGCTGACCTCAAGCGGATACCGGAAAGCCAGCTGCCGCAACTGTCCGAGGAGCTGCGCCAGTTCCTGATCCACACCGTCAGCACGCGCGGCGGGCATTTCGCCGCCGGCCTTGGGACCGTAGAGCTGACCATCGCACTGCATTACGTCTTCGATACTCCACACGACCGGCTGGTGTGGGACGTCGGCCATCAGGCCTACCCGCACAAGGTGCTCACCGGGCGGCGCGAGCGGCTGCACACCATCAAGCAGCACGGTGGGCTCGCCCCCTTCCCCAGCCGCGCCGAGAGCGAGTACGACACCTTCGGCGTCGGCCACTCCAGCACCTCGATCAGCGCCGCGCTCGGCATGGCCGTCGCGGCCGGCCGGGACGGCTCGGACCGGCGTGTCGTGGCCATCATCGGCGATGGCGCCATGACCGCGGGCATGGCCTTTGAGGCGCTGAACCACGCCGGCTCGCTGCCGGCGGACCTGCTGGTGATCCTCAACGACAACGACATGTCGATTTCGGAAAACGTCGGCGCGTTGTCCAACTACTTCACGGCCGCGCTCTCGGGGCGCCTGTACGCGACGCTGCGCGAGGGCGGCAAGAAGGTGCTGCGCCAGATGCCCACCGTGTGGGAGTTGGCGCGCCGCTCCGAGGAACACCTCAAGGGCATGGTGCTGCCGGGCACGCTGTTCGAGGAGCTCGGCTTCAACTACATCGGCCCGCTCGACGGGCACGACGTGCGCGCGCTGGTCGGCACGCTGCGCAACGTGCGCAAGCTGCACGGCCCGCAGTTCCTGCACGTCGTCACCCGCAAGGGCAAGGGTTACGCGCCGGCCGAGGCCGACCCGATCAAGTGG
>JAKAYU010000239.1 GCA_021809525.1 Pseudomonadota bacterium | reverse complement strand
GGTAATCCCCCCCGGCGACCCGGAATTCAAGGTCGGCGAAATTGACGTGGGAAGGGAGTGTGAGGGACTTTGAAGGGTCAAGCATGGGAATAAATCCTCGCGATGGGTTGTGCCGCGACCTCCTCGAGAAGAGGCCGATCACAGAGTGAAGGCACCGGTTTTATCCCCCCGGTCCGCATGCTCAAGAGGACCTGCCTGCCTGTGGCTCTCCCGGGCGGGAGGCCAATTGCGCCTCGAGTTCACGGATTCGTTCGCGCAGGGACTTGTGCACCTGATAGGCGTGCCAGGACTGACCGGCGCGTACGCTCTTGAGGATTGCGGCGAGCTCGTCGGCGCTGAGCGCGACGAGGGGGTTCTTGGTGCTCAACAGGACCCGCCCGCTGTCCCAGTCGAAGCCGGCATGCGCGTCGGTCACGGCAACGGCCGGCGTGTGACCGCGGAGTTCGCCTTGACTCTGCACGCAGACGAGAACGTCTGCGTCACCGTGGGTCGCCAGAATGATCTGCAACGCCGGGATGAGGGTACTCAGCTTCATGATCGTCATCCCATCCGGACATGCACGCCCGGGGTATCCTGCGGCACATCGAGCACACGTTTCATTGCGGCGAGACACTTTGGATCGAAGGCTCGTCCGGATGCGGTAAGCATGGGCATGTGGGCTATTCCTTAAGGGCGCGCACGCGCTCCAATCCGGCTCGCAGGCGCTTGAGGGCGAGGCCAAGGGTGCGCTGCGCACTGTCGGTGTCGACGTCATCCGCACCGAGCGCGTCGTGGGTCGTCGAGATCAGCCCTTCAGCCAACTCGAGGTCATCGAGGATGTGCGGGATGGCGCCTGGCGGTCGCGCCCTTGGGCTCGCCTCGGCCGCCGCTGAGGGTTGAAGAGGTTTGCGGATCGTCTTTTGAGTCATGTGGAAGTCCTGCGGAAGAAGTCCATCGTTTCATGCTATGCAATCCGCGCGCGAAGCGCCCGCCAGGTTCCCGAATGTCATTCGGAAATTCCTTTGTGTCCTACTTCAACGTCGTTTGCCGGTGTTGGTTCAACAGTTCTTCGAGACAGTGGCGAACGGGATCGTCCTCGCACCCACGCCTCGCCTGCCAGGCGGTGAGCCGCTCGGCCAACGCGCGAATCAGGGCAAGCTGATCGCGCGCGCAGAGGTCATCGCCGATGATGGCGAGGAGGCCGTGTGCGAACTCCTCGCAGTCCTCGTTCGGATCTCTTCGCTCGTACCGCAGCGCATCCCAATTGTCATTGGTCTCAATCGCGATCCGCACTCGCCGGTGAGGCGTGGAATAGGCGCAGCCGGATGCTTCCGTGGTCCAAGGTCCACGTAACTGCAAGGCGATTTCCTTGGCGCTCATCCCACAGACAGAGAGCGTAGTGTTCGCTGCGATGGCGAACTGACGCTTCATTTGAAGCACTTCAATGATGCTGCCCGTCGCAGTCCGCCATCTCGATGGCGAGCCGCAGAATCTGCGCCGCGCTGCGCATCCGGACCGCCGATACGAGCGCCGCGCGGAGCCGTTCGATCTTGTAGCGGCGCGCGAGAGTGGCCGGCTGGCGGGCGGTGAGCCGCAAGTCCTCGGCAATCCCATCGATTCGTCGCTCGAGCGCGAGGTCCGTCTCGGTGGGTGAGGGACACAGGGGTAATGCCGGCACTGTCTCTTTGCCGAGGCATGTGCTGCAGGTCCTGCGCGGCCTGCCGCTGCGCATCAGCGGGAAGGACGTCGCAGGGCGCGGGCGGCAGCAGGATATGCACACTCGCGTAGGGGCACTGAGCACGGCGTTCATAGGGCACTCCAGAGGGAAACGGTGAAAGAGCTTCGGTCCGAGCAGCCACCGGTGCGCCACAGGCGCGCGGCGCGGGTGACGGTCCATGCGCGCAGCAGCGCGTACCGGCGCAGGCTGACGCGGTGGCGGTGAGGCGTGCGCTGTGCGCGTTCAACGGTGACGATGGCGCACCCGTTCTTGCGATAGGCACGAACGACGGCGATTGGAACCACTGAATGAGGTTTGTCAATCATTGAAACGGCGCTCGAGAGCTGCCGCGCTCCCGCATGGACTCCGTGATGCAAGCGTGTCGCGGATCACAGACGCAGTGTGCGAGAGATCGGTACCGTTCACTGATGCAGATCATGCGAAGCCGCACGCCGTACGTCATGAAGGTCGCGGCCCGCGCACGCATGAAAACACACGGGAGCGGATGTAAGTCTCGCCCTACAGGTGCGAGTCGCGCCGCCGATACCCTCCGCAGAGTGAGCACGCGCTCGCACGCCAATGTGCGCCGACAAGTCGATTCTCGGAATCGATAAGCCGAAGCGGAGGGATGGGAAAGGGAATTGGACGGTGCGCGCACGTGGGTTCTATGGCCGCCCGGCCGCCGCATCGCCTGCGATGAGCACCCGCGCCGCGAGCATTCCGATGTCGGAAAGCTGAAGCCCGCCCCGCGCCTCGCGCGGCACCGCCTGCAGGGCGCGCATTCCGAAGCGCCGCAGGAAGCAACGACCGTGATAGGGCTGTCCCTCCCGACGCACGCAGTGCCGCTCGTCGGCGAGACACCGGCAACCCTCGCAAACCACCAGGTGACGCACGTCGTGCGCGTGCCGCAGCTCTGGCTGTGGCAGTGGACCGAGCGCGCGCAGGTAGCGCGTCGCTCCCGTCATTTGCAACTTCCGTTCCGGGAATCTGCCCCGCCGCGCTCTGTTTCGTGGGGTTTTGGATGGCATGGGGAAAAAGAGTATGGTAAGCCATCCTTGCTGTCAAGCATGCCAACGAACGGCTACCCAGGAATCATGCTAAACCGCCGTGGTTGTGCGGCGAAAGGATAGACGAGATGATTCGTTGGAGTTCTATTCGCGGGGTCCGCTTCGCGGTGCTCGAGGACGTTATTTTTATCGATCTGCCGGGACCCCGTGGCGCTGTCTCGCCCATGACGGGCGCGCGCAAGTCCACTATAGGGAAGGCTCGCTCAAGAGCCGCGCGGGCGGTAAATCACAAGCCACCTCGCTCGAGGCCCAAGGGAACTCGGCAGCATGAGCAAGGAGGAGGATGAGCTTGCCGGCGGGAAGCCCTGGCGTATTGAGCGCATGTCGCGCGAGCGCCGCCCTGCGGGGCGGCGCTCGCCTGCTCGGCGGCCCGCAAGGACCGCTCAGGCGAGGTCAGGTCCGGTTCGCGGCGGAGGGACTGCGCTTTCGACCGGGTTGGGGGGCGTTGACCGTGCCCGAGGGTCCGAGGATCAGGTGGTTCGGCGTGCAGCCTAGAACTGCGACGAGTCGCAGGAAGGTCTCGAGCTTGATGTTCTTGATCGTTCCGCTTTCCCACTGATTCACCGTGGCGCGCGAAACCTTGACTCGCCGGGCGAGTTCAGCCTGGCTCCACTCTTTTTGGGTGCGCATCTCGCGGATGCGATCGCCCATGTGTTTAGTCTCCATAAGTAAAATTCTCCCATGACGAGCGTATGGCATGATTGACGTCAATGTATGGCATGGCGTACACTCCGGGTCGTGTGAAAACACAAGATGCTATCCGCCCCTTCGGCACAAATTGCGGCGTCATCAAGAACAACATCGGCACGAATGGTTCGGCGCATCCCCGAACCGGCGCGCGTAAAGCCGGTTCGCGCCATTGACCCGAGGCGACCGTCATGCTTCCACTCGAAGACCTCAAACGCTTGAAAATCACTGCTGAGACGCGAGCCTGGCTCGCCGCGGAAGCGCGCCAATCGCAGCGCACCATGCAGCAGGTTGCGCGCGACGAATTGCACCGGATTGCGGTGACGAGAATTCATGCCGCTAAGGTGCTCGTTTCCCTGGCCCCGCGCGAGGGCCGCGACGGGGACGGTGGGGACTCGCAGAGTGAGCGGGTTCCCGTCATCGATCTTCGGCGGGAAGCGGCGCAGTAAGGACACAAGCCTGCGCTCGGGCACGAGCAGATCCATCGGCGCGCAGACAGCCCGCGTCGGCATCCGCGTCGTCGATGCCGATCTCGCGGACATCGTCCGCGACGAGTGCCACCAGTGGGCCAAGGCGGCACTGGAGGCGGGGTGGACCGTCCCCGCCGAGACACTCGCCGCCGCCGGCCTGGATGGCCCGGCCGCGCCGGCGGCGCGGCTCACCGGCCAGGATCTCGGGCGGTGAGCACGAGCAGGGACGACAAACTGGCGAGCATGTCTCCGGCACCGGATCCGATCGCAGCCCTGCGTGCGCTCTCGGCCTGCCTGCGTCACCTGGCCTGCGGGTACGGCCTTGATCCCCATGAACGGACCGCAGCCCTCACCCTCCTCGCGGGCAGGATTCCCGGTGTGGCCGCCGCAGACCTTGACGTGACGCGGAAGAGTGTGGCCCCGCCCCGCCGCATCAGCGGTCGGCGTCGAGAGAGGGCTGGCGAGCTATGCGTCCGGCTCGCTGAATGTGCCGAGGCCCTCCGGAAATCAGAGCAGTAGCCGAAGCCCCAGAACGCAATGCGCCCGGACGTACCTCGAGCTTCGCTGAAGGGAGAGCAAGTCGGCAAATCGGCTGGGAACTGGCCCATCCTAGCGTACCTATCCGCCGCCTGGAGGCTGAGGCTGAGCTAGAATCCCGCATTGGAATCCGGATCCCAAGGGCCGGAGAACCCGGGTATCCGGCGGAACTACAGAACGGAAGGGGACATCATGCTGATCCTGACCAGGCGCGTGGGTGAGACCGTCATGATCGGGGACGACGTCAAAATCACGGTACTCGGCGTCAAAGGCAACCAAGTGCGCATCGGCATCGAAGCACCGCGCCATGTCCCTGTGCACCGGGAAGAAATC
>JAKAYU010000238.1 GCA_021809525.1 Pseudomonadota bacterium | reverse complement strand
ATCGAACCGTTCAGAAGCACATTGCGCGTGCAACAGCCCTCCTCGGACTGCGCAAGACGCCGTCGCGATTCTGAGATGTGCCCCCCCCTCGGCACCGAAACAGTCACGTTGAACAGGACGCACCGCCACGCGTCCAATTGACTTGGTCATACGCCGTCTGACGCGCCGTCAGCGGCTGGACGCGATCATGGCGTCCGAATTGCTGACGCCGAGCCCCCAGGAATCGGAAAGTCTGTTGAACCGGCGTCCCCGTGATGTTCGGGCACTATCATACGGCAGCGCGAGGGCGTTTTTACCGAATCAAGCCCTGTTTGCGGGCGCTCCGGCGGCGGTGGAAGACGGGGGCAGCGGCTCGGCCTAGCGCTCGACCGGGAAGCGGAATACGCCGCGCAGATAGATTCACCCGGTGCGGGTCGGCGCAAGGCATCCGAGGAGTTCGGGCGGAACGGAACCACCGCGACGCTGTCCCCAGTGGTTGACGACCTCCTGCATCCGTGCCGTATTCCAGGCCATGATGAGGGTGGCCAGCAGACTGAGCGCATCGGTCTGCGCATCGAAAACAGCGGATTTGATTCCCTGCGGCCAATTCGCGCCGACACTCACCGAGTGGCGGTGAGGTGAATGCGGATCGTATAGGAACCTGGTTTCCGCGGATCCGGAACGATCTTCGTGCCTGGGGATAGCGTTAATACCCAACCTTTCCCATGCACCGTAGAACCCAACTGCTGTGCTGGGGCCGCCACCGTCAGTACGCTGAAATTCCGATTTATCAATACATTGCCATGAGAGGCGACGATCGTCCCCCATGCGGCATTGACTTTGAGATGGTGGTACACAGAGCCGTACGAACCAAAGTGGTCCACCTCGGTTGGCTTGTAGGTAAAATTAAAGCGCCCCAGGGGCAGGCGCAGTGTGCGGCCCACAACAAGTTCCGCGCGGTACCTTGCATAACGCGCTGCCTGCCGTGCGCTGCGGGCGGCTTCTTCTTGCTCAATTGTGGCGCCCCCGTATCGTGCCAGAATCGCGTCCGCTGCAGAGGCTGACGGTGTGGTAACCGTGATGCCGTAGGCTTGCGCAGCAAGCGCCGCAATCGACGTCTTCATCGTAACCAGGTGCCGCCAGTTTGGTTCGACGGCATCGAGCAGTTCCGAGTACGCCGGACCAATCGCGTAGCAAAAACTTCGCGCATAGCTTGGAGAGTTCTCGACGAACCGCAGGTCGCGCAGCACATAGGCGATGCGTCGCGAGCGAGGCAGTCCGACGTCAATGCCGGTGGACTCCGCAAGACCCTCCATGATGTCCAATTCGTGTTCGGGCACTACCGTGGATGGAAGAATCGCGTGCCGGTAGGCGCGCAGCTCAAGCGCAGCCGATAAGGCCTTCTTGCGCGCGGCGCCGCTCGATGTCAAAGCGACACGCAGGGCGTGAATCTCGCCACGCAACCAGATACGGCCTGTTTCGGTGTCGAGCGCCGAATCTCCGGAAATCATGATGGCTTCATTGCGAGCGCCGTGGACCACGAAGCCCAGCATCGGCTGAATGCGATGAAACGACTCGTGCATGAGCGTTACAGCTTGTGCATCGGCGCTGCCGACCAGCGGCCATATGACCTGCGCGAATCGAATGCCATCGTAAGTCGTCCAGGTGTCGGAAATTGCGGCACTGCTCGGGAGCGTGAAGCGATAGAACGCGCCGACATGCCTTGCTCCCGGCACCGGCACGTTCGAAATTGCAGCATGGGTCCGCGGGTCCGCCAGCATGAGCGGCCCGCACAGGGAGACCCCCCAGAGGCGGCCATCATCTTTGCTGCACAAAGTGTGTGCGCGCGCAAAGACTGCACGTGCCGCTGCCAACGGAATGGGAGGCGTGAGAGCCTGTGCTGCTGCTGGCAGCGTCGCGGCAACCACAGCGACCATGGTGAAACTTCGCATTGACAGTCGCTGGCCCGTACCCCCCGATGAGTCACCCTGCCGCGGCGAGTCTGACGCGGCTGCACGATCCTTGGGACGGCCACCGCGCTTGCCAGTCTCGCGCGCGGCGCGCGCAACGCGGCCGCGCGCGCCCGCCACCGCCGTCCGTGCATTGACCGCCTCGTTACGGACCGTCAATTGTCCTCCACGCCGCACACAGCGTTGTGACCTGCGGCCGCGGCGATCGTGCCAAGCGGTTGACCTGGGTGCACGAGAAGCTGTAGTTCTCGCACAATGCGATTGGCCCGCTCGGGCAGTTCGGATTGAACACGGCCTGCCGGCCAAGCCATCTATCAATGCCCTCCATCGTGCAGGATGCGCAAGGCCGTCTGCAGCAATGACCTGCCGCTCGAGGGTGGCAGATCGCCCGCGATCTGCCACATCGTCATACCCCCGAGGTCGTGGCGTTTTACGTAGTCCGCCTTCGCCGCGACCGATGCCGGATCCTCGAAACTGACCCACTGGCCCGTCCGCCTGTCGTAGGCAAATGCTGCGCTGATGACATGATCCGTCCACACGTAGTGCAGCCGGAATCCGGACTCGAGCAGTCGGGGTACGTCGCGGTAGGCGCCGCCGTCCTGATCGCGCCGCCTCGAGCGCTCGAACGGCTCGAAGAGACCGTGGCGGGTTCCCGGGTCCGTGACCCCCGCGTACCGTTCCGTAAACGCCGGAAACCCGAGCAGCAGACGTTCCGGCGGGACACCCAGGAAGGTCAGATAATCGATGGCCTGCACGTCGCTGATGTGATCGAAGCCGGCGAGCAAAGGTTCGCTCGGATCCGAAAAGAGGTTGGAGTCATTGGCCGTGATGGCGGGACCCGGATAGTACGGCACGTGCACCGCATAGCCCATGAGCGAAAGATAGGCCACGCGCGCCAGAGCGGCCAAATTGTCGCTGCACCCACGGGTGCCCCTGCACTCGATGCTCCGCAGCGTCTCCCAATCGGTGGGCAGCTCGATACTGAGGAATGCGGCCGGTCCCAGCGCAGATCTGAGCGCATCGGCCAGCGCGACCAGCTGGCGGCCCTGGTCGCCGAAAAAGAACGAGTTCGGCTCGAAGTCCAGATCGACACCGTCAAGATGGTACGCGGACACCAGCGCCGCCACGGACCGCACGAAGCGCGCCGGTTGCGCCAGCACATGGTCCATCGTTTTCTGGCTGTGCGCCCCACCCACCGAAATGATCTTGCGCAGCGTACCGGTCCGATTCTGAAGGCGCGTGAATGCATCGAAGCTGCCGTCGGCAGCCCGAGCATCACCGGGGCAGTCCGCCGGATGCCGAGCACAGAAGCCCGCGAGGTCCTGTGCCGACAGATCGACCGCCGGGTTGCGGAAATAGACGTTGCCGGCGGCATCGACCTCCAGGAACGCATAGGCGAGCACATCGACGTCATTCAACTGCGCACGGAATGCCGGGTTTCGCTGCCGGGTTCCCGCGGCGTCCAGGCTTCCCGGCACCGGGAAGCCGCGGCGCAGGGGGCCCTGATCGGCCCAGAAACTCATCAGAACCGGTCGAACCGGGAGCGCCGCCGCGCACGAGGGCACGAGCGAGACCATGAGAACGATCCAGCAGCATAGCTTCTGCAACGGCTTCTCCTCTATCACGATCGCTGCGCCAGCCGTGCGCTGTCTCTGCGCGCGGTGATTACAGCAAGCGGATCCCTTAGAATCAACGCGTTTGGCCCGGGGCCGGCCACCCTCGAGGGGTCGCGCCGGGATCCGGGTGCGTACCCGTCAACCGCAGGAGAGGCTCATGGGTGCGATCTACGTTCTCTGGCTGCGCGAGCTGAAGCGCTATTTCCGCTCGAAGGCGCAGATCGCCGCCTCGCTCGGCCAGCCGCTGCTGTACCTGCTCGCCCTCGGCTACGGGCTCTCGCCCGTGTTCCGCCGCAGCGGTGAAGGGAGCTATCTGGAATTCGTCGCCCCCGGGGTCATCGCGATGACGGTGCTGTTCTCCTCGCTGTTCTCCGGGATTCAGCTCATCTGGGACCGCCAGTTCGGGTTCCTGAAGGAAACACTGGTCGCGCCGGTGCCGCGCCTGCACATCATGATCGGGCGCACCTGCGGGGCGGCGACCACCTCGATGATCCAGGGACTGCTCGTGGCCGCGGTCAGCGTGATGGCCGGATTCCGCCCGGTGGGCGGCGCGGGCATTGCGCTCGGGTTCCTCTTCTTGGCATTGATCGCAGTGGTATTCACCGCGGTCGGCACCACGGTCGGCTCGACGCTGAAGGACATGCAGGGATTTCAGATGATCATGAACTTCCTGGTGCTGCCGATCTTCTTCCTCTCCGGGGCGCTCTATCCGCTTAAGCACCTGCCGACATTCCTGACCGTGCTCACCCGCGTCGATCCGCTCACCTATGGGGTCGACGGGTTGCGCGGAGCGCTCATTGCGCGGGTTTACTTCAGCACCTCGCTCGACCTGCTGGTCATGGTGGTGCTCGCCATCGCGGTCACCGCGCTCGGCGCCTGGCGCTTCTCGCGCATCGAGGTCTGAGCCACGCCGCTCGCGGCGCCGTGCGGCGCCACACCGGGGGGGCTTGCGCCGCCCGGGCTCCGCACTTACTGTGCAGCGCACGCTCGAGCTGCTTTTCGGCCGGAAATCCCGGAATTTCTACCCCAAGCCCAGCCCCGAACGGCGGCCGTCCCGTAAAGTCGCTATTTCTATCAAAACTCGCAGGCTATCTGCGTGGCCTTTCACGGCCCCACTGTCGTACGCTCACGCTGTCACGCCACTGGAGTGAGTACCACGAACACGCAACAACACCCGTACGTGCTCAACCTCCCTGATTGGGAGCTCCCGCACTTGGACGACCTCGAATGG
>JAKAYU010000032.1 GCA_021809525.1 Pseudomonadota bacterium | reverse complement strand
TCTTGGCCGGCAATGGCATTCTGGCCAGACGCCACGGGACAGGCAATAGCTTAACGCATTGATTTGTCAGGCTCTGTCATGTCCGCCCGACAGGGCGGGACAAAACTGGCGGAGAGGGTGGGATTCGAACCCACGAACACCCGTGAAGATGTTACTGGAATTCCAGTCCAGCGCCTTCGACCGCTCGGCCACCTCTCCGCATCCTGATTGCCGCCGCCCGCGCGGGCCAGATCCGCCCGGCGCGGTCCCCTCCGATGCACTCCCCCCGGTAGCGGGCGGGGCGCGCATGATACTACGGTCGGCCGCGGGGAACAGGCCTGCAGCGCGCCCCCTGTCGCTCAGGCCTTCGGGGCCGGGCGAACCTGGGGCACTGTGTACGAGGGCGGCGCATCCAGGCACGGCTCAGTGGCCGTCGGCGGCGGAGGCGTTGGGCCCTTCAGCGCCGGAACGACCAGCGCATCGGCGGTATTCGGGGCATCGAGCCCCGTGGGAACCTTCAGCGGTCGGATGCTTCCGGCCTTCATGTAGGCCTGCGGCTTGTGGCAGGACTCGGCAGTCACCGCGCGCAGCGCATGGCAGGCGGACAGGACCGGCAGGACGGCAGCAAGAGCCCAGGCGGCTCGCAACTTCATCAACGACTCTCCTCGCTCAAGATCGATTGGATTCGCCACTCAGGGGGCGAATCAAGCCATCTGTCCCGCTGCGCGCAGCGCCGCGAGCACTCCGGGCCGATGCGACTCGGACAGTTCGGTCAGCGGCAGACGGATTCCCGGGCCGATGCGCCCGAGCTGCGCCAGAGCCCATTTGACCGGAATGGGGTTGGCCTCGAGAAACAGCGCCCGATGCAGGCCCTGCAGCGGCGCGTCAAGCCGCACGGCCTCCGAGGCGTCCCCGCGCAACGCCGCCGCCACCATGTCCGCCATCGCTCTCGGCGCCACATTGGCGCTCACCGAGATCACACCGCGCGCTCCGGCGAGGATCGCCTCGCGCGCCGTCGCGTCATCCCCACTGACGACTATGAAGCCGCTTTGGCTCGCAGCGAGGATCTGGCGCACCCGGTCCGCCCCGGGAACCGCCTCTTTGACCGCGACGATACCCGCAAGTTGCGACAGCCGCCCGGTGGTGGCCGGCAGCATGTCGACCGCGGTCCGGGTCGGGACATTGTAAAGAATCAAAGGCTTGGCGCTGGCTTCTGTGACTGCCGCGAAATGCCGGTACAGCCCTTCCTGGGTCGGCCGGTTGTAGGCCGGCGTCACCACCAGCAACGCATCGACCGGCAGGCGCGAAAGGCCCCGGGCGCGCGCCGCTGTGGCACCCGTGCTGCTCGAGCCGGCGCCGACGATGATGCCGATCCGGCCCATCGCGCGCTCGCAGGTGCGCTCGGCCAGCTGGTGCAGCTCGGCCTCCGACAGCGTGGCCGACTCCCCCGTGGTCCCCCCAATGACCAGAGCGCGTGTGCCACTGTCGATGTGCCACTCGACCAAGCGGTCCCAGGCGTCGAAATCGATCGCCCCCTCGCCCGTCATGGGCGTGACGATGGCCACGAGACTTCCCGTGACGACTTCGGCGATGCCGCGACCATTTGCCGCGGTGGATGCAAGCGGACTCAAGGATGTGCTCAATCGTGGGGTTGCGGGCACGGGCAGGACCAGAGAGAAGTATATCCGCTATCGGTCCGCCTGCGGGCGCCGGTACTGGCCGGGCCATCGCCAGCGCCCCGCCATCCCGGTACACTGTGGCGCCAAGGACAATGACGCCCGCACCGACAGATACGATGAAGCAGCACTTGGCCGTTTGCGCGATCGGCAGCGACAGAACCGGGATGGTCCACGAGCTGACCCGCGTGATCAGCGAGTGCGGCGGGAACATCACCGAGAGCCGCATGGTGGCCCTGGGGGCGGAGTTCGCCATGCTGCTGCTCATCTCGGGCAACTGGCATGCGCTCGCGAAGCTCGAGTCCGAATTCACGCGCCTCGCCGGAACCGGCGCCTTCAGCGTGCACATGAAGCGCACCGAGCCGCGCCCCTCGCGCACCGACATGCTGCCCTACTCGATCGACGTGGTCAGCCTCGATCAGGGCGGCATCGTCGCAGGCCTGTCCGGCTTTTTCGCGAGCCGCGGCATCGACATTGCGGAGGTCTCCACCCGCAGCTATCCCGCAGCGCACACCGGCGCGCCGATGTTCTCCGTGCAGATGATCGTGAACGTGCCGAGCCGCATCCCGGTGGCGCACCTGCGCGAGGAGTTCATGGACTACTGCGATTCGCTCAATCTCGATGCTATTCTCGAGCCCGTGAAGTCCTGAGCGATGCCCAAGAGCGAACTCGGAGCCAAGGTTCCCGACTTCTCCCTGCCCGCCACCGGCGGGGAGACCTTCACGCTGAAGGGCGCTGCCGGCAAGGCGCTCGTGGTGTACTTCTATCCGAAGGACATGACCTCCGGGTGCACGCGCGAATCGCAGGACTTCCGCGATCTGCACGCCGCCTTCCTCAAGGCCGGCACGCAGGTGGTCGGGATTTCGCGCGACAGCCTCGCCTCGCACGAGAAGTTCAAGAGCAAGGAGCAGCTTCCCTTCGCCCTGCTGTCCGATACGGACGAGCGGGTGTGCAAACTCTTTGACGTCATCCGCGAAAAGAGCCTCTACGGGCGCAAGTACCTCGGCATCGAGCGCAGCACTTTTCTCATCGACAAGCGCGGCGTGCTGCGCCGCGAGTGGCGCAAGGTGAAAGTCCCGGGGCACGCGGAGGAAGTGCTTGAAGCGGCGCGATCCCTCTGAGGAGGCGGCGGCCGGCGCGAGCCGCGGCGCCGCGCAAGGCAAAGCCAGAACCCGAGGCGCCCGGCGCATCTTCGTGCTCGACACCAATGTGTTGATGCACGATCCGACCTGCATCTTCCGCTTCGAGGAGCACGACGTCTATCTGCCGATGGTCGTGCTCGAGGAGCTCGATGCGCACAAGAAGGGGCTGTCCGAGGCCTCGCGCAACGTGCGCCAGGTGAGTCGTTTCCTCGATGAGCTGATCCGCGGCGCAAGCAAGGAGCAGATCGATCGGGGACTGGCGCTGCCGGCCGGCTACAGCGGCAACCACGGCAAGAAACCCTGCTCGGGACGGCTGTATTTCCAGACCCGGCCGCCATCGGCCGCCCCGCCGGCTCTGCAGGTCGCCGGCAACGACAACGCCATCCTGGCGCAGACCCTGGCGCTGCAGCACGAGCTGCCGGACTCGACCGTCATCCTCGTCTCCAAGGACATCAATCTGCGCATCAAGGCCGCCGTGCTCGGCGTGCACGTGGAGGATTACTACAGCGACAAGACGCTGGAGGACAGCGATGTCCTCTACGGCGGCATGAGCGAGCTGCCGGCGGACTTCTGGGAGCGCCACGGTCGGGACATGCGCTCCTGGAAGGAGGGCGAGCGCACGTTCTACGAGATCACCGGTCCTGCGGTGCGCCAATGGCAGGCGAACCAGGGCCTGTACGAGGCCGGCGAGCAGGGCATCGAGGGCATCGTGCGGCGCATCGAGGCAGAGCGCGCAGTGATCGAGCTGCTGCGCGATCACCGCAGCGAGCGGCACGGCGTGTGGGGCATCACCGCGCGCAACCGCGAGCAGAACTTCGCGCTCAACCTGCTGATGGATCCGCAGATCGACTTCGTCAGCGTGCTCGGGCCCGCCGGCACCGGCAAGACGCTGCTCACGCTCGCCGCCGGGCTCATGCAGACCCTCGAGAGCAACCGCTTCGCCGAGATCATCATGACCCGCGTGACCATCCCCCTCGGGGAGGACATCGGCTTTCTGCCCGGCACAGAGGAAGAGAAGATGGAGCCGTGGATGGGCGCGCTCATGGACAACCTCGAGGTGCTCACCGGCAGCCAGGAAGGCGGCAACTGGGGCCGGGCAGCCACCCAGGACCTGCTGCGCAACCGCATCAAGATCCGCTCGCTCAATTTCATGCGCGGCCGAACCTTCCTCAACCGCTTCGTGATCCTCGATGAGGCGCAGAACCTCACCCCGAAGCAGATGAAGGCGCTCGTGACCCGGGCCGGCCCCGGCACCAAGCTCGCCTGCCTCGGCAACGTAGCGCAGATCGACACCCCGTACCTCACCGAGACGACCTCGGGGCTCACCTACGCCGTCAACCGCTTCCGCGGCTGGCCGCATTCGGGGCACGTCACGCTGGTGCGCGGCGAGCGCTCCCGGCTGGCGGACTTCGCCTCCGACATGTTGTAAGCTGCCAGCCGAACCGGCGTGCCCGAGGGCGGCTTAAGAATTGTAAGCTTCTGTTTGTAAAAGGAAACTGATGGCCGCCGGGCGAGGTCCAAGGTACATGCGCACGCTCGTGTGGATTCTGCTGGCCGCCTTCCTGAACGCCACGGCGGCGGCCGCGGCGGCGGTTCCGCCTGCGCTGCCGCCCATTCCCCTCACCACCGATCTGCCCACGGCCATCGACTCGCAGCTGCCGGCGCTCGGCAGCGCCGCCTCGGTGGCTCTGCCGAAGCGTGAGCAGTTCCAGATCGGCTACTCGATGATGCTGCAGATGCGCGCTGCGCATCAGCTGATCGAAGACCCGGAGGTCGAGGAGTACCTCAACAGCATCGGCAAGCGCCTCGCCGCACAGAGCGACAAGGGTGCGGCGAATTTTCACTACTACTGCGTCGACACGCCGGTGGTGAACTCCTTTGCCGCACCGGGCGATTTCGTGTTCATCAACTCCGGACTCATTCTTTTTACGAAGACCGAGTCGGAGCTCGCGGCGGTGATGGCCCACGAAACCGCGCACGAGGTCCAGAACCACATCGCGCGCAAGCTCCTCAACGCCCATAAAGCGAGCATCGAGTCGCTCGCCTCCATGCTCGCCACCATCCTGCTCGGGGCGGCAAGCGGCAGCGGCCAAGCCGTGGAGGGCGGCATCGTCGCCTCGCAAGGACTCGCCGCCCAGGAGCAGATCGACTACAGCCGCAGCGTGGAAGAGGAGGCCGACCGCGTCGGCATCGAGCTGCTGGCGGCCGCCGGCTTCGACCCCGAGGGCATGCCGGACATCTTCCAGAGACTGATGAACATGGAGGGCATCCAGGACAGTTGGGTCCCGGCCGTGCTGATCGGCCACCCGATCACCACCGACCGCGTCGCCTACTCCCGCGCACGTGCCGCCCAGTTCCCGCCGGTCCCTGACACCAGCTCTCCGGATTACTACATCATCAAGGAGCGCGTGCGGGTGCTCACCGCGCCCTCCTCGGAGAATCTGGTGCGCTACTACGCTGAACGCATCGCGCGCGGCCATCGCGGCATCGGGGTCGAGTACGGCTACGCGCTTGCGCTGATGCGTGCCGGCCATGCGCGCCGGGCGGTGACGCTGTTCGCAAAGCTCCTCGCCGCGCACCCGGAACTGCATCTGCTCTATATCGCCCTCGGCCAGGCGCAGGCGAAAGCCGGCGAGATGGAGCAGTCGCTCGCCACCTTCGCCGAGGCCAAGCGCCTCTTCCCGCTCAACGTGCCCGTCACCGTTCGCTACGCCCAGACGCTCATGCTGGACGGCAAGGACGCCGAGGCGCACCGCATCCTGCTCGATCTGTTCAACCTCGTCGATCCAACCCCGAACGAGATCGAGCTCACCGCGCGCGCCGCGAGCGCCGCAGGCGACCTCGGCGATGCCTATTACTACATGGGAGAATACCAGCTGACGCAGGGCAATCTGCCGCTCGCGATCAAGCAGTATGAGATCGCCCTCGGCATGCCCCATCTGAACTACGTGCAGCGCCAGCGCATCAGCGCGCGACTAAAGGAGGTCAAGGACTACTTGATGCGCCTGCGGGCGCGTCACAGCAGCTGAGCGGCCGGCAAGCCGTCTCATCCGCGGCGGCGCCGTGCAGGCGCTGCCGATAACGCACCCTTGGGCTGATACAATGCGCACACGGATTGCGCACGGACAGGTCATGGCATATTACGGCAAGAAACTCGCGCTCATCGGGCTCACCCTCCTCTCGCTCACGCTGTTCGGCTGCGCGGCTGTCCCGCGCGCGGAGCGCGACCCGCGGGATCCGTGGCAGCGGATGAACCGGGTGACGTTCCGCTTCGACATGAACTTCTACAACCATGTCGCGACCCCCGTGGCCCGGACCTATGTGCGCGTGGTGCCGCACCCGATCCGCCTCGGCATCAGCAACTTCTTCGACAATCTTGAGTATCCGACCGTGATCGTGAACGACCTGCTGCAGGGCAGGTTGAAGGATTTTGCGCGCGACACGGGCCGGCTGCTCGTCAACACGACGCTCGGGATCGGCGGGCTGTTCGACCCGGCGGTGCACCTCGGCTTGCCGAGCGAGCACCGCGATTTCGGCCAGACCTTCGGCAAGTGGGGCATTCCCACGGGCCCCTATCTGGTGCTGCCGTTCCTCGGCCCGTCCGATGTGCGCGACGCCGTCGGGCTCGTGCCCGAGGAGTACACCACGCCAATGCATTACGTGCAGAACACCTGGGCCGACTGGGGCACCCGCGGTGTCGGCCTAGTGAACACCGACACGCACCTGCAGCCGACCATTCGCCTGATCCGGCGTGCCTTCGATCCATACACCTTCGCGCGCCACGCCTACCTCGCGCAGCGCAAGTTCATGGTCCATGGCATGGGGCACGAGAACAGCGCCGAGCAGGAGCTGAAGGAGCTGCAGGGCGGCGGCAAGTAGCCCCCGGCCCAGCGGCGCGGTCGCGGTACGCCCTGCGGCCCGGCGCGTGCCTCACACGCCCTGCTGCAGCAGAGTGTCGACGGCGCTGATGCGCGCCAGTCGCAGCAGCTCCTCCGGCAGATGCTCGAAGCGCAGATGCCGCCCCGCGCCCCGGGCCTCGGCCAGCCAGTCGAGCAGCACGGCGAGCCCGGCGCTGTCGGCCTTGCCGAGCGAGGCGCAGTCGATCACCAGCGATGAAGCCCCGGCGCGCAGCGCCTTCACCCCTGCCTCGCGCGCGCGCCGCGCCGTGGCGAAGACGAGCGGGCCGCTCACCTCGGCCTGCTCTGCCGAGCGGACGGTGAATTCGAAGGCTCCGCCCCGCGCCGTGCTGGAATTGCCCGCCATGGCCGCTCTCAGTGCTTGTTGAGCGCGCTCGGCTTCTCGCCGTGCTCGAGCCGCTTGATGACGGCATCGATTCCGTACTGCTCGAACTGCGGCGCGAGGTCGGCGCGGTAGCTGGTGACGTAGCTGACGCCCTCGACGTTCAGGTCGAACACCTTCCAGCCCTGGGGAGTCATGTAGACCTGAAAGAGCACCGGGACCTTCGAGCCGTTGGCGCGCGTGAAGAACGTGCGAACGCTCGCCGCCTGCGTCCCGGGCTTCACGTGAGTCGGGTACACGGTGAGCGTGTTCGAGTGGAAGTCCACGATGAACTCCCCGTAGTTCTTGATCAGCGAGTCCTTGAACGCCTGGATGAAGCGCTGCTTCTGCGCCGGGGTCGCCTGGCGCGCGAAGCGTCCGAGCACCAGGTCGGCCGCGAGCGAGGAATCGAAATACGGCATCAGGTACTTATCGACGATGGCACGGATCTGCTGCGGATCATGCCGCAGTTGCGCGCGGTGCCCATCGAGCGCCTTGAGGATCTCGTTGGCCACCGACTGCACCATCTGCGAGGGCTGCTCGAACGAGGCAGCGCTCTGCTCGCTCGGGGCGGCCGCGTAGGCCACAGGCTGCACGACCAGCGCCGCGGCGAATGCGGCTGCGGCGATTGCGGTAGCGAACTTCATCACTTGTGCTCCTTTGCGCCCGCGCCCGAGCTCTGCGGGCTGCTCTTGTTGGCGAAGTTGGCGAAGAACTTGTTGATCAGATTCTCGAGCACGAGCGCTGATTGGGTCTGAATGATCTGGCTGCCGTTCTTGAGGTAAGTGGGCATGCCCCCGGGGCTGATGCTCACGTACTGCGCCCCCAGGATGCCCTCGGTGTCGATGCTGGCGGAGCTGTCCATCGGGATCTGATTGAACTGCGCGGCGATGCGCAGCCAGACCTTCGCCCGCTCGGTATTGGTGTCGAAGTCGATCCGGGTCACCTGTCCAATGCGCACGCCTGCCATGCGCACCGGCGCACCGACCTTCAGGCCACCGATGTTGTCGAATTGCGCGGTGACCAGGTAGCCGGCCGGCTTGTTGAAGCTGAATTTCAGGCCGTTGGCCGGCAGCTGCATGCTGAGAAACAGCAGCGCCGCGAGCCCGAGCAGCACGAACAGGCCCGTTCCGATTTCTAATGAGCGATTGGCGCGCATGGCGAAAAAAACCTCTTACATGAATGCAGCGGTCAGCACGTAATCGAGCAGCAGCGTCATCACCGAGGAGGCCACCACGGTGCGGGTGGTGGCGAGTCCGACGCCCTCGGCGGTCGGCTCGGCATGGTAACCCTCGTTGACCGCGATCAGGCTGACGACCGCGCCGAACACGACGCTCTTGACGATCCCCTCGGTCACATCCTTCAGGGCAAGCGCGCTCTGCGTCTGCGCCCAGAATATGCCGTGATCGACGCCCATCAGCTGCACGCCGATCAGCTGCGCCCCGTACAGGCCGATGACGTTGAACACCGCCGTGAGCAGCGGCACGGCGATCAGCCCGCCGAGAAAGCGCGGTGCGGCCACGTAGCGCATTGGGTCGACCGCCATCACTTCCATGGCGGTGAGCTGATCGGTGGCACGCATCAGGCCGATTTCCGAGGTGAGCGCAGTGCCGGCCCGTCCGGCGAACAGCAGCGCCGTCAGCACCGGACCGAGCTCCTTCAGCAGCGCGAGCGCCGCAGCCGTACCGAGCGCCTCAGTAGCCCCGAAACGGTTGAGCAGATCATATCCCTGCAGGCCGAGCACCATCCCGGTGAACAGCCCCGAGAGCATGATGATGATGAGCGAGCGGGCCCCCGCGTTGTAGATCTGCGCGATGATCAGACGCGGGCGCGCGAGCGCCGGAATGCACGCCCGCAGCAGCCGCAGGAAGAACAGGCCCGTCAGGCCGGTCTTGCGCACCAGCTCCATCACGCCGGCCTTGGACGCGGCGCTCATCGGGAAGTCTCCAGCAGCTCCGCGGCGTAGTCGACCGCCGGATAATGAAAGCGCACCGGCCCGTCGGCCGCGCCCGTCATGAACTGGCGCACCGTTGCGGAGTCGCTGCGCGCGAGCTCAGCGGGCGTGCCGGCGGCGACCACGCGTCCCTCGGAGAGCAGATAGCTGTAGTCGGCGATGCTCGAGATCTCCTGCACGTCGTGCGAGACGACGACGCTCGTGATCTGCAGCACGTCGTTCATCTGCTTGACGAGACGCAGGATGACCCCAAGGGAGATCGGGTCGAGCCCGACGAACGGCTCGTCGTAGATCAGCACTTCCGGATCCATCACGATGGCCCGCGCGAGCGCCACGCGCCGCGCCATGCCGCCGGAGAGCTCCCCGGGCATCAGATGCGCCGCGCCCCGCAAACCCACCGCCTCGAGCTTGGTGAGCACCAGCTTGCGGATCAGCGGTTCGGGCAGGTCCGTGTGCTCGCGCACCGGGAATGCGACGTTCTCAAACACGTCGATATCGGTGAGCAACGCGCCGTTCTGAAAGAGCATGCCCATGCGCTGGCGCATGGCGTAGAGCTCGGTGCCGCCGAGCGCGCCGACGTCGCGGCCGAACACGGACACCAGTCCCCGATCGGCGTAGATCTGACCGGTGATCAGCCGCAGCAGCGTGGTCTTGCCCGTGCCGCTCGGCCCCATCACGGCGGTGATGAGGCCGCGGCGCGCTTGGATGTCGAGCCCGCTGAAGATCGGCCGGCCATCGACGGCGTAGTGCACGTCCCGCACGTCGATCACGGCATCGCTCACCGCCGGGGACGAGGCGGTTTGTGCGTCGCTCACGCGGCATCCTTCCTCTGCGATCCCTGCGCGTCCATCAGGCCGCCCGTTCCATATCGGGCGTGTAGCGACCCTGGCTCGCCAGTCCGTTCAGGCGCGCGCGGCGCGCGAACTCCTGCTGGCCGGTTTTGAAGTCCGCGCTGCGTCCGCCCCAGGCCTGCAGCGCCGTCTCCTGCAGCGCCCGGCCATAGCTGAAGGTGACCGACCAGGGCAGCGGCCCGGCACGGTTGATCAGCGACAGGTGCAGCGTCGCCTCCGTCGGCGACTGGCCGCCGGAGAGAAAGGCGATGCCGGGCACCGCCGGCGGCACATGCCGCTTCAGGCAGCGCACCGTGGCCTGCGCCACCGCCTCGGGGGCGGCGCGCTCGGGCGCTTTCTTGCCCGAGATGACCATATTGGGTTTGAGCACCATGCCCTCAAGATAGATACGATGGTCCTGCAGGCGCTTGAACACGCAGCTCAGCGTCGCGTCCGTCACCTCTTCGCAGCGCTCGATGGAATGATCCCCGTCCATCAGCACCTCCGGCTCGACGATCGGCACGATGTCGTTTTCCTGGCAGAGTGCGGCGTAGCGCGCGAGTGCGTGTGCGTTCGCATCGATCGCAAACGCCGTGGGGATGCCTGCGGCGATATCGATCACGGCGCGCCACTTGGCGAAGCGCGCGCCGAGCTTGTGGTACTCCACGAGCCGCTCGCGCAGCCCGTCGAGCCCCTCGGTGACCGTCTCCCCGGGAAAGCCGGCGAGCGGCTTGGCACCGCGGTCGACCTTGATGCCGGGAATGATGCCGTGATCGGCAAGATACTGCGGGAACGGCGTGCCGTCGGCGGTCCTCTGCCGCAGCGTCTCATCGAACAGGATCACCCCGCTGATCGCCTCGCCCGCCCCGGGCGCGGTGAACAGCAGCTCGCGATAGGCGCGCCGGTGCTCCTCGGTCGACTCGAGCCGGATGGCATCGAAGCGCTTACGAATGGTTCCGGTGCTCTCGTCTGCGGCCAGGATCCCCTTGCCCGTGGCGACCATTGCCTGGGCAGTTCGAGCAAGCTCACTGCGATTCATGACGTTTCTCCGCGACAGAATGGTTCGGCCGCACGCGCCGGTGGGTCGGCATCGCTTTAGCTGTGCGCCACGAGGCTCGGAATGATACCAAATGACCCGGCACAGCGGAGCTTGGTTCCCGACGCAATTAGTACTAAAATAGTCCTAGTTCCAGAGGAAGCCCCTATGGTCCGCATCAGCCGCCTCACTGACTACGCCACGGTGCTGCTCGCCATGCTTGCCGCGCAACCGGAACTCGTGCAGACGGCCGCCGCGCTCGCCGAGCAGACGCACATCGCCGCGCCCACCGTGAGCAAGCTGCTGAAGCAGCTGCAGCGCGCCGGCCTCGTCACCTCGACGCGCGGCCTGCACGGCGGGTATCAGCTCGCGCGTCCGGCGACGCAGATCAGCGCCGCGGCCATCCTCGATGCGCTCGAGGGTCCGGTGGCGCTCACCGACTGCTCGGTGGCGCACGGGCAGTGCGAGATCGAGCAGAACTGCCGCGTCGGCCAGGTGTGGCAGCGGCTGAATCTGGCCATCCGGCGCTCGCTGTTCGATGTGAGCCTGGCGCAGCTCGCCGGCATCGACCCCATCCAGACACCCCTGCCGGCGCTCGAGCGCGGCCTGAAGGCGGCCGTCGCCTCCAGCGCGCTGCGCATCCCGAGCGCCTGATCGATTCCATCGGTTAACCGCACATGAACGAAAGCACCGCAGAACTTGAGAATCTGGTCGGCCGCGGCTACCGGCACGGCTTCATGACCGACATCGACGCCGACACCGTGCCGCCGGGACTAGACGAGGAGGTGGTGCGCCTGATCTCGCGCAAGAAGGCCGAGCCGGCGTTTCTCACCGAGTGGCGCCTGAAGGCGCTCAGACACTGGCTGACGATGCGCGAGCCGCACTGGCCGCATGCGCATTACCCGCCGATCGACTATCAGGCGATCTCCTATTATTCGGCGCCGAAGAAAAAGACCGACGGGCCGAAGAGCCTCGCGGAGGTCGACCCGAAGCTGCTCGAGACCTACGAGAAGCTCGGCGTGCCGCTGCACGAGCGCGCGCGGCTCGCTGGCGTCGCGGTCGATGCGGTGTTCGACAGCGTGTCGGTCGCGACCACCTTCAAGGAGCGTCTGCACGAGGCGGGCGTGATCTTCTGCCCGTTCTCCGAGGCGGTGCAACAGTACCCGCAGCTCATCGAGCGCTACCTCGGCAGCGTCGTACCCTACGGCGACAACTTCTTCGCCGCGCTGAACTCCGCGGTGTTCTCCGACGGCTCGTTCGTCTACGTGCCCAAGGGCGTGCGCTGCCCGATGGAGCTGTCGACCTACTTCCGCATCAATGCGGCAAAGACCGGCCAGTTCGAGCGCACCCTGATCATCGCCGATGAGGGCGCACAGGTGAGCTATCTGGAGGGCTGCTCGGCTCCCCAGCGCGACGAGAATCAGCTGCACGCCGCGGTGGTGGAGCTCATCGCGCTCGATGAGGCGTACATCAAGTACTCGACGGTGCAGAACTGGTACCCGGGCGATGCCGAGGGCATCGGCGGCATCTACAACTTCGTCACCAAGCGCGGGGAGTGCCGCGGCCGCAATTCGCACATCTCCTGGACGCAGGTCGAGACCGGCTCGGCGATCACCTGGAAGTACCCGAGCTGCGTGCTGCGCGGGGAAGGCTCGGTGGGCGAGTTCTACTCGGTCGCCACCGTCAACAACCGCCAGCAGGCCGATACGGGCACGAAGATGATCCACATTGGCCGCAATACCCGCAGCACCATCATCTCCAAGGGCATCTCCGCCGGGCGCGGCCAGAACACCTACCGGGGCCTGGTGAAGATCCTGCCGAGCGCGGCCGGGGCGCGCAACTTCACACAATGCGACTCGCTGCTGATGGGCGCGGACTGCGGCGCGCACACCTTCCCCTACGTCGAGGTGAAGAACGACTCGGCCACCGTCGAGCACGAGGCGAGCACTTCGAAAATCAGTGAGGACGAACTGTTCTACTGTCTCGCCCGCGGCATCGGCGCCGAGGACGCCGTCAACCTGATCGTCAGCGGCTTCTGCAAGTCGGTGTTCAAGGAACTGCCTATGGAGTTTGCGGTCGAGGCGCAAAACCTGCTCGCCGTGAGCCTCGAAGGCGCGGTCGGCTAACCCCAGGATCACACGCATGCTCACCATCAAGAATCTGCACGCCGCGGTCGACGGCAAGGAAATCCTCAAGGGGCTCGATCTGCAGGTGCCCGAGGGCGAAGTGCACGCAGTCATGGGCCCGAACGGCTCGGGCAAGAGCACCCTCGCGCACGTGCTCGCCGGCCGTCCCGGCTACAGCATCACCGCCGGCACGGTCCTGTTCAAGGGACGCGATCTGCTCGCGCTCAGCCCCGAGGAGCGCGCGCGCGAGGGCGTGTTCCTCGGCTTCCAGTATCCGGTGGAAATCCCCGGCGTGAACAACGTGTATCTGCTGAAGGCTGCGGTGAACGCCGCGCGCAAGCACCGCGGCCTGCCCGAGGTCGATGCGTTCGAATTCCTCACCCTGGTGCGCGAGAAGATGCGCCTGATGCGCATGGACGAGAGCATGCTCTCGCGCGGCGTCAACGAGGGGTTCTCCGGGGGCGAGAAGAAGCGCAACGAGATCCTGCAGATGCTCGTCCTCGAGCCCGCACTCGCGCTGCTCGATGAGACCGACTCGGGGCTCGACATCGATGCGCTGAAGGTGGTCGCGAACGGCGTCAACACGCTGCGCGCGCCGAACCGCTCGATGGTGCTGGTGACACACTATCAGCGGCTGCTCGAGCACATCGTTCCCGATCGCGTGCACGTGCTGGTCAAGGGCCGCATCGTGCGCAGCGGCGACCGCACGCTTGCGCACGAGCTCGAGCGACGCGGCTACGACTGGCTGCTGGGCGAGGCGGCATGAGCGCGGCGCTGCTGACCCGCCTGCAGGAGGAGTACGGTGCGGTGCACGCAGCGCTGCCGGAGAGCGTGACGGCAGCGAAGCGGCGGCGCGAGGCGATCGAGACACTTTGCGCGCAGGGGTTGCCCGCCACGCGCGAGGAAAACTGGCGCTATACGAACCTGCGCGTCCTCGAGCGGGCTCGATTCTCACCCGTGGAGGATCCTGCCGGGACGCTGCCGGTGCTTCCCGAGCCGCTCGAGGGCTTCGCACGCTACGTGTTCCTCGACGGCCAGCTGCGCTCAAGTGCGGCTGCGCCGCGCGGCGTGACGGTGTGCAGCCTGCGCTCGCAGGGCGCGGCCGGCGCCGGATGGGAATTCGGCGCGCAGCTGCCCGAGGCGCGCCTCGCCCTGCTCAACGAGGCGTTCGCCACGGATGCCATCGCGATCGAAGTTCCCGCCGACGCCGAGCCCTGCGGCATCGAGCTGGTGTTCGTGGCCGCCACCGCGGCGCAGCAGGGCGCCTCCTACCCGCGCGTGCGGCTCGCTCTTCAGTCCGGCGCGCGGCTGAGCGTCGTGGAGCGGCACATCGGCCTCGCCGATTCGGCGAGCCTGGTCAACAGCGCTGTGCGGGTGGAGCTCGCCGCGAATGCCCACCTCACGCACTACCGCCTGCAGCACTGCGGCGCACGCGCGGTGTGGTTCGATACGCTCGCCGCGCAGCTCGCCGCCGAGGCCCACTACGAGTTGCTCGCCGTAAGCACCGGGGCGCTCACCGCCCGCTCGAGCGTCCATGCGCGGCTCGCGGGTGCGGGCGCGCAGTTCACTCTCTCGGCCGCGGCGCTCGGCGAAGGAGCGCAGAGCCAGGACATGTATGCCCTCAGCGAGCATCTCGCCGTGCGCACCCGTACTGCCGAGACGTTCCGCGGCATCGCCTCGGGCCGCTCCCGCGTGGCCTTCAACGGCAAGATCGCGGTACGGCAGAGCGCGCGCGGCACCGATTCGCGTCAGTCGCTGCGCGGGCTGCTCGATGGCCCCGAGGCCGAGATCGACCTGCGTCCGCAGCTGGAGATCTACACCGACGAGGTGCGCTGCAGCCATGGGGCGACCGCCGGGAAACTCGATGAGAACATGCTCTTTTATCTGCTCTCGCGCGGCCTCGCCCCCGAAGTGGCCGAGCACCTGCTGAAGTGGGCGTTCCTCGAGGACGTTATCGCTCGCATCGGACTTGCGGACCTGCGCCGGCAGATCGAGCGTGGACTCGCCGGGCAGCTGAGCGAGGCGGCCACGCTGCAGGAGCTCTTGTGAGCGCCGTCAGCGCCGCCGCTGCGTTCGACGCCGAGCGCGTCCGGGCCGACTTCCCCATCCTGGGGCAGCAGGTCAACGGCCGGCCGCTCGTCTATCTCGACAGCGCTGCCTCCGGCCAGCGCCCGCTCGCGGTGCTGCGGGCGGTAGAGCGCTACGAGACCCATTGCCACTCGAACGTGCACCGCGGCGTGCACGCCCTCAGCCAGGCGGCGACCGAAGCCTTCGAGGGCGCGCGCGAGCGGGCGCGGCGCTTTCTCAACGCCCGCTCGACGCGCGAGATCGTGTTCGTGCGCGGCACGACCGAGGCCATCAACCTCGTGGCACAGTCATTTGCCCGCCCGCGCCTCGGGCCGGGCGATGAGATCCTCATCACCGGGCTCGAGCACCACGCCAACATCGTGCCCTGGCAGATGGTCTGCGCGCAGAGCGGCTGCACGCTCAAGGTGGCACCGATCGACCGGCGCGGAGAAGTCGAGCTCGACCGGCTGCTCGGGCTGCTCAGCGCGCGCACGCGCCTCGTGGCGGTGGCACACGTCTCCAATGCGCTCGGCACGATTGTGCCGGTCAAGCGCATCGCCGAGGCGGCCCACTCCTGCGGCGCGCTGGTGCTGCTCGACGGGGCGCAGGCCGTGCCGCATACCGCCGTCGACGTGCGCTCACTCGGCTGTGACTTCTACGCCTTCTCGGGCCACAAGCTCTACGGCCCGACCGGCATCGGCGTGCTCTACGGGCGCGAGGAGCTGCTCGAGGAGATGCCCCCGTGGCAGGGCGGCGGGGACATGATCCGCACCGTCACGTTCGAGAAGAGCACCTACAACGAGCTGCCCTGGAAGTTCGAAGCCGGCACGCCGAACATCTCCGGTGCAGTCGGGCTCGCGGCCGCCATGGACTACCTCGAGAGCCTCGGCATCGAGGCCGTGGCCGCGCACGAGCGGCGCCTGCTCGCGCTCGCCACCGGTGAGCTCGAGCGCATCCCGGGCCTTGAGATCATCGGCACCGCCACGCACAAAGCCGCGGTACTCTCCTTCACTCTGCGCGGCTGCCATCCGCACGACCTCGGCACGATCCTCGACACCGAGGGCGTGGCGATCCGCACCGGCCATCATTGCGCGATGCCGGTGATGAGCTTCTTCGACATTCCGGCCACCGCCCGCGCCTCCTTCGGCTGCTACAACACCGAGGCCGATGTGCACGCTCTGGTGGCGGCGCTCGGCAAAGCCCGCGAGGTATTCGGCTGATGGACCTGAAGGACCTCTACCGCGACGTGATCCTCGATCACAACCGCCAGCCGCGCAATTTCGGCGCCCTGAGCAGCGCCGACGCGCAGGCCGACGGGCACAATCCGCTCTGCGGCGACCGCCTGACCGTCTGGGTGAAGCTCGACGGCGATCGCGTCACGGACATCCGTTTCGAGGGCAAGGGCTGCGCCATCTCGACCGCTTCGGCCTCGCTGATGACCGAGGCGGTCAAGGGCAAGGACAAGGCCGCCATCCAAGCCCTCTACGAGCAGGTGCACGCCATGCTCACCGAACACGACGCCGAGGCGGATGCCTCGCTCGGCAAGCTCGCCGCGCTCGGGGGCGTCAGCGAATTTCCCTCGCGCGTCAAGTGCGCGACGCTGTGCTGGCACACCCTCAATGCCGCACTCGAGCGCAGCGCCGCCGCCGTCACGACGGAGTGACCCGCGACCATGCCTGGTTTCGACAGCGAACCGTTCGTCGTGCAGCGCGAAGTACGCGCCGTCGTCGTGCCGGCCGGCACCGAGGTGACTCTGCAGCCCGGCCAGTCCGGCTACATCACCCAGGCGCTCGGCGGCAGCTTCACCGTGTACATCGAGGGCAATCTGCTGCGCATCAGCGGCGAGGACGCCGAGGCCATCGGCCGCGAGCCGGTCAAGCCGCCGGAGCTGCCGCCGAACGCCACCGAGGAGGACGTGCGCCAGCTTGCCTGGGAGCAGATGCGCACCTGCTACGACCCGGAGATTCCGATCAACATCGTCGAGCTCGGCCTGATCTACGACTGCCGGGTGCTGGCCAACGAGGATGGCACGCGCAGCGTCGAGGTGAAACTGACCCTCACCGCGCCCGGCTGCGGTATGGGCGAGATCCTGGTCGATGACGTGCGTGACAAGATCGAACGGATCCCCACGGTGCGCGAGGCGCGCGTCGAGCTCACCTTCGATCCGCCCTGGAACCACAGCATGATGTCCGAGGCGGCACGCCTGCAGACGGGGATGTTCTGATGAGCTGGTTCGACGTGGGAGCACAGGGAAGCCTCGTGCAGGACAAGCCGCTCGCGGCGGATCTCGGCGGCCGGGCGGTGCTCGTGGTGCGCTGCGGCGAGGAGCTGCACGCGGTCGATGACCTGTGCACCCACGACGGCGAGGCGCTCGAGGGCGCCGAGGTCGAGTCCTGTCAGATCATCTGCCCGCGACATGGGGCGCGCTTCTGCCTGCGCACCGGGGAAGCGCTCACGCCGCCGGCCTACGAGCCGCTGCGCACCTATGCGGTGCGCATCGAGAACGGCCGCATCCTCATCGAGCGACCCGACTGAACCTGCGCTGAGCGGCGGTGCGATTGCCTGGGCGGCCACCTGCCCGCAAGCGTACCCCGGCCGGCGCCGGGCACCGGCGGGCCGGCCGGGCGCAGCAATCGGCTGCTACGCGCTGCTGCGGGGCCGTACAATATTCTGATGCGTCTCTCCCGTCTGCTGGCGCTTGGCGCCCTCCTTTGCATGTCCGTGCACCCGGCCGCCCGGGCCGGCGTCGCGCCGTTCGATCTGGCCGGACCGGACCTCGAGGTCACGGTCACCCGAGGACACGAAACGCTGCCGATTGCCGCGGTGCCGAACCTGGCGGTCGGCGACCACCTGTGGATCCGCGCCGATCTGCCGCCCACCCAGTCGGAGCACTACCTGCTGATCGTGGCGTTCCTGCGCGGCGCCACGAACCCGCCCCCGGAGAGCTGGTTCCACAGCTGCGCGACCTGGGAGCGCAGATGCGCGCGCAGGGGCATGATGCTGCGGGTACCCCGAGGGGCCGGGCAGGTGCTCGTGTTTCTCGCTCCCGAGACCAACGGAGACCTCCGGACGCTGATCGGCGCCGTGCGCGGGAGGCCGGGCGCCTTCGTGCGCACCTCCCAGGACCTGAACCAGGCGACCCTCGACATCTCGCGCCTCGACCGCTATCTGCGCGTGGTGCAAAGGCTCGGCGAGCACGCGCCCGAGAGCCTGCCCGGTGCCGCGCCGAAACTCGCCCGCAGCCTCGCGATCAAGGTGAACGCGAAGTGTCTGCAGCGCATTCCGCAGCTGCAGGCCCCCTGCCTCATGCGCGGCGGCCAGTCGCTCATCCTCAACGACGGCCACAGCACCTCGATCGTCGAGGCGCTCACTTCCGGTCCGGCCGCGGCTCTGGCGATGGAGGCGAGCTACACCCCGCAGCTGAGCTACGGCTACTACAGCCCGTACATCGCTTCCGTGCTCGACATCGCGCACATCTTCAGCTCCTTCACCACCGCGCATTATCAATACATTCCGGCGCTCGCCGCTCAGAGTGGAGACGTGCTGTCGCTGACGCTGAACACGCCGCCCTCGTTCCACGACCCGAAGTCGGTGCTGGTGACCGCCTTGCCGGCGATCGAGGCTTCGCAGCTGCCGCCGCTGCATGCCGTGCACCTCAAGGAGCATCTGTGCGTGCGCAGAAGGACGCTCGTGCTGCCGGTGGAAGGAGCGCCACTGGTCTTTTCGACCGACTACGCGCACAGCATGACGCTGCGGCTGACCGGCAGCAACGGCAGGACGATCACGCTGCCCACACGGGCGAATGCGCAGCTCGGCGGCTTCGTAGTCGACACCCGACCCATGGCCCGGATGCACTTCGGCAAGAGCGTAGTCGGCGTGCTGCACGGCTATTGGGGCTTTAGCCCTTACCTCGGCCCGCGCTTCCAACTGGAGAATGCGCGCACCTCGGGGTGGTCGCTCACGCCGCCCGATGAGGACGCGGTGATCGTGGGCAGGCAGGACACGATCAACCTCACCGCCCCGGGGGTGAGCTGTATCCAGAACATCGAGCTGCGCGATGCCGCCGGCAGGGTGATCAAGACGCAATGGAAACCCACGCATCCCAACGAGGTGCAGGTTCAGCTGCCATTGCAGCATGCGCAGCCCGGGCCGCTGACGGTGATCGTGCGGCAGTTCGGACGGCGCGCGCGCGTGAGCGTGCCGCTCGAGGCGTACTCGGAGCCCGCAAGCCTCGATCGTTTCGTTCTGCACGCCGGCGACAGCCAGGGCCTGCTGAAAGGCAGCCGCCTCGATGAGGTGGCGGGTCTCACGATCGATGGGGTTGCCTTCCTCCCCGGAGCGCTCTCGACGCAACAGGGCGTCGATCAGCTCACCGTGACGGCCGCGAATCCCCAGGCGGCGGCGAAACTAAAGCAGGGCGAGGCGGGCCTGGCCTCGGTCAGGCTCAAAGATGGCCGCGTGCTGATGCTGCGCAGCGTCATCGCCGCTGCCCGTCCCAGCGTGACGCTCATCGCCATGAGCGTGTATCCGTCACCGTCGGGCACGCCGAGCCACATCGAGCTCGCCAGCGGCAACGAGCTGCCCCAGCAGGCGCAGTTGACGTTCTCCGTACGCGCCAAGTGGCCCGCCGCCTTCGGGCACAACGAGTCGCTCGAGGTCGCTACGGCGGACGGCTCGTACTCGACCACCCTCAGCCTGACCAATGGCGGCATCACGCTCGAGAATCAGCGAGTCGCCATCGCGACGCTCGATCCCGCCCGGGCGTTCGGACCCTCGGCCTTCGGGCCGCTGCACTTCCGGGTGATCGATCATGGCGTGGCGGGCGGCTGGCAGCCGCTCGCCACGCTGGTGCGTCTGCCGCGACTGAGCAAGCTCGTGTGCCCAGCGACACCCAAGCTCGCCTGCAAGCTCTCCGGCTCGGACCTCTTCCTGCTCGATGAGATCGCCAGCGACCCCGCCTTGCGGCACGCGGTGCAGGTTCCCGACGGCTTCCCCGGATATGCGCTGCCGGTGCCTCACCCGCGAGGCGGGATGCTCTACGTGAAGCTCAGGGACGATCCGTCGGTGATCAATCTGGCAACCCTTGCCGTGCGGCAGCTGCCGTCGCCTCACAAGGCGGCCGCGCACGCGAGCGCCCGCCAGGTAGCCGCCGCGAAGCGGACGGTCAAAGCACGCAACAGGCCCACGTCGGTGCAAGCGGCCACTGCGGCGGTCCGGCCCGCAACGAGCGCTGTGGCGAGGACGCCCCGCGGCGCAGCCTCCGCAGCATCAGCGAAGCCGGCGCCCACAGCGCTCGCGCCACCGCAGACGGTTGCCGCGGGCAAGGCCGCCGCGGCGATGAAGCCGCAAGCCAGTACAGGCAAAGCGAACACTTCGGTCAAGGCTCCGGGAAGCGCTTCGGCCTCGGGGGCATCGTCCGCGCGCACACCGTCTGGCTCCGCATCGACCCACAAGCACGCCCCGAGTCCACCTGCCTCGGCGACGAGCCCCACTGCCGCAGCGCCGCAATCGAGCTGATGGCCTACGGCCGCTCGGCACCCCGCCGCAGCATCGCGCAGCGATCCTGCGCGACGGTGCAGCCGACGGAATCGAGAGCCGCCATCAGTCTGTCCAGCGTGCGCACAGCCCGGCGAGCGCAGCGCCAGCCTCCCGCCGGCGGCCGCAGTATCCCTCACGAAACCAACCACCCGTCGGCTCATGAATCTCCTTTTTGATCTTGATGGAACGCTCACCGATCCGCAAACCGGGATCACGCGATGTCTGGTGCACGCCCTCGAGCAGCTCGGAATCGCCGCACCGCAGCCGACGCACCTTCGGCGGTATATCGGACCGCCGCTGCGGTCGGCCTTCGCAGAGTTGCTCGGGACCGCAGACAGCGCGCTCATCGAGCGCGCTGTGGCGCTCTATCGGGAGCGCTTCGGGGAGGTCGGGATGTTCGAGAACGAACTGTACCCGCAGGCGCCCGCAAGCCTGGCGGAGCTCACCGCATCCGGACACCGGCTGTTCGTGGCGACGGGAAAGGCCGAACTCTACGCGCAGCGCATCGTGGAGCACTTCGGGCTCTCAGAGTACTTCGTGAAGGTGTATGGCGCGGCGCTCAGCGGCGAGGGCTCGCACAAGAGGGAACTGCTGGCACGCCTCGTGGCCGCAGAACAGATCGAGCCGGCCTGCTCGCTCATGATCGGCGACCGGGACATTGACGTCACCGGGGCACGAGCCAATGGAATGAGAAGTATTGGCGTCCTGTGGGGATTTGGGACGGCCGAGGAGCTTGCGGGCGCGAACCGCCTGGTGCGCACGTGGTCGGAGCTGCTCACTGCGGTTGCGAGCATGGATTCGCCAGCTAGCCCCTGAGTGGCCTTTGCCACAGCACAGCAGTCGCGGCGCGCGCCGGCGCACGACTCCTGCGTCGCAACTGCCGAGCGGGCCGCAGGCGAAGCTCCCGGTGCCGCCGAGGCTCCCCTGGCCGCACCCTGTCTGTGCCGTGCGCGCCTGCGCTCACTCGATGCGCCGCAGCACCCCGCGCAGCTTGGCGATCATCTGGCGCACTTCATCCTCGGTGCTCACGAACGGCGGGGCCACGGCGAGGGTGTCACCGGTAAAGCGCAGCAGCAACCCCGCCTCGATCCCCTGTTCGAACGCTGCGCGCGCCCGTGCACCGGGCGCGCCGGGCCGCGGCGTCAGATCGATTGCAGCGGCAAGACCGATGTTGCGGATGTCGGCGACGTGCGGCTCATCGCGCAGCGCATGCACCTGCTGCTCGAGAAGCGGCGCGAGCGCGCGCGCCCGCCCGATCAGGCCCTCGCGCTCCATGACATCGAGGGTGGCAAGTCCGGCCGCGCAGGCCACCGGGTGACCCGAGTAGGTATAGCCGTGAAACAGCTCGATCATCTGCTCGGGGCCCTGCATCAGCGCGTCGTGAACGCGCTGCTCGACGATCACTCCGCCCAGGGGAACACAGCCGTTGGTAACCGCCTTGGCGAATACGATCATGTCGGGCGTCACGTTCAGTTGCTGCGCGGCGAAGTTCGCCCCGAGCCGGCCGAAACCGGTGATGACCTCATCGAATATGAGCACAATGCCGTGCCGGGTGCAGATCTCGCGCAGCCGCTCGAGGTAGCCGACCGGCGGCACGATCACGCCCGTCGAGCCCTGCATCGGCTCGACGATGACCGCCGCGATGGTCGAAGCATCGTGCAGCGCCACCAGGCGCTCGAGCACATCGGCCAGATGCGCGCCCCAGGCGGGCTGACCGCGGCTGAAGCGCATCTGCGCCGGATCATGCGTATGCGGCAGATGATCGACAAACGGCGAGGCCAGCGCCCCGAAGGTGCGGCGGTTGACCGCTATGCCACCGGCGGAGATGCCGCCGATGCCCACACCGTGATAGGCGCGCTCACGGCCGATGACGCGCACCCGGCGGGCCTCGCCGCGCGCCTGGTGATAGGCGAGCGCGATCTTCAGGGCACTGTCGACCGCCTCGGAACCGGAGTTGGCGAAGAACACGCGATTCAGCCCCTGCGGCGCCCAACGCGCGATCCGGCCTGCAAGCTCGAAGGCCTTCGGATGCCCGACCTGGAAGGTGGGCGCGAAATCGAGCTCCGCGAGCTGCGCGCTCACCGCCGAGGCGATCTCGGCGCGCCCGTGGCCGAGCGGCGTGCACCACAGCCCCGAGAGACAGTCGAACACCCGGCGGCCGTCCTGCAGGGTGTAGTAGGCGCCCTCCCCCCTGACGATCAGGTGTGGGTGGTGCTTGAAGTGCCGATTGGCCGTAAAGGGCATCC
>JAKAYU010000237.1 GCA_021809525.1 Pseudomonadota bacterium | reverse complement strand
CTCGGATTGGGACCGTGACGAAAAGAATACCCGAAGCGCTCCGCGCGGACCGGTCCGCGGCACCGAGGCGCCTCAAGCCCTGGGAAGGACCTCGGCGAGGTCCACCGCGACATCCGTCAGCCCCGGCAGGAACGTCAACCCGGGATTCTCCGTCGCCGCCTCATCGGCGTAATGAGCCCCCGTGAGCCCGCGGAAGAAGTGCACGGTTGCACTCGTCAGGTCAAAGAGCCACACCTCGGGAATCCCGTGCCGGGCGTAGGAGGGCACCTTGGTGTCGTGATCGTAGTGCCAGGTGCTGTCGCTGACTTCGATCACGAGCAGCGTGTCGGCGGCGCCCGGCGCAGCGGTGCGATAGCCGTCCGGCCGCGCCCGCAGCACCGCCAAGTCCGGCTGCGGCTCCGAGTCCGCTCCCAGGCGGATCGGCGTGTTCCGCACCACGATGCCCTGCGCTGCGATCGCCCGGCGCAGCCGCTGTTCCAGCCGCCGCACGGTCGCGCGGTGCGCCTCGCCCGTCGGGGCGAGGTCGAAGATCGCCCCGTCGATCAGCTCGATGTGCGCGTCGGCGCCGAGCAGACCCACTTCGACCATGCGATGGTAGTCCTGCACGCTGATGCGGTGGCGGTGCGGCTGCTCTGCGGTGTGTACATTCGACTCGTCGATCATGGCGGTGCTCATCGGGCCTCAAGGGCAACGCTGCGAGTCTACGCGGGGCGCCCCCGGGGCGCATTTCGGTTGCGCGAGCCCTGCGGACGGTTGTGCGGGGGGTTGCCCCAGCCCCCTTCACCTGCAATCCTTCGGCTCCGCATCAGGAGGACGCATGCCGAATCTCAATGCCTTCAAGGCCTACGACATCCGCGGGCGCATTCCCGAGGAGATCAATGAGTCTCTCGCCTACGACATCGCACGGGCGTTCTGCGCGCTCATCAAGCCTCGCCGCGTGGCCGTCGGCTACGATATCCGCCTGACGAGCCCGCAGCTGGCCGCCGCGATCCGCCGCGGACTCACCGACTCGGGCACCGATGCGCTCGACATCGGGCTGTGGGGCACGGAGGCGGCGTACTTCTCGACCTTCGCCTACGAGTTGGACGGCGGGATCATGGTGACCGCAAGTCACAACCCCTCCGATTACAACGGCATGAAGTTCGTGCGCGGCGAGGCGCGCCCGGTGAGCTCGGACACCGGGCTCAATGAGATGCGCGAGCTGATCGCCGCCGGCGCGCTGCCGGGCAGGGCGGTGAACCCCGGGCGCGAGAGCAAACTCGACATTCGCGAGCGCTACATCGAGCACCTGCTCGGTTATGTCGATCGCAGCAGGCTGCGCCGGCTCAAGGTGGTGGTCAACCCCGGCAACGGCGGAGCGGGGCTTGCGATCGATGCGCTCGAGCCGCACCTGCCGTTCGAGTTCATCAAGGTGAACCACGAGCCCGACGGCACTTTCCCGCACGGCATCCCTAACCCGATGCTGGAAGAGAACCGCGCGGTGACCGCCGAGGCGGTGCGCAGGAGCGGCGCCGATGTGGGCCTCGCCTGGGACGGGGATTACGACCGCTGCTTCTTCTTCGACGAGCAGGGCAACTTCATCGAGGGCTACTACCTGGTCGGCCTGCTCGCCGAGGTGTTCCTCAAGCGCGAGCCCGGCGCGCGCATCGTGCACGATCCGCGCCTGACCTGGAACACCATCGACATCGTGCGCGAGCACGGCGGCACGCCGGTGCTGTGCCGCTCCGGACACGCCTTCATCAAACAGAAGATGCGCGAGGTCGACGGCATCTACGGCGGGGAGATGAGCGCGCACCACTACTTCCGCTCCTTCTCCTACTGCGACAGCGGCATGATCCCCTGGCTCATCGCGCTGCAGGTGATCGCCGAGCGCGGGCCGCTCTCGGGACTGCTGGCCGAGCGCATACGCCGCTTCCCGGCGAGCGGGGAGATCAACCGGCGCCTCACGGGCGATGCGCGCTCGATTCTCGAGCGCCTCGAGCGCCACTACGGGCGCGCGGCGCACACCGTCGATCACACCGACGGGTTGTCTATGGAGTTTGACCGGTGGCGCTTCAACCTGCGCGGCTCGAACACCGAGCCGCTGGTGCGCCTGAACGTCGAGAGCCGCGGCAGCGAAGCGCTGATGCGCGAGAAGACCGAGGAGCTGCTGAAGCTGATCGACGCGTCAGGCGCGTGAGACCGACGTCACAGGCGCGGTGTCGTCGCGTGAAGACACTGGTTCTCGGGCGCCGATCGAGGTACCTTCTGGCCAACTGACTTCGGCTACCCGAATATCTGGGGGTTTCTCATGGCGCTTTGGAAAGATACGAACTCCTCTGGCTCCGGTTTCGCCAGCGGCTCGGTGCCCGTCCCGCCGGCGCGCGAGGCGGCGCCCAACGTCTCACCGCTGCCTGAAACTCAGCGGCGTCCCGGCCGCGGCGCCGATGCGAAGGAGTCGATCATCGCCGCGGGACTGACCCTCGAAGGTAAGATCAACGGCACAGGTCACGTCCGGGTGGCGGGGCGGTTCAAGGGCGATGTGCACATCGACGGTACGCTCACGCTCGATTCGGGCGCGCGCATCGAGGGGCACGTCAAGGCGGCCTCCGTGATCGTCGGCGGGGAGCTGCTCGGCAACATCGTCGATGCCGAGCAGGTCGATCTGCGCGAGGGCGGGCGCATCGAGGGTGACATCAAGGCCGGCTCCTTCACCGTCGCCTCCGGCGCGCGCATGCGCGGCAAGGTGGAGTTCGGGTGGGATCGCGCCTCGAGCGCCGATGCCGACACGCTCACTGAATCGGTGATCACCGGTACGGTATGAGTGCAGCCGCGCGTCCGGTGGCGGCGGGCAAGACGCGCGTCTGTCCCCATTGCAAGGCGGTGGTGCTCGAGAGCCTGAGCGTCTGTCCGGGCTGCCGGCACCACCTGCGCTTCGACGTGGAGGTCGCGCAGCGCCAGGAGGCGGCGATCCGCGCGCTCGAGATCGAGGGGCAGGTGTGTCACCCGAGCGATGCGGATCCGTACGAGTACGCCATTGTGGTCGGCGTCTACAACGAGAAGGGCCAGGAGATCGCGCGCAAGCTGGTCGCGGTCGGCGCGCTGCAGGGCGGTGAGCACTGCTCGGTCAGGCTGTCCGTCGAAGTGCTGCCGACCCGCGCCCCGGAGAAGGCCGAGCTTGCCCCGCTCGCGGTCGTATCCGAGCCGGCCGCCGCCGAGCCGGCGGCCTCCGGGCGGCGATTGCCGGACGGCACGCTGCTGACTCCCCCGGGCCTGAAACCACGGCGCTGAGCGCCCGCGGGCTCGAGCCGGCTCAGAACTGTCGCTCGGTCTGCACCAGGAACTGTACCCGCTGGATGTTCGAGCCGCCATCGAACGGGAAGGCGAGGTCAATGTGGATGACGTTGCCGAAGGCGGTGCGCGCATTGCCGAGGCGCAGGCCGAAGCCGGCGTCCTTCAGCAGCCCGAGGCTCGGCTGTCCGAGCGGCGCGCGGCCCCAGGTGCGGCCCATGTCGAAGAACACCGCCGCGCCGACGCGAAACAGCCGCAACGGGTACCAGTTGCTGAACCAGCGCTCCTCCAGGGTGAACAGCGCGCGCGCCGTGCCGTCCTGGTAGCGCAGCGGATAGCCGCGCAGCCCGTTGTCCCCGCCGAGCAGGATCTGGTTGTCGAGTGTGAGCCGGCGAGCGGCGGTGGCGCTGACGGCCGTGTACAGCAGCCAGTGCGAGTTCTGCTCCGCGAAGTTCACCACGCTCGCACTCAGCACGCCATTCTCGAGCGTGCCGTGCTGGATGCGGCCGGTGAAGCTGCTCGAGACGAGCAGCGTGTCCCCGTGCGGCAGGGCGTAGCCGTCGCCGGCGGTGAAGGAAAACGGCAGCGCGTCCTGGCTCGAGCCGAATGCGCTGTCCGCCCAGCCCACCTGGCCGGTGAAGTACGCGCCGAGGTCGAAGTCCTCGGTGCGGTGGATCTGGTTGTGATTGTGCAGCTTGGCGTACTCGTCCTGCACCAGATCGACCTGCACCCACGGATAGACGAACCGGCGGTCCGCCGGCAGCACCGTCGCCCCGCTCCAGAGCCTGCTCGGCGCGAACCGGTGCTCATCGTCGGTCCATCCAAGGCTCAGGCGCTTCGCCCAGCCGTGCACCAGGCCGCGTGAGAAGCCGACGTAGCCCTGCAGGAAGCGGCTGTGCTCAGAGAAGCGGTCGATGATCTGACCGAGGTCATAGAGCGGCTGATCGAAGGTCGTGTCGGCGAGCGAGATGCCTGCGGCGCGGCGGGTCTCGAGTGCGTAGAAGGGCCGATCGATACTCAGCTGGCGCATGCGCCCGTCGCTCAAGTTGCCGTAGGCGGCAGCGATGCTCGTCCAGGTGCCGAAGGCATGCCGATTCGAGACCGCCACAACCGATTCGCTGCGGTCGACCGAGTGCAGATGCTTCAGCGACAGATCCGTGCCGGTGCCGAGCACGTTCAGGTCCTCGAGCTGCACCCCGGTGGTGCTCTTGCCGCCGCTGCGCGAGAAGTCGAAGCCCGGATTGAGCGTCCAGACATCACGCGTGGTCACGAGCACATCGACCTTGCCGTCGTGGTAGCGGATCGGCCGGATGGAAGCGTCGTAGAAGTACGGGTCGGCGCGCAGAATGCGCGCCGATTCGGCGAGCAGATGCGCCGAGAAGCGCTCGCCGCTGTGGAAGAGGAGCTGCTGGCGGATGAGGCTCTTGCGGGTGCGCCGGTGCAGTCGGTTGGCGAGGCGAAACAGCGCGTTGTCGTCCTTGGGGTCCTTCAGATTGAAGATGTTTCTGTTGTGGATGATGATCTGGCCGATCACCGCGCCGCTGCGCTCGAGT
>JAKAYU010000236.1 GCA_021809525.1 Pseudomonadota bacterium | reverse complement strand
GATCTGTCGGAACCCCAGAGCCGCACCCGCGCATGCTGCACCGGATGCGGAGCAAGGTTCCCAGGGTCCGTCCGCCCCCAATCCGGCACCCGGTGGCCCGAGGCCGTTTACGGCTCCCCCTCAGCGCGCCAGCAGCGGCGGCTCGTCGATGGCGGCCAGCTGCTCGGCGAGATCGCGCAGATACCCCTCCCAGTGACGCGCCTCCCCGAACCAGGGGAAAGCACGCGGGAAGGCCGGATCGACCCAGCGCTCGCACACCCAGGCGGCGTGATGCAGCATGCGCAGCGCGCGCAGCGGCTCGATCAGGCGCAGCTCGGAGTAATCGAGCGACCCGAACTGCTCGTAGCCGGCCAGAAGCTCCGCCCACTGGGCCTGCTGCTCGGCGGGCTCCCCTGAAAGGAGCATCCACAGGTCCTGGATGCGTGGTCCCATGGCACAGTCGTCGAGATCCACGAACCGCGGCCCCTGCTCGGCCCAGAGCAGGTTGCCGAGATGGCAGTCCCCGTGCACCCGGATCAGGCGGATCGGGGCCACCTCCTCATAGACGCGCCCGATGCGCTCGAGCACCAGGGCGCTCAAGCGCTCGTACTGCTCGGTGAGCGCCGGTGGCAGCAGAGACGATCCGAGCACCGTGCGGCGCGCCTGCACCCCGTAGCGCTGCGGATCGATCGCCGGGCGGCGGACGAAGGGCCGCCGCGCACCCACCTGATGCAGCCGCGCGAGCGTCCGGCCGAGCAGCTCGCGCGCCCCCGGGGCATCGAGCTCCGGCTCCCGCCCCGCCAGGCACTCGAAGGCGGCGAAGCGGAAGCCCGCCTGACGGAACAGCGTCCGCCCGCCTAGAACGATCGGGGTCGCCACGGGCAGCTCCGCCGCAGCGAGCTCGGCGCTGAAGTCGTGCTCCTCGAGGATCTGCGCATCACTCCAGCGAGCCGGCCGGTAGAACTTCAGCACCCGAAAGCCCGCCGCGCTGCCGAGCCGGTAGACCCGGTTCTCGTAGCTGTTGAGCGCGAGCAGCCGCCCGTCGGGCTCGAGCCCGGCGGCCTCCGCCGCCTCGAGCACCCGCTCGGGCGTGAGCTCGGCAAAGGGCTGCAGAGCGGCACCAGGTCTCAGGTGCGCCACGTTCGATTTGTTTATGATTCCGCCTTTCATGGACTTACGGACACATTCTGGCATGAAACATTCGAGCATCCTCGTCACCGGCGGCGCCGGCTATATCGGCAGCCACGTCGTGCTGCAGCTGCGCGCTCGCGGCGAGCGCGTCGTCGTGCTCGATGACCTCTCGCGCGGCTTCCGCCAGGCGGTGCTCGATACCCCGCTCGTCATCGGCAAGGTGGGCGACCGGGACACGGTGCGCAAAGTCCTGCAGGAGCACCAGGTCGACACCGTAATGCACTTTGCCGCCTACACCATCGTGCCGGAATCCGTCAGCGAGCCGCTGAAGTACTACGGCAACAACACCTGCTCGACGCGCTCGCTGCTCGAGAGCTGCCTGGAGAGCGGCGTGCAGCACTTCGTGTTCTCCTCCACCGCAGCGGTGTACGGCATCCCGGCCGGAGGCCTCGCCGCCGAGGACACCCCGACCGCGCCCATCAATCCCTACGGCACCTCGAAGCTGATGTCCGAATGGATGCTGCGCGACGTGTCGGCGGCTTCCACGCTCAAGCACGTGGCGCTGCGGTATTTCAACGTGGCGGGCTCGGACTCGCAGGGCCGGGTGGGTCAGGCCACGCCCAAAGCAACGCTCCTGGTCAAGGTCGCCTGCGAGCATGTCGTGGGCAAGCGCCCCCAGGTCGCGATCTACGGCACCGACTACGCCACGCCAGACGGCACCGGCGTGCGCGACTACATCCACGTAGAGGATCTGGCCACCGCGCATCTCGATGCGCTCGATTACCTGCGCAACGGCGGGACCTCCACCGTGCTCAACGTCGGCTACGGCCACGGCTACAGCGTGCGCGAAGTGCTCCAGAGCGTCGAGCGGGTCAGCGGCAAGCGCCTGAGCATCCGCGAGGAGCCGCGCCGGCCCGGCGACCCGCCGGCGCTGGTGGCGCGCGCCGAGCGCATCCGGCGCGAACTCGGCTGGAAGCCCCGGCTCGATGACCTCGACACCATCGTGCGCACCGCCCTCGCCTGGGAGCAGCGTCTCCTGCACGAGCCGTGGAGCTGAACGGTTCGATGGAATAAGTAACACCAGAGTACAATGCGCTCAAATGCGGTGGCTGCGCCCTAAGTCCCTCACGGGGCTGATGCTTCTCGGCCTGGCGCTGCTGGCGCTGCCGTTGCTGGTGGCTATTGTCACGGCCGCGCTTCAGTTCCGAACCCTGTCCTCGACGGGCCAGAAAATCGTCATCGAGGGCGTCAACTCTGCCCGCGAGAGCCAACGGCTCTTCAGCGAGATCGACTCGCTCGAGCGCACCGCCCGCCTGTACGATGTGCTCGAGGATCCGCGCCTGCTCGAGCTCTTCAAGCACCAGGATGCGCTGCTCACGGCCACCCGCACGGAGCTCTATGCGCATGCGGCCGTCGGCACCCGCCAGACGCTCGAGCAGCTGGCCCGGGTGCAGCGGCAGATCCGGGTGCGGGTGCTCACCACCCCGCCCGGCACGCAGGCGGCCAACGCGGCCGGTCTCGGCAGACTGTTCGCGCAGCTGAGCGCGCTGGTCGACCGCACGGCCGAGGAAAGCAACCAGCAGATCGATGCGGAGATGGCCTCGCTCCGCCGGCTCACCGAGCGGGCGCGCGAGCGGCTGTTCTGGCAGGCGGCGCTGCTGCTGCCGCTCACCCTGCTCGCCATCTACATGCTGACGCTCGCCATCGGCCGGCCGCTGCGCCAGATCGACCGGGCCATCAGCGACCTGGGCCACGGGCGGCTGCATCACGGCATCGGTGTCGCCGGTCCGCACGACCTCGAGCGCCTGGGTGGACAGCTCGAGTGGCTGAGGCTGCGCCTGATCGAGCTCGCCGAGGAGCGCAACCGGTTCCTGCGGCACATGTCCCATGAGCTCAAGACTCCGCTCGCCAACATCCGCGAGGGCACCGACCTGCTGATGGACGGAGCGGTGGGGGAGCTCGATCCGAACCAGCGCGAGGTCGCCGCCATCCTGCGCGAGAACGGCATCCAGCTGCAGCGCATGATCGAGAACCTGCTGTCCTTCAGCGCCTGGCAGACCTCCTCCGTCGGGCTCGAGACGAGCGAGTTCCGCCTGCGGCCGCTGGTGAAGCAGGTGCTCGAGAACCAGCAGCTCACGCTCCTCTCCCAGCGCATGCGCCTTGACGTGCAGGTCGATGACGTGACGCTGTTCGCCGACCGTGGCAAAGTGCGCCTGATCCTCGAGAACCTGGTCTCCAACGCCATCAAGTACTCCCCCAAGGGCGGCACCGTGCACATCCGCGCGCACAGCGCAGGCCCGAATCTCATTCTCGACGTCGCCGACAACGGCCCCGGCATCCCGCCGGAGGACCGCGAGCACGTCTTTCGCGCCTTTTACACCGGCCGCGCCGCCGCCGGCATCTCCGTCAAGGGCACCGGCATCGGGCTCTCGGTGGTGCTCGAGTTCGTCACGGCGCACGGCGGCACGGTGCAGATCATCGATGGACAGTATCCCGGCGCGCACTTCCGCATCCGCATGCCGCGCGTCGTTCGCAACCAACCACCGGAGCGGGGAAAGCAAGCCCATGCCGCCTGATGTGAAATTGATCCGCCGAGCATCCCTCGTGACGCTCGCGCTCACGACGCTCGCCCTCGGCGCGTGCGCCAACACGCCGCTGCTGATGCCTTACCCGAGCGAGGCCAAACACACCTCCAGGCGACCGCCCCCGCCGCCGAACCCGCGCCGGCTGAGCGCCGACATGCGGCTGCTGCAGGGGTGGTTCGACTCCCCGAGCGCCGAACAGAGCACGCAGATCGCGGCGGCCGAGGCCGACTACCAGCGCACGCACGCGCCGCGCGAGACGCTGCGCCTGGCGCTGCTGCTCGGCATCCCCGGCACCGCCGCGACCGACCTGCCGCGCGCCCAGAGGCTCCTGAAGGGCCTGATGCAGGATCCGAGCAACGCGCTGCTGCCGGGGGAGCGCACGCTTGCCCAACTCGCTCTCACTTTTGTGGCGGACCGGTTGACCCAGAGCGCGGAAAACCGCACTCTACAAACAGCCGGCGCGGCGAAGATTGCGAAGTTGAAAGCGCAACTTGACGCGGTGACGGATCAAGATGTCGCTCTCAGACGACAACTCGAGCAGGCGCGCGCCAAACTCGCCGCGATCGCCAACATCGAGAAGTCGCTGAACGAAGGCAAACTCGGACCGACCAAACCCCCAAGGTGAACATGCTCCCGCAAATGCTGCCCACCGAGCAGCGCAAAGCGCCGCTCCCGTCGACGCGGCACAAGCCGCGCATCCTCGTGGTCGATGACGATCCGGGACTGCTGCGCCTGTTGACCATCCGGCTGCGCGCCGAGAATTATGAGGTGGAGGCCGTCGAGGGCGGCCCGCAGGCGCTCGCCGCCGCGGGCCGCTTCCGCCCCGACCTGGTCATCACCGACCTGCGCATGGAGCCGATGGACGGCATTGCGCTGCTGAAGGAGCTGCAGGTCCGCTGGCCGGGTCTTAAAGTCATCATGCTCACCGCGCACGGCACCATTCCCGATGCGGTGCAGGCGACGCAGATGGGCGCCTTCGGGTTCCTCACCAAGCCGGTGGAAAAGCAGGAGCTGCTCGATCAGGTGCAGAAGGCGCTGCGCATCTCGGGGTTTTCGGGCTCGGATGAGAACTGGCGCGCGGGCATCATCACCCGCAGCGCAGTCATGGAGGAGAAGCTCGCCCAGGCGCACATGGTGGCC
>JAKAYU010000031.1 GCA_021809525.1 Pseudomonadota bacterium | reverse complement strand
CCGATCTGTGAGCTGCAGTTCGCGGTGCTATGCCGGCGGCAGGATGTGCTGCTCGTGGCTGCACCGCCCGAGCTTGGGCTGCTTGAAAATGCGGATACCGGACTCGCTGCCGGCAGCGCCTGCACCGGCGCCCGACGCACCGGTCCGTCCTTGATGCCGGCCGGCTCGGCGCGGTATGCGGCGGGCCGGCGCCGCAAGCGCCCGGGCCAATCAACGATGAAACGCGGCGCCTGCGCACCGAGAGGCACGTGGCGCAACCGATTGGGCTCGCCGCGCCGACCGAGCCAAACGGCGAACCACTCCGTGGCCGCGCGATTGCACACCACCGCGTCCCAATGCCGCTCGATCGGGCAGGCCGGCGCACGAATCGTGCGTACCGGCGCGCAGCGGCCGCAGATCGGACGGTTCGGGCGGCAACCGACGCATCGGTATGCGCGCCGAGCTCGAGCAGATACGTTCGCGCAGCGCGCGGGAGCCGCAGGCCGTCCGCGGTGGCATGCGGGGTCTGAAGCAAAATCGCCGACGGGGGCCCTCATTCGATCCACGTCTACCCGATGGCGCTGACCGCGCACAGCCGAGCCGCCGCTGCGCGGAAGGTCAGGATGGCATCCGCAGGGTCGTGATCGGCCTACCGTGGGTAGCGGCTAATCCCATCAACACCGCTCTTGTACCCGGCTGCGGCCCCGGCATACTCGATCGGTCATCGCCTGGAGATCACCCGATGCGCTCCCACGATCAGACGGTTCACAGCCAGTTCGACCCGCAGGCCGAGGCCTACCGTCACAGCGCGGTCCATGCCGCAGGCCCGGACCTGGACTACGCGCGCACGTTGGTTGCGAGCACAGTGGCGCGCCCCGAGCGGGCCCTCGACCTGGGATGCGGCGCCGGGCACTTGTCCTTCGCGCTCGCACCGTACGTCGGGCACCTGTTGGCGCTCGACCCCTCGCCAAACATGCTGGCGGCGGTCGTGCGCGGCGCGCAGGAGCGCGGTTTGAGAGGGATCGATGTGCAGGCCGGCAGCGCGCAATCCCTGCCGTATCGGGATGGGACCTTTTCGCTCGTGTGCACGCGCTACAGCGCGCATCACTGGGGCCGACTCGAGGACGCACTCCGTGAGGCGGCCCGTGTACTGAGACCAGGTGGCCACGCGCTCATCATCGATGTCATCGCTCCGGACAGCGCGCTTGCGGACACGCATCTGCAGGCGCTCGAACTGCTGCGGGACGTCTCGCACGTGCGCAACCGGTCGGTGCGCGAGTGGCGCGAGTTGCTGGGGGCGGCCGGCCTGCTCGAGAAGTGCTGCCGGCAATGGCCCCTGCGGATCGAGTTCGCCCCCTGGATCGCCCGCATGCGCACACCGGCGACGCACGTGGCGGCGATCCGCTCGCTGCAGGCGGGCGCGCCACGCGAAGTGCGCGAGGCGCTCGCGATCGAGACCGACGGCTCCTTCATGCTCCAGACGGGTCTGTTCTGGCTGACGAAGCCGCCTCATCCGGCTAGCGGCTTACGCTGACCCCCATCGGCACCGCCTTGAACGCCACGAGCGCCTGCGTGGCCGGCACCAGCGCTTGGCTCGCAATGACGCCGGGATCGTCGATCTGCTCGGCATCCGTCAGCGACAGCGTGGTGTCCGGCGCGATCAGTTCCCGATCCCATTGCGTGCGGCCGTTCAGCCGGAGGACTCGACATTGCAGCACATGGCGATGCGTGCGCTCGAGAACCCCGATGCGTTTGCGGCAAATGACGGGGCGTTGCCACCGGGGCCGCGGGACCGGCAGCGGGGTGGCACTCGCGTGCAGGACTGGAGGCCGCGGCGCTCGTATGCCGCACTCTATCTGCGGCATGCAGCAAGCGCAGATCGCGAGCGGCGCGAGCGAGCGGGCCCCGCGGCTACGGCAGGCGCCCCGACGAGCAGATACGCATGTGCGTGAACAGATCGCCCGCAACGGGCGCCCTGCCGAGCCAGCAGCCGACGATGGGGAGCGGGGCGATCGCGAGCGAACAGCGGTCGTTGCGCGCGATGACCGTTCCGCCCACGGGAAGCGTTTCGATGCGGCGCGTCGCAGCATAATCCCAGCCGTCCCAGTGATACGCAGTCGCTGCAGATGCGAATGCGCTCGAGCGCGCAAAGCCGAAGCGCACGCCCGCCGGTGAGCGGCGTGCCGTAAGCACCTGCGCCTCGCGCTGCAGTGCCCGCAGCCAACGGATCGGGCGGCCGAGCGATCGGCCGCGTTGCAGTAGAGCGCGCGGCGGGATGCTGCCTCGTACGCGCACGAGCGCACCGCCCGTGCCGGCGCGAGCCGGCGGCCTCACCGCCGCGAAGCGGCGCGGGCGCCGACGTGGATGGACAGCCGATGCGCCGGCTGGCAGGTACAGCGCCACATGGACACCGGACGCGATCGGAATCGTACTGCTCTCGACCACAGGCGATGTCAGCAGATCCAGCAGCTTCGCATGCAGGGCAAGTACGAGCGCGGCCGGGCTGACCCGCCGCATCGTGGTCCACCCGCCCCTGGGGAGCATCGCGAAGCCCTCAGGTGGACGGGGAGCGCCCCTGCTGCGCTCGGTGCGACGTCAGAAAATACGGTACGAGCGCGAGCGCCGCCGTGATGAGCGCGTACGTGAATTGCTGCGGAAGTGCAGAGAACGAGAAGCCGATGCCCAACGAGGCGCTGCCGTGGTGTCCGGCGACCGGCAGCATCAACCCCGCGTTCATCAGCCGGGCAGTCAGGCACACGAGCAGCGTGCTCGTGATGAGCCAGCGGGGCGCGACCGGACGGCGGCTCGCAAGCAGTGCGAATCCGGCCGCGACCAGGACAGGCAGTACCCACAACAGCGCCACGGCGATGGTGGAGCTCACGGCCGCAGCTACCCATACGGGCACCGCGATGCTACGCAACGTGGCATGCAGCCCAGCGAGACCCAGCACGAGCAACGCCATGCTCGTGATACACAGCAGCGCGAAACTCGCCACGGGCGCCAACGTATACGCTACCGGCCAGCGGTACAGCCAGCCGAGCAGCTCCCGCCGCCCGGCGTAGCGCGCGATGAGCGCAGGATCGGTGCCCATCGCCTGATGCGCCGTGCGCGTGGCCTGCTCCGGCGGCTCGCCCCGCTCGAGGGCTTCCCGGCGCAGTTCATGAAAATGCGTACCCAGCTCCAGCGCAGCGCGACGGGCGTGCCGCGCCGCAACACCGTGGCGGATCAGGGCCCGCTCGAGTCTCTTGAAGCGGGCCTCACTCATAGGTCGTCGCCCCCAATATCCGCTCCACACCCTCGCTCATGCGCCGCCAGTTCATCGCCAGACGGTCCAGACGTCTGTGACCGCGTGGCGTCAGCTGGTAATAGACGCGCGTGCGACCGTCCACCTGGTGCGTGCGTGAGCGCAGCAGCCCGCGCGCCTCGAGCGCATGCAACGCGGGATACAGCACGCCTTCTCCTATGGTCAGCGCGTCCTGGCTCACCACCTTGAGCGTGCGGGCAATCTCGTAGCCGTACATTTCGCGGTGCGCGAGAAGGCGCAGCACGACCAGCTCGGGAACGCCGCGCATCAATGTCGGGTCGCGCTTGCTCATGCGCCGACTATACCTCGCACGACGAGGCATGAGAAGCGGGACGCGACGAGTCCCTCAGGTCCGCTCGCTGTCAAGATGGGCCATCTGCGCCGGGGCGTAGCGCTCGCCCGCGGCCGCACCTTTGGGTACCGCGCGTTCGATCGCCGCCAGATCCTGCGCCGAGAGCCGGACCGGCAGCGCGCCGAGGGCCTCGGCAAGCTGCTCGCGGCGGCGGGCGCCGACGAGCGGGATGATGTCGGCGCCCTGAGCGGCCACCCAGGCGATGGCAAGCTGGGCGACGGTGATCTGCCGCTCGCGTGCCAGCGGGCGCAACGCTTCGATCAGGGCCAGGTTGCGCTCGAGATTCTCACCTGTGAAGCGCGGCCCGTGCGCCCGCCAGTCGTCTGCCGCAGGCGCCGTGTTGCGCCAGTGCCCGCTGATCAGGCCGCGTGAAAGCACCCCGTAGGCCGTGACCGCGATACCAAGCTCGCGCACGGTGGGCAGGATGACGGCCTCGATGCTGCGGGAAATCAGCGAGTACTCGATCTGCAGGTCGCAGATGGGATGAACCGCCGCTGCGCGGCGCACCGTGGTGGCACCGACCTCCGAGAGCCCGATGTGGCGGACGAATCCGGCCGTGACCATGTCGGCCAGCGCGCCGACCGTCTCCTCGATCGGCACCTGCGGATCGAGCCGCGCGGGTCGATAGATGTCGATGTAGTCCAGATGCAGCCGCTGCAGGGAGTATGCGAGGGCCGTCTTGACGGCGGCGGGACGGCCGTCGAAGCCGATCCAGCGGCCCACCGGATCGCGCTGCGCACCGAACTTCACGCTGATCTGGAAACGGTCACGCGGAACCGCGGCCAGCGCACCCGCGAGCAGCAGCTCGTTGTGGCCCATGCCATAGAAATCGCCGGTGTCGAACAAGGTGACGCCGGCGTCGAGCGCCGCGTGGACGGTCGCGATGGATTCGCGGCGGTCGGCTGGACCGTACATGCCCGACATGCCCATGCAGCCCAGACCGAGGGCAGTCACTTGAGGTCCACTCTTTCCGAGGGATCGAAGTTCCATCAGTTCGCTCCGCAATTGAATTGCCCAGGCTCTACCTGCCCGGTGCATGAGATTCCGTCCGCCGATGTATCGGCACCTGCAATTGCAGCTTCAGATGCCCCACCTGGCGATTGCGCAACGCGCACAGAGGGTAAGAGCTCGAGAATGGCGACTGTGCGTGTCTGATGTGCAAAGACGGCATCTACTGCGTCCTGATCCGCGTTGTCACACATAGGATCAAAACCAGGGAGGCAGCCGCCCGCACGAAGGTTAGCAAGTCTGCCACCCGTTAGAAAGCCCGCATTGCGGCCGATCCGTTTCATCGCCGAGTTCGCCAGTGGCCTGCGTAAGCGGCGATATTGCACGCGGTGCCCGCCATTTGATCCTTCCGGTCCGCAGAGCCGGTCATGGCCTCGGTTGATTCTGCCGAGACTTGCACGCTGCTCGGGCATCACACCGAGCTGAACAGGAAGATCGAAAAACCCCACTGGTGGCACCTCGCGCAGCGGGACATGGTGTTCTTCGAGTGCCTGGCATCCGAACTGCGGGACTGACGCGCGTCGATTCCTCGACATCCGCAGCCGCCGACCGAAGCAGCGTAACGGAGCGCTGGGGCTGAACCGGTTCGCACCCCGTGAATGGCGGTACCCGTTCAGGATGATCTTCACCCGGGCGATGATCCCGGCGCGCAAGCGTCCTGCCCTGCACGACTCGCGCGGCGCGCAGTAGACACTCTGCGCGGCCCCGAAGTCCCGCAGCCGCATGGATTACCTGCCCTGCCGGCCCCGTGCCGCCAAACCGACCTCAGTGCTCTCGGGCATCAGGGCCCACAGATCTGCGCCGCAAGCTGCACAGGGCAAACACCGCACCGCAGCGCCACCACCGAACGGCGTCCCGCGAGGCCGCCTCACTTTCATGCTGAGCGCAAATCCTGCGGTGCACGCGGAGCTGTTGCATGACCGGCGGGTCGCCCCTGAGGGCCATCAGGTCGATTATTCGGCGCGGTGGTGGCACTTTCCGGCGCGCTATGCAGACCGGGAAACTCCTGCGCCGGCTGGGATTCAGTGCGCGACAGATCTCTGGAATGCCCGGCGAACTCGCCGACTTCAGTTGATATCGCGCCCGACTTTCCAAGCTCGCACCCACCGTTTGGCCTGCGCCAGCTGCGCGTGGCTCATCTGCTTGGCGATCGCATCCCGGACCAGGGGCGCGTATGCAGGTGGCTGTGCGGATTCCGCCGACACGGCCGCCCAGGCGTAGCCGAGCTCGGTATTCTTTTCCACCACACGGCCGGCCATGTATTGCACTGCCAGTAGAAGTTGCGCCTGAGGCTCACCGGCAATCGCGGCTTTGTGAAGCCATGCCACCGCTGCACGCTGATTCTGCGGCGCACCCTTGCCGGTCTGATACGCATCGGCCAGATAGTACTCACCACGCGGGTTCCCTGCGGCTGCCGCCCGCCGGTACCACTTGACCGCGCGCGCATCGTGACCCTCCCGCCGGTAGATGTCTCCCAACATGTCCTCGGCGGTGGAATATCCGCGCAGGGCGGCCTGCCGCATCCAGAAAACGCCGCGCGCAGGATTCCGTGGGACGCCCTGTCCCTGCAGGTATGCCAGACCGAGCGTGGCCTGCGAGAGCGCATCGCCTCCACGCGCCGCACGTCGAAACCATCGATCCGCTTCGGCGGTGTTCTGTGCCACGCCCTGGCCGGCATCGTACAGCGCCCCGATGTTCTGCTCAGCGTACGCATCGCCCTGAGCGGCCGCCTTGTGGAACCATAGCAGCGCTGCGTGATAATCGAGCGGCACGCCCCAGCCCTTGCGGTAGAAGAAGCCGATCAGCGCCTGCGCGTCCGCATCGTCCTGCGCAGCCGAGGCACGCAGCCACTTCAATGCCAAGCGGTAGTTGCGCGGCACCCCATCACCACGTGCGTAGAGCAGGCCGAGGTTGTATTGCGAATTGGCGAGTCCCTGCGCCGCCGCCTTGCCATACCACTTCGAGGCCTTGCGGTAGTCCCGTGCAACCCCTCGTCCGCGCTCGTAGAGATAGCCGAGATCACACTGCGCTGGTCCCACTCCCTGCATGGCCGCCTTGCGCAGCCAGAACGCCGCCTTCTTGTCGTCTCGCGTGACATTCATGCCGCGCAGGTAGTCCGACCCGACGACGAATTCGGCTGCGGAATCCCCGTGGACGGCGGCGGCGTGCACCGTTAAAAATCTTGCGTGCTCCTGTGCGGCGTTGGGTGGGATCACGCGAGGCGCGGGAGTCCATCGGGATCCCGCCGCGACGTGCGGCACACCATTGGTACTGGCGCACCCGCAGAACAGCACCACAATCACACTGAGTGCCAAGCGGCACAATCCAGAGTTCATCGCATGCCCCCCGCGTGACACCGGTCTCCGATCATTGAATCGAATCTTGCGTAAGTATGTGAGGATGTCAAGGCAGCTCAACTTCATTGCCGCAATGGGAGCGCGAGTGTGATGGGTTGCCGCATCAAGCACGGGTTCCTGCACGTGCGCTGCGTCGGGTCGATGAGGATCAGGTCGCAGGGATTGGGTCCCGTCTTGACTCTTGATCGCAGACCGATAATCGGTGTTGATCGAAACAGCCTGTACGGTGTGGCGCACCGCGAGCGCGTGCAGCCGTGCGGATCTCGATGCCTGCGGGGCCCTCCTGCGAGCAGGCTGCTTGCACGGCCCCGCTGCCATCCGCGGCGTTTCCCCCTCCTCGCTGATGGATGCGGCTCCGCGATTAGGCTCTCAGCTCGGCGCGCACCTGTTCAACTGCACGCGCAGTGCCACGCTCACCGAGACGGCACCTTGGGCGTGCAAGCGGCTCGGATCGGAACTCAGGCAGATCGGCACCGAGCTCGATGTGCTCGGCGGCCTGCGCGATTGCCCTGCCGTAGGCTGCGATTGAACGTGCCAGTGATCGTCCCAGGGTTCGCGTTACTGCCAATCGCGAGCCGGCCGATGCGCTCGCATCCCCGCATCACGCACGAGGAGCGCGGCGGCGGTGACGGGGCACAGCGGCATGGTGACCGGCGGGCACGTGCTCCGCGAGAGCACGCGCCGCGGCGAGCTGGCCCCGGTGCTGCCGCAGTGGTAGCTCAGTTTCTCCGGGCCGTTCCTCTACTGCCCGAGTCGCCGGAACATGCCGGGCCGCTGCGCGCGTTCATCGACTTCATCTGTGGCGAGAGGGTGCGCGCCGGCATGCCCTGATCACGGATCAGAACAGACTTGCGCCGGTGATGCCGCCGTAGACGCCGAGCCCCGCCGTGAGGACTGCCACGCCCACGACCACCCAGGCATATAGCCCCTTCAGACGGTGTTCCGGCGGCAGCGCGCGGAACGCGAGCGCGACGAGGAAGCCAAGCACCAACGGCAGCATGAGGGCGTTCATCACCTCTACGCCGATGTTCAGCTCCACGAGGTTCGGCGCCAGATCGACCAGCACCGCGCCGCCGATGACCGCAAGCGAATAGATGCCGTAGAACCACGGCGCCTCGAGCGGCCGGTGCTCGAGGGAATGGCGGTAGCCGGTCACTTCGCCGAACCCCCAGGCGCTGGCGAGCGACGCCACGATGGCCGCCACCAGGGCCGCCCCGATGGTCCCAAGCCCGAAGATGACGCGTCCGACGTCCACACCGAGGAAGGGCACCAGCATCTTGGTGATGTCGCCGATGGAGTTGAGACTGGCATGGGCGTGCAGCGTGCCGATGGTGGCCGCCGCCGCGATCAGGATCGCCGCCATGACGGCCTGAGTGATCACCGAGCCGATCGCGGTATCCCAGCGCGCATGGCGATAGTGGTGCGGCTGGAGCTTCTTGTCCGCCACGGCCGACTGCTGATAGAAGATCATCCACGGCATGATCACCGCGCCGATGTTCGCCGCCACCAGATAGAGATATCCCTCGTTGTTAAGCGGCATGTGCATCATGCCGTCGAGCATCGCAGCCCCGTGCGGATGAGCGCGCCAGGCGATGAAGAAGAACGCGAATTCGAACAGCCCGAGACCGATGGCGACCCGCTCGACCCGGCGGTAACTGCCGGTGAGCACGATGGTCAGCAGCGCCGCGACGGTGACCCCGAGACTCAGCCCGCGTGGAATGCCGAACAGCTCGCCCACCGCGGCAACGCCGGAGAATTCCGTGACCAGTGCCCCGATGGTGGCCACGCCGAGGCCACCCACCGAGAGCCAGGCCCAGCCGGTGCCGAAGGTCTTGCGGATGAGCTCCCCGTGTCCCTGACCGGTGAAGATTCCGAGCCGCACGGTGAGCTCCTGCACCACGAAGAGCACTGGCACCAGCAGCATCTGCAGGAGCAACAGCCGGTAGCCCCACTGTACGCCGCTCTGAGCCGCCGTGATGATGCTGCCGACGTCGGTGTCGGCGAGCATCACGACCAGTCCCGGCCCCATGACCGCGAGAAAGATTTTCCACGATGGCAGCATGGCGCTGCGCGGGCTCAGGGCGAGATCAGGAGCGGTCGGATCCATGGAGCTTCACCTGGGCCGCCGGGGCGCTGCGCGCTGCGGCCGTCGCGGACCGGCTGCGCTCGCCTCGACGGCGCCGCTTACGATAGGGCTTTGGGGATATTAATAAGACTGATTCGCATTTGCACGGAGAATAGCAGCGGGCCTGGGCCAAGACAATGCCGGGTGTCCGAAATGGGCACACAGGCCGCAACGCGACCCGGGCGACGGGCACGCACGGTCACGCCGAGCCGGTAGAGTGCAGTCCGTCACGCTGCGGCGCGGTGATCGCCCCATCTATCATGGCGCCGGCAGCGATGAGTGACAGCCCGAGGGTTGCACGGAGAAGCGCCGATGCATGTTCTGATCCCGGCACTGCGTACGCCGCACTTCGATCCGCAGATGATTGCACCGCACATCGCCTACCTCGATGAGCTGCGCAGCCGCGCTCTGCTCGCGGCCTCCGGCCGGTTCGGTTCATCCGATCAAACCGGCGGCACCTGCATCGTGCGCGCCGATTCGATCACCGAAGCCGAAGCGATCGCTGCGGCCGATCCCCTCGCGAGCATCGTCGCATCGGAGCTGGCCGTGTGGGCCTGGGACGTCAGCTGGATCGACCCGCGCTGAGCTGAAGGCCGCATCGACCCGCCCCGGAGGGTACGATGAGACCCAAGGGCAGCCCCACACCCCATACGCGAGAGGACAGGCCGAGCGCCGGCGCAAGCGTGCGCGAAGCTCTACGAACCGCGTCCGACACGCTCGATCCGGGCGCATTGGATGCGTCAGGAGTTGGGTGTGGAGTTCGAGGCAGTCCCCGTGAACCTGTCCTCCGGGACGCACGGCCGCACCGAATTTCTCGCCATCAACCCGGCGGGGAGGGCTCCCGGTGCGCATCGATGCAGACTGCACGCTCACCGATTCAGCGGCCATCTTGCTGTATCTGGCCGAGAAATACCCCGCGCACAGGCTGCGGCCGCGGGGAATCTACGCGAGCGCGCTGAGGCGTACCGCCGGACCCTCTTCGCCGTGACCGAACTGGAGCAGCCGGTGTGGCGGACAGCGCGCCACAGCGGACTGTACGTGCCCGAGGAGCGCATGTGCGCCCGGCCGAACGCGCCAAGGCGCATTGCCGAGCTGCTGCAGGACCGGCGCGCAACGCGGCAATGAGCCACGCTCGCTGCGGATCGCGCTCACCGCCAGTCCCTGGCCAGTCGCTCCACGCGGCGTGCTATGGTCGGGCTCGCGGCTCAAGACCGCACGTCGCTCCCAGAGGAGGTCAGGCCGGCCATGTTCATCGTGCGGGGATTGATCGATCGGATCCTGCTGATCTGCGCGGTGGTGACGGGCGGATTGGTGCCGGGTTTCATGGCGCAATACCGCCAGCGACTGGGCGGACGGCTCGAGCAGGCCCGGCTCGATCTGGCGCCGTGGCAGAGGATCGCCGATCAGTTCTTCGGCGGCAGTCTGCGCCAGCTGATCCAGTATCACCTCGCGAGCCCAGTCGGGCCGATCCATGCCGAAGGCGCCGTGATCCGCCATCTGCTGCACACGGTGCAACGCCTGCAGGACGAGATGGCGGCGCTGCACGGCAGCCTGTATCACCAGACCCTCTACCTCGCGCTGCATCCGGACTCCGACCTGCTGCGCGCCACGTTCTCGGCCTGGGTTCCCACGTTCGGCCTGTCCGGGCAGGCCCTGGTATTCGCCGCGGTGTTTGCGCTCACCGTGTGGCTGATGTTTCAGGGACTGTGGTCACTCACCAGTACCGGCGGCCGACACATCGCCCGCCGCCTGCGCGGCGCGCATGCCGCCTCGCCTCCCGCGCCGATCTCGCGGTAGAAACGACGGGGCGGCGCAAGCTCTCGCCTGCGCCGGCCCGTATCCTTCACGATCCGTGCTGCGGCGCCGAGGCGCCGCGCACACCGCCCGGCCTCAGCCCGCCGGACTCTCGGACTCCTCGCTGACGCTGGTCTCATCGGCCTCGGGGATACCGCCTCCCACTTCCATGAAGCTGCGCCGCTCCGTACCTTCCGTCCGGCGCCGGCGCGAGGCATGGGTCGCGAACCCCGTTCCCGCCGGAATCAGCCGGCCGACGATGACGTTCTCCTTCAGGCCGCGCAGATCATCCTGCAGGCCCCGCACCGCCGCTTCGGTGAGCACGCGGGTCGTCTCCTGGAACGACGCTGCGGAGATGAACGACTCGGTGGCGAGGGAGGCCTTCGTAATGCCGAGCAGCACCGGCTGCAGCGCAGCCGATTGCTTGCCGTCCTGCTCCGTCCGATCGTTGATATCGAGCGCGCGGGCCCGATCGAGCTGCTCCCCGCGCAGCAACGAGGTGTCGCCCGCGGACTGCACCTCGGTCTTGCGCAGCATCTGGCGGATGATCACCTCGATGTGCTTGTCGTTGATCTTCACGCCCTGCAGGCGGTAGACGTCCTGGATCTCGCGCACCAGATAATTGGCCAGCGCCTCGACGCCCTGCAGGCGCAGGATGTCGTGCGGATTCGGCTCGCCGTCGGCGATCACCTCCCCGCGCTCCACCGTTTCGCCCTCGAAGACATTGAGCTGGCGCCACTTCGGAATCAGCTCCTCGTACTTCTCGCCGTCGTCGCTGGTGATGATCAGGCGCCGCTTGCCCTTGGTTTCCTTGCCAAAACTGACAGTACCGGACTTCTCGGCGAGGATCGCCGGATCCTTCGGCTTGCGCGCCTCGAACAGGTCTGCCACGCGCGGCAGACCGCCGGTGATGTCGCGCGTCTTTGACGACTCCTGCGGGATACGTGCGATGACATCGCCGACCGATACCCGCGCGCCGTCCTCGAGTGCCACGAACGCGCCCGCGGGCAGCGAATACACCGCCGGAATCTCGGTATTGGCGAAAGTGACTTCCTTGCCCTTGGCGTTGACCAGCTTGACGGTGGCGCGCAGATCCTTGCCGCCGCGCTGCTTGGTGTCGAGCACCACGGTGCTCGAGAGGCCCGTAACCTCGTCCACCTGCGTGGTCACCGTCAGGCCATCGACGAAGTCCTGGAACTTCACGAACCCGGCCACCTCGGTGACCACCGGGTGAGTGTGCGGATCCCAGGTGGCGACCACTTGGCCGGCGGGGACCTGATCGCCTTCCTTGACGCTGATCATCGCGCCGTAGGGGATCTTGTAACGCTCCCGCTCGCGGCCGAAATCATCGACCACCCCGATCTCCGCGGAGCGCGACACGGCCACCAGGTGACCCTTCTCGTGCTGCACGGTCTTGATGCGGTGGAACCGGATGGTGCCCTTGTTGCGCACCTCGACGCTGCTCGCCGCAGCCGCCCGCGATGCCGCGCCGCCGATATGGAAGGTGCGCATCGTCAGCTGCGTGCCGGGCTCGCCGATCGACTGTGCCGCGATCACACCGACCGCCTCACCAATGCTGATCAGGCGGCCGCGGGCGAGGTCGCGCCCGTAGCACTGCGCGCACACGCCATAGCGGGTCTGGCAGGTGATGGGCGAGCGGACCTTGATCTGGTCGACGCCCTCGGTCTCCAGGTGCCGAACGAGCTTCTCATCGAGCAGCGTCCCGCGCTCGATCAGAAGGTCCTCCGTGCCCGGCTTGAGCACGTCCTCGGCCAGTACGCGGCCGAGCACGCGCTCCCCGAGTGCCTCCACGACATCGCCGCCTTCGACGAGCGGCGTCATCGTCAGCCCGTTGGCCGTACCGCAATCGACCTCGGTAACCACGAGGTCCTGGGCCACATCGACCAGACGGCGGGTGAGGTAACCGGAGTTCGCAGTCTTCAGTGCGGTGTCGGCCAGTCCCTTGCGGGCGCCGTGCGTCGAGATGAAGTACTGCAGAACGTTCAGTCCTTCTCGGAAATTCGCGGTGATCGGCGTCTCGATGATCGAGCCGTCGGGCTTGGCCATCAGGCCGCGCATGCCCGCGAGCTGGCGGATCTGCGCCGCGGAGCCGCGCGCGCCGGAATCGGCCATCATGAAGATGGAGTTGAAGGACTTCTGGCGCACCGCTTCGCCCTTGGCGTTGCGGCTCTCCTCGGTGCCGAGCTTGTCCATCATGGCCTTCGCCACTTGATCGTTGGCGCGCGACCAGATGTCCACCACCTTGTTGTAGCGCTCGCCGTTGGTCACGAGACCCGAGGCATACTGGTCCTGGATCTCCTTCACTTCCCGGTCGGCACTGTTGATGATGCGCGGCTTCTGCTCCGGGATGACGATATCGTCGATACCGAAGGACACGCCGGCTCGGGTCGCGTAGTGGAACCCCGTGTACATCAGCTTGTCGGCGAAGATCACGGTCTCCTTCAGCCCAAGCGTGCGGTAGCAGGCGTTGATCGTCGCCGAGATCGCCTTCTTGGTCATGTCCTGGTTGACCAGGTCGAACGACAGTCCCTTCGGCAGGATCTCCAGCAACAGCGCGCGTCCCACGGTCGTCTCGACCACACGGATGCGCTCCGGCGGATCCTGCCCGAGCACGTGCTCCTTGATGCGCACGCGCGCCTTCGCCTGCAGATCCACCGAGCGGCTCTCGTAGGCGCGGTGTACCTCGTGCACGTCGGAGAACAGCATGCCTTCGCCGCGCACGCCGACACGCTCGCGGGTCATGTAGTACAGGCCCAGCACGACGTCCTGCGACGGCACGATGATCGGATCACCGTTGGCGGGCGAGAGGATGTTGTTCGAGGCCATCATCAGCGCGCGCGCCTCGAGCTGCGCTTCCAGCGACAGCGGCACGTGCACGGCCATCTGGTCGCCGTCGAAGTCGGCGTTGAAGGCGGTGCACACCAGCGGATGCAGCTGGATCGCCTTGCCCTCGACCAGCTGCGGCTCGAACGCCTGGATGCCAAGACGGTGCAGAGTCGGCGCGCGGTTCAGCAGCACCGGGTGCTCGCGGATCACCTCCTCGAGGATGTCCCACACCTCCGGTCCTTCGCGCTCCACGAGGCGCTTGGCGGCCTTGATGGTGGAGGCCTCCCCGCGCAGCTGCAGCTTCTGGAAGATGAACGGCTTGAACAGCTCGAGCGCCATCTTCTTCGGCAGGCCGCACTGGTGCAGGCGCAGCTGCGGGCCGACCACGATCACCGAGCGGCCCGAGTAATCGACGCGCTTGCCGAGCAGGTTCTGGCGGAAGCGGCCCTGCTTGCCCTTGATCATGTCGGCGAGCGACTTCAGCGGCCGCTTGTTGGTGCCGGTGATCGCCCGTCCGCGCCGGCCGTTGTCGAGCAACGCATCGACCGCCTCCTGCAGCATGCGCTTTTCGTTGCGCACGATGATGTCGGGCGCGTTCAGCTCGAGCAGGCGGCGCAGGCGGTTGTTGCGGTTGATGACCCGGCGGTACAGATCATTCAGATCCGAGGTCGCGAAGCGGCCGCCGTCGAGCGGCACCAGCGGCCGCAGGTCCGGCGGCAGCACCGGCAGCACGGTCATCACCATCCACTCCGGTTTGTTGCCGGACTCGATGAACGACTCGATCAGCTTCAGACGCTTCGAGAGGCGCTTGAGCTTCGTCTCGGAGGAGGTGGCCTGCATCTCCTCGCGCACTTTGGTGAGCTCGGCCGCAAGGTCGATGCTGCGCAGCAGCTCGTATACGGCTTCCGCGCCCATGCGGGCGTCGAACTCATCGCCGTGCTCCTCGATCGCCTCGAGATACATCTCGTCGGTGAGCAGCTGGCCGCGCTGCAGGGGCGTCATGCCCGGGTCGATCACCACGAAGGCCTCGAAGTACAGCACGCGCTCGATCTCGCGCAGCGTCATGTCGAGCATCAGGCCGATGCGCGATGGCAGCGACTTCAGGAACCAGATGTGCGCCACCGGGCTCGCGAGCTCAATGTGGCCCATGCGCTCGCGGCGCACCTTGGCCTGTGTGACCTCGACCCCGCACTTCTCGCAGACCACGCCACGGTGCTTCAGGCGCTTGTACTTGCCGCACAGGCACTCGTAGTCCTTGACGGGTCCGAAGATCTTGGCGCAGAACAGGCCATCGCGCTCCGGCTTGAACGTGCGGTAGTTGATGGTCTCGGGTTTCTTGACCTCACCGTACGACCAGGCGCGGATCATCTCCGGCGAGGCCAGTCCGATCTTGATCGAATCGAACTGCTCGACCGGAGCATTGGTCTTGAAAAACTTAAGAAGGTCTTTCATCGGATATTCTCCTCACGGCGTGCCGTGATCAGTCCTGCTCCAGCTCCATGTTGATGCCGAGGGAGCGGATCTCCTTGACCAACACATTGAAGGATTCGGGCATGCCGGCGTCCATCTGGTGATTGCCGTCCACGATGTTCTTGTACATCTTGGTGCGGCCGTTCACGTCGTCGGACTTGACGGTCAGCATTTCCTGCAGCGTGTAGGAGGCGCCGTACGCTTCGAGCGCCCACACCTCCATCTCGCCGAAGCGCTGACCGCCGAACTGCGCCTTGCCGCCGAGTGGCTGCTGGGTGACCAGGCTGTACGGCCCAGTGGAGCGGGCGTGCATCTTGTCATCGACCAGGTGGTTGAGCTTGAGCATGTACATGTAGCCCACGGTCACCTGCCGCTCGAAGCGCTCGCCCGTACGCCCATCGAACAGGTACGTCTGGCCACTGCTCGGCAGGTCGGCGAGCTCGAGCATGCGTTTGATTTCCGCCTCGCTCGCCCCGTCGAACACCGGCGTGGCCATCGGCACGCCGTGCGACAGATTGCCGGCAAGCTGCTTCAGGTCCGCCCCGTCGAGGCTGTCGATGTCCTCCGGCTGCCCGCCGGTCTCGTTGTAGATCGCCTTGAGGAAGCCGCGCAGCTCGGCCTCGGCGGCCTGCTTCTCAAGCATCCGGCCGATCTTCAGGCCGATGCCCTTGGCCGCCCAGCCCAGGTGCGTCTCGAGCACCTGGCCGACGTTCATGCGCGAGGGCACGCCGAGCGGGTTCAGCACGATATCGACGGGCGTGCCGTCCGCGAGGTACGGCATGTCCTCGACGGGCACGATCGTGGAGACCACGCCCTTGTTGCCGTGGCGGCCGGCCATCTTGTCGCCCGGCTGGATGCGCCGCTTCACCGCGAGATACACCTTGACCATCTTCAGCACGCCGGGGGCGAGATCATCGCCCTGGGTGATCTTGGCCTTCTTGTCCTCCAGACGCTTCTCGAACGCCTTGCGCTGCATCTGCAGCCGCTCCGCGGCCTGCTCGAGCTGACTGTTCGCCTCTTCGTCCTGCAGGCGGATCTCGAACCAGTTCTCCCGCGGCAGCTCATCGAGGTACTCGGCGCTCACCGCGGTGCCGGCCTTCAGACGTTTCGGTCCGCCGGCAGCGCTCTGCCCGATCAGCATGGCGCGCACGCGCTGGAACAGGTCGTCCTCGAGAATGCGCTGCTGATCGGCGAAGTCCTTGCGGACCCGCTCGATCTCGGCCTTCTCGATCGACAGGGCGCGCGAGTCCTTCTCCACGCCATCGCGCGTGAACACGCGCACGTCGATCACGGTACCGTCCATGCCGGGCGGCACGCGCAGGCCCGTGTCCTTAACGTCCGAGGCCTTCTCGCCGAAGATCGCCCGCAGCAGCTTCTCCTCGGGAGTGAGCTGCGTCTCGCCCTTGGGCGTGACCTTGCCGACCAGGATGTCGCCCGCCTTCACTTCCGCGCCGATGTAGGCAATGCCGGCCTCATCGAGCTTGGCGAGGGCCGCATCGCCGACATTCGGGATGTCCGCGGTGATCTCCTCGGGACCGAGCTTGGTGTCGCGCGCGACGCAGGTCAGCTCCTCGATGTGAATCGTGGTGAAGCGGTCCTCCTGCACCACCCGTTCGGAGATCAGGATCGAGTCCTCGAAGTTGTAGCCATTCCAGGGCATGAAGGCGACCAGGAGGTTCTGGCCGAGCGCGAGCTCCCCGAGATGCGTCGAGGGGCCGTCGGCCAGCACGTCGCCGCGCGCGATCACGTCCCCTGCGTTGACCAGCGGCCGCTGATTGATGCAGGTGTTCTGGTTCGAGCGGGTGTACTTGGTCAGGTTGTAGATGTCCACGCCCGGCTCCCCGGCCGTGGTCTCCTCGTCGTTCACGCGCACCACGATGCGCGAGGCGTCGACGGAGTCGACCACACCGCCGCGCTTGGCGACCACGGTCACGCCGGAATCGATTGCCACTGAGCGCTCCATGCCCGTGCCGACGAACGGCGTCTCGGCGCGCAGCGTCGGCACCGCCTGCCGCTGCATGTTCGAGCCCATCAGCGCGCGGTTGGCGTCGTCGTGCTCGAGGAACGGAATCAGCGAGGCGGCCACCGAGACGATCTGCTTGGGGCTGACGTCCATGTAGTTGATGCGGTCACGCTGCATGAGCGTGAACTCGTTCTGGAAGCGGCACGACACCAGCTCGTCGGCAAGCTCGCCATTGGGTCCGAGATTGGCGTTCGCCTGGGCGATGGCGTAGTTGCCCTCCTCGATCGCCGAGAGATAGTCGATCTGGTCGGTGACCCGGCCGTTCTCGACCCTCCGGTACGGGGTTTCGAGGAAGCCGTACTGGTTGGTGCGCGCGTACACCGCGAGTGAGTTGATCAGGCCGATGTTCGGCCCTTCCGGCGTCTCGATCGGGCACACGCGCCCGTAGTGGGTCGGATGCACGTCGCGCACCTCGAACCCGGCGCGCTCGCGAGTGAGTCCGCCCGGGCCCAGGGCGGAGACGCGCCGCTTGTGCGTCACCTCCGACAGCGGGTTGTTCTGGTCCATGAACTGCGAGAGCTGCGAGGAGCCGAAGAACTCCTTGACCGCCGCCGCCACCGGCTTGGCGTTGATCAGCTCCTGCGGCATCAACGGCTCGGTCTCCGCGACCGTGAGGCGCTCCTTGACGGCGCGCTCGACGCGCACCAGGCCGACCCGGAAGGCGTTCTCCGCCATCTCACCAACGCTTCTGACGCGGCGGTTGCCGAGATGGTCGATGTCGTCGACCTGGCCGTTGCCGTTCCTGATGTCGATCAGCACCTTCAGCACATCGATGATGTCCGAGGTCTCGCCATGCTCGGCGACCAGTGTCTTGGCCGTATCGTCAGTGCGCGCACTGAAGTACTTGTTGTCGTAGAGAATGCCCGGGCCGGTGATCGCATCGCGTCCGACGCGACGATTGAACTTCATGCGGCCCACCGCCGAGAGGTCATAGCGCTCGGCGTTGAAGAACAGATTGGTGAAGAGGTTCTCGGCGGCATCGCGGGTCGGCGGCTCGCCCGGCCGCATCATGCGATAGATCTCGACCAGCGCCTCGAAGCGGGTCTTGGTCGGATCGATGCGCAGAGTATCGGAGATGTATGCGCCCCGGTCGAGGTCGTTCACGTACAACGTGTTGACCTGGGGGATGCCGGCCTGGATCAGCTTCTCGACGGAAGCGGCGGTCAGCACCTCGTTGGCCTTGGCGAGGATCTCACCGGTCTCGGTGTTGACCACGTCGTGGGAGAGAATCTTGCCGTACAGATACTCGCGCGGCACACGCAGGCGCGTCACCTTGGCTTCTTCGAGCTGACGGACGTGGCGGGCGGTGATGCGCCGGCCCTCCTCGACGATGACCTTCTCGCCGATGCGGATCTCGAAGGTAGCGGTCTCGCCGCGCAGGCGCTGGGGCACCAGCTGCAGTGCCACCTCATCCTCGCCGAGATGGAAGGTGTTGGTGTCGAAGAAGGTGGCGAGAATCTCCTCCTCGCTCATGCCGAGGGCGCGCAGGATGATCGTGACCGGCAGCTTGCGCCGGCGGTCGATGCGCGCGAACAGGCAATCCTTCGGATCGAACTCGAAATCGAGCCACGAGCCGCGGTAGGGAATGATGCGCGCGGAGAACAGCAGCTTGCCCGAGGAGTGGGTCTTGCCCCGGTCGTGGTCGAAGAACACGCCCGGCGAGCGGTGCAGCTGCGAGACGATGACGCGCTCGGTGCCGTTGATGATGAAGGTGCCGTTGTCGGTCATCAGCGGCAGCTCGCCGAGGTAGACCTCCTGCTCGCGCACGTCCTTGACCGGCTTCTTGGTCCCCGGGGCCTCCTTGTCGAGCACGATCAGGCGCACCTTGACGCGCAGCGGAGCTGCGTAGGTGAGCCCGCGCAGCTGGCACTCCTTGACGTCGAACACCGGCTCACCGAGCCGGTAGCTCACGTATTCGAGCGAAGCGTTTCCGGAATAGCTCGTGATCGGGAACACGCTCTTGAATGCAGCGTGCAGCCCCACGGAATCGCGTGCGTCCTCGGGCCGTTCGGCCTGCAGGAAGGTGCGGTAGGAGTCGAGCTGAATGGCCAGCAGATATGGCGTGTCCAGAATGCCCGGCTGCTTGCCGAAGTTCTTGCGGATGCGCTTCTTCTCGGTGAAGGAATAAGCCATCTCGGGTTCACCTCAGGAAAAAATTGCGTTCGTCCATCAAGCAGCCTTCCCTGGGCCTCCTGCCGGCGCGCCCATCCGGGGCGGTCGTTCGGGCGGCTCGGTCAGCGCCGCAGCTTCGCGGTGCCAGCCGGTCCGGCCCTGCGGGGCGTTTCACCCCTAAGGATCGGGACCGGGGCCGCCCGCAGGCGGCCCCGGTCCGTCGCCTTACTTGATTTCCACCTTGGCGCCGGCTTCCTCGAGCTTCTTCTTGAAGCTCTCGGAATCGGCCTTCGACACCGCTTCCTTCACGGTCGAGGGCACCGCCTCGACCAGGTCCTTCGCTTCCTTCAGGCCAAGGCCGGTGATCTCGCGAATCACCTTGATGACGGTGACCTTCTTGTCGGCCGGGTATTCCTTCAGGATGACGGTGAACTCCGTCTTCTCCTCGGCGGGCGCGGCAGCGCCACCGGCGGCCGGAGCGGCCGCCACGGCCACCGGGGCCGCGGCGGTCACGCCGAACTTCTCCTCCATGGCGGAGATGAGTTCGACCACCTCCATCAGGGACATCTTGGAAATCGCATCGAGAATTTCGTCTTTGCTGACAGCCATGTTGATTCTCCGCAGATTCGAATTGGACAAATAGGCGTGGCGTTACGCGGCCTGCTTCTGGTCGCGGACCGCGGCCAGGGTGCGGGCGAGCTTCGCCGGCGGCTCCGCCAGCGTCGCGACGAACTTCTGGATCGGCGCCTTGATCACGCCGAGCAGCATCGACAACGCCTGCTCGCGGGTCGGCAGACTGGCAACCTTGTCGAGTTCCTCGGCCGCCAGCACCTGGCCGCCGAGAGACACCAACGTCGCCGTGAGCTTTTCGTTCGCCTTCGCGAAGTCCTTCACCAGGCGCGCAGCGGCGCCCGGATCATCCTTCGAGAATGCGAGCACCAGCGGGCCCTTGAGCTTCGGTCCCACCTGCTCAAAGGTCGTGCCGGCGAGCGCCCGGCGTGCCAGCGTGTTCTTGACCACACGCAGGTACACGCCCTGGGCGCGCGCCTTGGCGCGCAGCTCCGTCATCTGTCCGACCGTCAGGCCGCGGTACTCGGCAGCCACGACGGACTGCGCCACGGCGGCCACTTCGGCCACCTCGGCTACCAACGCCTTCTTGTCTTCCAGGTTAAGTGCCATTCCTTCTCTCCTGTCGGGTGAGAAGATCACGGTTTACGAATGAAGCGGCCGGTTGCCCGGACAGCTTCCCCATCGTCTCCGCTGCAACGGGACCTTGCGGACCCGCGGCGGCGGCGGTGACCCCTCACGCCTCAAGGACGAACCTCGATGCGATCAGCGGTTCACCATCTGCGCAGGCGGTCATTAAGAGGGGCGGCCCCTCGCCTGCGGTCTTCGATGATGGCCGGCCCCGCAAGCGGACCGGCCCGCATCAAACTCGTGTCAAACGCTCAGTGTCCCCTGATCGACCACGATGCCGGGGCCCATGGTCGAGGAGACGGTCACGCGCTTCAAATACTGGCCCTTGGCCGCAGCCGGCTTGGCCTTGTTCAGATCGGCGATCAGCGCCGCGAGGTTTTCCTTCAGGGCGTTGACCTCGAAGCTCGCCTTGCCGATCGTGCAGTGCACGATGCCAGCCTTGTCGACGCGGTAGGTCACCTGACCGGCCTTGGCGTTCTTCACCGCCGTGGCCACATCCGGGGTCACCGTGCCGACCTTGGGGTTCGGCATCAGGCCGCGCGGGCCGAGAATCTGGCCCAGCTGACCGACGACGCGCATGGCATCGGGACTGGCGATCACGCGGTCGAAATTGATCTCGCCCGCCTTGACCTGGGCGGCCAGATCCTCCAGGCCCACGATGTCGGCGCCGGCGGCCTTGGCGATCTCCTGGTTCTTGCCGGAGGTGAACACCGCGACGCGCACCGTCTTGCCGGTGCCGTGCGGCATCACCGTCGAGCCGCGCACCTGCTGGTCGGACTTGCTCGCATCGATGCCGAGATTCACCGCCGCGTCGACCGTCTCGTCGAACTTGGCCTTGGCCAGCTCCTTGACCAGCTGGAACGCCTCTTCCACCGGATACTGCTTGCCCGGGGCGAGCTTGCCCTGCCAGGTCTTCACACGCTTGCTGAGTGCCATGATCACGCCTCCTCCACATCGACGCCCATGCTGCGCGCGCTGCCGGCAATGGTGCGCACGGCGGCCTCGAGGTCGGCCGCGGTCAGATCGGGCTGCTTGGCCTTGGCGATCTCCTCAAGCTGTTTGCGGTTGATCTTGCCGACCTTGGCGGTGTTGGGCGTACCGCTGCCCTTCTCGATGCCGATGGCCTTGCGGATCAGCACCGAAGCCGGCGGCGTCTTCATCACGAAGGTGAAGCTGCGGTCCGCGTACACGGTGATCACCACCGGAATCGGCAGGCCCTTCTCCAGCTTCTGGGTCTGCGCATTGAACTGCTTGCAGAACTCCATGATGTTCACGCCCTGCTGGCCGAGCGCCGGCCCGATGGGCGGCGAGGGGTTCGCCGCGCCCGCAGGCACCTGCAATTTCACGTAGCCTTGGACTTTCTTCGCCATCGATCTCTCCCGGGTGCAAACGCCGATCAGGCTCCCCGTCGTGGATTCCGTGGGCTCGCGCCCTGCTGTTACGGCCATGCGGGCCGGTGCGCCTGGCCTCTCGGCCGACCATCCCGGGCCCACGCCGCGCGCGAGCCCGCTCACTCATCCGGCGGCCATCCGGCCCCCCGGGCGGCGCCGCGCACCGCCGCAGCGGGGTGCGTCCGCGCCGCGAAACACCGCCCGTCCTAGGCCTTCTCGACCTGCGAGAAGTCGAGCTCCACGGGCGTCGAGCGCCCGAGGATCTGCACGGCCACCTGCAGCCGGCTCTTCTCGTAGTTGACGTTCTCGACCACGCCGTTGAAATCGTTGAACGGCCCGTCGATCACGCGCACCACCTCACCGGGCTCGAACAGCACCTTCGGCCGCGGCTTCTCCGCGCCTTCCTCGACGCGGCGCAGAATCTGCATCGCCTCGCGGTCGGTGATCGGCGCGGGCTTCTCCGGCGTGCCGCCGATGAACCCGAGCACCTTCGGCACCTCGCGCACCAGATGCCAGGTGTCCTCATCCATCTCCATGTGCACCAGGACGTAGCCGGGATAAAACTTGCGCTCGCTGCGGCGCTTGTGGCCATCGCGCATTTCGACCACTTCCTCGGTCGGCACCAGGATCTCGCCGAACTTGTGCTCGAGTCCGGCGCGCTTGACCCGCTCCTTGAGCGACTCGGCGACCCGGTGCTCGAAGTTCGAGTAGGCATGCACCACGTACCATCTCAGCGCCACGAATCAGCCCCCCTGTCCGGTCAACGCCCGCGTCGCCCAGGCGAGCACGAGATCGAGGCCCCAGAAAAACAGACCCGCGACCGCCACAAACACGAACACCACCACGGTGGTCATGGTGGTCTCGTTGCGGGTCGGCCAGACGATCTTGCGCAGCTCGACTCGCGCGCTCACGGCAAATGCGCGGAACTCGGCGCCGTAGCGCGAGAAACCCACGACCAGCGCCGCGACGGCGATGCCGGCGGCGACGTACAGCCAGCGCAGCCAGGCTGCCTCGCCGCCGAGCAGGTAATAGGCGGCGATGCCCGCGACGATCGCGAGCACGCCCACCCACAGCTTCGCCTTGTCCGCTGTGCCGATTGCGTCGATTTTCGTTTCGTCTGTCATGTCATCGGCTGGCAGGCCAGGAGGGAATCGAACCCCCAACCTGCGGTTTTGGAGACCGCCGCTCTGCCAATTGAGCTACTGGCCTGTGTGACTC
>JAKAYU010000235.1 GCA_021809525.1 Pseudomonadota bacterium | reverse complement strand
GCATCTCCGGCGTGCCGGTCGTGCTCGGCAGGAAGGTGGTCGGGATCGTCACCCACCGCGACCTGCGCTTCGAGCAGAAGCTCGACGCTCCGGTCTCCTCGGTCATGACCCCCAAGGAACGCCTGATCACGGTGCGCGAGACGACGCCGAAGGAAGAGGTGCTGGCGCTGCTGCACAAGCACCGCATCGAAAAGGTTCTGGTGGTCAACGGCGAGCAGGAGCTCGCCGGGATGATCACCGTCAAGGACATCCAGAAGGCGAAGGAATTCCCCCGTGCCTGCAAGGACGAAGGGGGCCGGCTGCGCGTCGGCGCGGCGGTCGGTACCACGACCGACACGATGGACCGCGTCGCAGCGCTGCGCGAGGCGGGCGTCGATGTGATCGTGGTCGATACCGCGCATGGACACTCGCGTGGCGTCATCGATACGGTCACGCGCATCAAGGCGCGCTGGCCCGAGCAGCAGGTGATCGCCGGCAACATCGCCACCGCCCAGGCCGCGCGCGCCCTCATCGACGCCGGGGCCGACGCCGTCAAGGTTGGCATCGGGCCGGGCTCGATCTGCACGACGCGCATCGTTGCCGGTGTCGGTGTGCCGCAGATCTCCGCGGTGGCCAACGTCGCCGAGGCGCTGCGCGAAACCGACGTGCCGCTGATTTCCGACGGCGGCATTCGCTTCTCGGGCGACATCGCCAAAGCGCTCGTCGCAGGTGCCCATGCGGTGATGATCGGCAGCCTGTTCGCCGGCACCGAGGAGTCCCCGGGCGAGGTCGAGCTCTACCAAGGCGCCTCCTACAAGTCCTACCGGGGCATGGGCTCCCTCGGGGCGATGGCGGAGCGCTATGGCTCGGCCGACCGCTACTTTCAGGACGCGGCCACCGAGCTCGAGAAGCTGGTGCCGGAGGGTGTCGAGGGACGCGTGCCCTACAAGGGCAGCGTCGTCACCATCCTGCAGCAGCTGGCCGGCGGACTGCGGGCGGCCATGGGCTACACCGGCAGCCACAACATCACCGAGATGCGCACGCGCCCGGTATTCGTGCGCGTGACGAGCGCGGGCATCCGCGAGAGCCACGTCCACGATGTGAGCATCACCAAGGAGGCGCCCAATTACCGGGTGTCCTGACTTTTACCTGACCGCCCCGCGCACGGGGCACACCGCCGAGCAGACCCGCCCCGCATGAACCGCCCGACTCCGGTCTCCGCCGCCGTGCCACACCGGGATATCCACGCCGACCGCCTCCTCATTCTCGACTTCGGCGCGCAGTACACCCAACTCATCGCGCGCCGGGTGCGCGAATTCGGGGTGTACTGCGAAATCCACCCCTGGGACATCACCGACGAGGAGGTCCGCGCCTTCTCTGCGCGGGGCGTCATCCTCTCGGGCGGGCCGGAATCGGTCACCGCCGCCGATGCGCCCAAGGCGCCGCCCGCGGTCTTCACGCTGGGGGTCCCTGTGCTCGGCATCTGCTACGGCATGCAGACCATGGCCCAGCAGCTCGGCGGACGGGTCATTGGCTCCGCCGAGCGCGAATTCGGCTACGCCGAGGTGACGCTCACCGCCCCGTGCCGCCTGCTCGATGGCATCGAGGACCGGCGCGACAGCAGCGGGCGGCCCGTGCTCGATGTATGGATGAGCCACGGCGACCGGGTCGGCGCGCTGCCGGAAGGATTCACCGGCTTCGCCGCCACCGGCTCGATCCCCTTCGCCGCCATGTGCGACGAGCAGCGGCACTTCTACGGCGTGCAATTCCATCCCGAAGTGACGCACACCACCCAGGGGGCGCGGCTCCTCGAGCGGTTCGTGCGCGAGATCTGCGGCTGCGCGGCACTGTGGAGCACCGGCAACATCATCGAGGATGCGATCGAGCGGGTGCGCGCGCAGGTCGGCGGCGGCAAGGTGCTGCTCGGCCTGTCCGGCGGGGTCGACTCCTCGGTAGTCGCGGCCCTGCTGCATCGGGCCATCGGCGATCAGCTGGTGTGCGTATTCGTCGACCACGGACTGCTGCGGCTCGGCGAAGGGGACCAGGTGATGGACACCTTTGCCGAGCACCTCGGCGTGCACGTCATCCGCGTAAACGCCGAGCAGCGCTTCCTCACTGCGCTCGCGGGCGTCACGGACCCCGAGGCGAAGCGCAAGATCATCGGCCGCACCTTCGTTGAGGTGTTCGATGAGCAGGCGCAGCGGCTCACCGGCGTCGCCTTCCTCGCCCAGGGCACGATTTACCCGGACATCATCGAATCGGCCGGCGCCCGCACGGGCAAGGCGCACCTCATCAAGTCCCATCACAACGTCGGCGGGCTCCCGCAGAAGATGCACCTGCAGCTCGTCGAACCGCTGCGCGAGCTGTTCAAGGACGAGGTGCGCCGTCTCGGGATCGAGCTCGGCCTGCCTCGCGAGATGGTCTACCGGCACCCCTTCCCAGGCCCCGGGCTCGGGGTGCGCATCCTCGGGGAAGTGCGCAAGGAGTACGCCGACCTGCTGCGCCAGGCGGACGCGATCTTCATCGAGGAGCTGCGCCGCCACGAGCTCTACGACCGCACCAGCCAAGCGTTTGCGGTGTTCCTGCCGGTGCGCTCGGTCGGCGTGATGGGCGATGGCCGGCGCTACGATTACGTCGTGGCGCTGCGCGCGGTGGAAACGATTGATTTCATGACTGCGCACTGGGCTCGGCTGCCGTACGACTTCCTCGACCTGATCTCGCGGCGGATCGTCAACGAAGTGGCGGGTATTTCGCGCGTCGTCTACGACATCAGCGGCAAGCCGCCGGCGACCATCGAGTGGGAGTGAACGCAGTGTCCGACCCACGGTCCGAACTCGCAATGCACGCGCATTACATAGTCCCTGTCCTGGTTGTGCTGTTCATCCTCTGGCGCATCTACGTGCGCATGCGCCGCTCGTTCGGCCGCCAGCGCGTGCAGCCGCGGCGGATGACGGTGCGCATCACGCTGCTCGCGCTCATCGGCATCGTGATACTCGGCGCGAGCCCTGATCTGTGGACGTTGATCGCCGTCCTCGCCGGCGTCGCCTGCGGCGCACTGCTCGGACTTCTCGGACTGCGGCACACGCAATTCGAGAACACCCCCGAGGGACGCTTCTACACGCCGCACACCTACATCGGCCTGACGGTAACGGTATTGTTTCTCGGCCGCCTCGTCTATGACGCGCTGCTGTTCTCCCATGACATGCAGGCATTTTCCGCCGGCCCGACCGCACTCCTCGCCGCGGAGCAATCCAACCCGTTGACGCTCGCGCTCAGCGGCGCCGTGATCGCGTACTACCTCACCTATTATCTCGGCGTACTGCGTAGAAGCCGTCAAGCGGCGCCCGGAGCTCCGGTGATACCGACGAGCCCGACGACACCCGAATGAGGGTGCACCGCCGCGCTACGCTCGGCGCACGCTAGACTCCCAGCTCCTCAGGCGCAAGCTCTCCGAGAACCGCCGCGGCGGTGCGGCGCGCGCGCATGCGGCTGCGCATCAGTGTCCATGCCGCCGCGCAGAACACCAGCACGTTCGCCACGATGACCGGCGCAGCCGCAATCCACACGCCGTAGAGGATCCAGAGCGCCGCACCGAGCATCTGCAGACCGCGCAGCACGGTGGCCCTGGAGAAAAAATACGACGCCACGAACACCGCGGTCGCCGTCCAGCCGAGCGCCTCGCTGACTGGGATCGCCGCGCTCATCATCAGGCGGCCGCCGGCGGCACCGACGTCTCCCGCAGCAGCACTCGATCGGTGCGCGCCTTCTCCCAATCCTCGAGCCTTAAGCCGTTTGCTTCCAGCACCCCGCGGATCTCGGCGGTGCGCATGCCGAGCAGCTGATCGAGCACCGGCACCAGCACGCTGCATGCATTGTCACTCAGCACGGTGCAGCGGGCGATGCGCGCGAGCTGGCGGTTCTCCGATACGGCGATGGTGAAGCCGTCCCCATTGTTGACATGCAGCATCACATGCACGTCTGAGCTCCCGTCGCCGACGTAAATGACGCGGTCGGCCGGAATATCGTGCTCCCGGCTGAGCTCGTCGATCACGGCGACCTTGCCGTAGCCGGCCACGACCCGCCGGATGCTGCTCACCTCGCCCGAGCCGTAATCGTATTCGAATTCAGTGCCGTAGATGTGCTCGGGCGGCACGATCCCCTCGAGTGCGGAGACCACCACTTCGCGCGGCGCGGCGGACACCACGAAGAACGAGAACCGCTCTGCTCCGATACCGTTGCGCAGCACGTTGACCAGTACCGGCAGCGCACTCTTCAGCCGCACGCGCTTTCCGGCCTCGATCAGATGCTCGCGCCGCACGCCGCGAAAATCCGGATCGTGCCGGACCAGGTAGGCGAGTTCTCCGCCCTGCTGCACGAGATTGCTGCGCGCCAGGCCGGCGACCTTGTGCTCGAAATCCCTCACCCCGAGCAGCTGCGCGAGTACGTGACCGGAATCGTTGAAGCTCAGCGTCTGATCGAAATCGGACGCGAGCATGAAGTGCCTGTCCACCGTCGGCTGCATCTCTGGTCGGCTCCTCAGCGCGGCTGACGACGCCGCATCGATCGACGGACGGACTGCCCGCGCGCACTCACGTTAGCAAATCAGGCTGCGCAAGCAAGCGAATTAACGCGCCCGCCTGCCTGAGATAGTCTCATGCCAACGTGACGAAATGGTAACCATGTCTTCGCGAGGACAGCGATTGCGTGGCGAGAGCCGTCCGGGCGCGCACCGGAGTTCGCACTCTGGGAACAAAGAATCTGGCCGCGCGCCGTCGTGGCGGGGCGCCTAGTCGATCGCAATGATTGCGCGGGCAAGCGCGGTCGATCTTCCGCGCATACAGCCCGCTGTCCCCGTCCGCCACGCCTCGCGCGCGAGCGCTCGTTGCCGATAGAGATCGGA
>JAKAYU010000234.1 GCA_021809525.1 Pseudomonadota bacterium | reverse complement strand
CGAATGATGCGGGCTAAGGATTGCGCTCAAGGGCGAGCGAGCAACTCGCCGCACGAGAGATTATGAGCGGGTATTGGGAGCATTTCGCCCACGAAGCCGATGTCGGCGTGCGCGGGATCGGACCGAGCAAGCCGGAGGCCTTCGAGCAGGCTGCGCTCGCGATGACCGCCATCGTGGCCGATCCGGCGGCGGTGCAGCCCGCCGAGCCGGTGCACGTCGAGTGCGAGGAGCCCGACGATGAGCTGCTGCTCGCGGAGTGGCTGAACGGTCTGATCTACGAAATGGCAACACGTCACATGCTGTTCGGCCGCTTCGCGGTCGAGCTCGGGCCGGGGTGGCTGCGCGGCACGGCCTGGGGCGAGCGCCTCGATCCGCGGCGGCATCACCCAGCGGTGGAACTCAAGGGCGCCACCTACACCACGCTGCGCGTGGCGCAGGAAAATGGCCTCTGGATCGCTCAGACCGTGGTGGATGTGTGAGGCCATGGAACTCTCGCTGCTCACCCGCCGGGCCGAATACGAATGGGAGATCCCCCGGCGGGGCGCGATGCGTGTGCCGGCGGTGATCTTCGCCAGCGAGGCGCTGGTTGAGCACATGGACCGCAAGGTCTACGAGCAGGCGGTGAATGTGGCGATGCTGCCGGGCATCGTCGGGGCCTCGTACGTGATGCCGGACGCGCATTGGGGTTATGGATTCCCGATCGGCGGTGTCGCCGCGTTCGATGCGCATGAGGGCGGGGTGATCTGCGCCGGCGGGGTCGGCTTCGATATCTCCTGCGGCGTGCGCTGCCTGCTCACCGGAGTAAAGAGCGCCGAGGTGCGGGCGGTGCAGCAGGAGCTCGCCGATGCGCTCTTTGCGCAGATCCCCGCCGGCGTCGGCAGCACCGGGAACATTCATCTCGGGGTGTCCGAGACCGACGCGATGCTCGGGGGCGGGGCCCGGTGGGCCGTGCAGAGCGGCTGGGCGAGGCGTGCGATCTGGAGCGGATCGAGGAGGGCGGACAGATGGCCGGCGCCGATCCCGAGGCGGTCTCCGCACGCGCCAAGCAGCGGCAGATCGATGAGATGGGCACGCTCGGCAGCGGCAATCACTACCTGGAGGTGCAGCGCGTGTCGGCCATCTTCGACGCTGCGCTCGCGCAGCAGTTCGGTCTCGAGACCGATGACGTCGTGGTGATGATCCACTGCGGATCGCGTGGACTTGGGCACCAGATCGGCACGGAGTTCCTCAAACGGATGGCCGTGACAGCAGCGGAGCACGGGATCGTGCTTGCCGACCGGGAACTCGCCTGCGTCCCCATCCGCTGCGAGCTCGGACAGCGTTACCTCCGGGCCATGCGCGCGGCAATCAACTGCGCGCTCGCCAATCGGCAGATTCTGACCCATCTGGTGCGCAGGGTATTCGCCGCGGTGCTGCCGCAGGCGGCGCTGCCGCTGCTCTATGACGTGTCGCACAACACGTGCAAAGTCGAGCAGCACGGGGCGCGCACCCTGTATGTTCACCGCAAGGGCGCCACCCGCGCATTCGGGCCGGGCCATCCGCAGCTGCCGGCGGCGCTGCGCTCGGCCGGACAGCCGGTGTTGATTGGCGGTTCGATGGGTACGAGGTTGTACAGTCTGGCCGGCACGGCGGAATCGCAGCGGCGCGCCTTCAGCTCGGCCTGTCACGGTGCAGGTCGCGCGATGAGCCGTCATCAGGCATCGCGCACGTGGCGGGGCCGGGAGGTGATCGAGGCGCTCGCGGCACGCGGCATCCTCGTAAGGAGTCCCTCGATGCGCGGCGTGGCGGAGGAGGCACCCGAAGCGTACAAGGACGTCGCAGAGGTGGTGGACGCGGCCGATGCAGCCGGCCTTGCGCGCACGGTCGCGGGTGTGGAGCCGTTGATCTGCATCAAGGGGTACGGAGATGCCCGTCTGTGCCGATGACCTGCGCGGCACGGCGGCGGCTGTGACGGGGAGCCAGAGCGGGGAGCCTGACCCGGTAGTGGCCGCGAGCGGGCCGCTCGTGCGCCTGTTTCTCTGCGGCGATGTCATGAGCGGGCGGGGCATCGACCAGATTCTCCCGACGCCGAGCGAACCGAGACTGTTCGAGCCGTTCGTACGCTCAGCGCTGGAGTATGTGCAGCTCGCCGAGAGGGTTTCCGGTCCGCTGCCGCGGCCGGCCGGGGTCGGGTACATCTGGGGAGCGTCCCTCGGGGTGCTGAGCGAGTTCGATCCGCACGTGCGTATCGTCAACTTCGAGACCGCCGTCACGCAGCGCGCGAGCCTGTCCGGGCAAGCAGATCCATTATCGAATGCATCCGGCCAACATCAGCGCGCTTGCGCCCGCGCGCATAGATTGCTGCGTGCTCGCCAACAACCACGTTCACGACTGCTGCGAGGAGGGTCTGCGCGAGACGCTGACAGTTCTGCGGCAGGCCGGCATGGCCACGGCCGGCGCCGGAGCCGATGAGGACGCGGCCGCGCGGCCGGCGGTTCTGCCCTGCGCCGCAGGCACTCGCGTGCTGGTCTTCGGCGTGGCCGTGGCGAGCGGGGGCGTGCCGCGCAACTGGCGGGCTGGCGGGGACCGGCCGGGGGTCAACTGGCTGGCGCGCCCCTCCGTGCAGGCTGCGGAGCGGCTCGCCCGGCGGATTGCCGTGCACCGAGGTGCCGGGGACCAGGTTGTCGTGTCCATCCACTGGGGCGAGAACTGGGGGTATCCGGTGCAGCGCCAGGAGCGGCAGTTCGCCCACTGGCTCATCGATCATGCCGGGGTCGCTCTGGTCCACGGGCATTCCTCCCACCACCCGAAGGGGCTGGAGGTGCACCGAGACCGGCTGATCCTGTACGGATGCGGTGATTTCCGCAACGACTACGAGGGCATCGGCGGCCACGAGTCGTTCCGGCCCGAACTGACCCTGATGTACCTGCCGGTGCTCGAATCGGCCACGGGGACGCTGCGGCGTGTGACGCTCGTGCCGCTGCGCATCCGTCGTTTTCAGCTGCAGCGCGCCTCGCCGCAGGAGGCCGAGTGGCTGGCGGACACGCTGGACCGGGAGAGTCGCGGCTGGGGTACGCGGGTGCGCCTCGAGCCGGACGGTACCCTGGCTGTGCAATGCTGAGCGGCGCAACCGTCCGATCGTCCCTTACAAGCGCTCGAATCTCGCCTGGAAGAAGCGCAGGTAGCGCGGCTCGTAGACCATCTTTAGACCCTTGGCGCTTGCGCGGCGCTCGTACACGTCGATGACGGACTCCGCCGTGAGATCCATGTGTGCCTGCGTATAGACGCGCCGCGGTATGGTCAGCCGAACCAGCTCGAGCGCCGGGTGGTGGTTCTCGCCGGTTTCCCGGTCGCGTCCGGCCGAGACGATGCCCCGTTCCATGGCGCGTACCCCGCAGTCCTCGTAGAGATAGGCGGCGAGCGCCTGCGCCGGGAACTGTTCCTGGTCCAGGTGTGGGTAGAACGCCTTGGCATCGAGGTACACCGCATGTCCGCCGATCGGACGGACCACCGGCACGTCGGCCTCGATGAGCTTATGGCCCAGGTATTCCACCTGTCCGACACGCGCTCGGATGTGCTCATCGCCCACCGACTCGACGATGCCGCGGGCCATGGCCTCCATGTCTCGGCCGGCCATCCCGCCGTAGGTGTGCAGGCCCTCGTACACGACGACGAGATTGCTCGCCTCCTCGTACAGGTCCTGATCGTTGAGCGCGAGCCATCCGCCGATGTTGACCAGCGCATCCTTCTTGCCGCTCATCGTGCAGCCGTCGGTGTAGGAGCAGAACTCCTTGAGAATCTGCGCGACGCTCTTCGCTGCGTAACCGTCCTCGCGCTGCTGGATGAAGTAGGCGTTCTCGACCGCGCGGGTCGCATCCAGCATCACCGGGATGCCGTGCTGATGAGCCAGGTCGTACACCGCGCGCGCGTTCGCCATGGACACCGGCTGTCCGCCCGCCATGTTGACCGTTGCGGCGAGACTGATGTACGGGATGTGCTCTGCCCCCACCCGCGCAATGAGATTCGACAGGGCGCTCAGGTCCACGTTGCCCTTGAACGGCAGCTCGCAGCGCGGGTCATGCGCTTCGGGGACGATGATGTCGACGAACGTTGCCCCGGAGAGCTCCTGGTGCATGCGGGTCGTCGTGAAGTACATGTTGCCTGGGACAGTATCGCCCGGATTGATGAGCATCTTCGAGAGAATGTGCTCCGCGCCGCGGCCCTGGTGGGTGGGCACGACGTGGCGGTAGCCGTAGTACTCCTGTATCGCTTCCTGCAGATGATAGAAATTGCGGCTGCCCGCGTAGGCCTCGTCGCCGAGCATCATGCCGGCCCACTGATAATCGCTCATCGCGCTGGTGCCGCTGTCGGTCAGCAGATCGATGTACACATCCTCGCTGCGCAGCAGAAAGGTGTTGTAGCCGGCGGCGCGGATTGCCTGGGCGCGCTCGGACGGGGAGGTCATGCGGATCGGCTCGACGACCTTGACTTTCCAGGGCTCTGCCCAGGAGCGGCGTCGGGTCGGCGCTGGCTGTTGTGGTGAGTGATTCATCGTCGGGCATTCTATGCATTGCGCAGTGCCACGGCATCCGCTCACGTGCCGTTCGTGACATTTGTCGCGCGGTCCGGCGCAGCGCGAGACGTTACGCAGTGAACGTGAATAATCTGGGTACCGGCGGACCGCGACCATCCGCATTTGCGGCAACCCCGGGGCGCTCACTCTGGCGCTGGACTGGGCCGCGCCTATTGGTTACCGTACCGGCGGTCTCTCGAGACATGCGAATGGTCGGTGACAACACTGGAAGCGACGGTAAAACAGCCTGCAGGGCATCCTATGGAGGGACTCATGCGCGCCGCTGCCGACCAAGTAAACCCAATCCTTGCAAAAAATCGGCTCTATCCG
>JAKAYU010000030.1 GCA_021809525.1 Pseudomonadota bacterium | reverse complement strand
GATCTTGGCCAGAGTACCGACCGAAGTGCTGCGTCCGTCGGAGGTTGCCGGAAACGGCCCGCCGTGCACCATCGCGTGACAGACCTCGACGCCGGTTGGCCAGCCGTTGATGAGGATGCGTCCGGCCTTGCGCTCGAGCGCAGGGAGCAGCTGCTCGGCGAGGGGCTGGTCGGCCTCCTCCATCTGCACCGTCGCGGTCAACTGACCCTCGAGCCGCTCGATGACCTGCAACGCTTCTCCGGCGTGCGCGCAGCGCACGAGGAGCGAGGCTGGCCCGAAGATCTCCTCGGCGAGCCCCGGGTGAGCCAGAAGCGAACTTGCCGGCACGCTGAACAGCGCGGCGCGAGCGCAGTTGCCGGATGCGCCCTGCGCCCCCTGCGCGAGCAGCTGCGCGCCTTCGTCCGCCATCCGCTTCAGACCGTGCGTGTAGTTGCGCTGAATGCCCTCGCTCAGCATGACGGCCGCCTGCACGGCGCCGAGCGCTTCGGTCGCGGCGTCGATGAACGCAGTCAGACCGGGCCCTTCCAGTGCTACAACGACGCCCGGGTTGGTGCAGAACTGCCCGACACCGAGGGTGAGCGAGGCGACGAACCCCTTGCCGAGACTCGCCGCACGGCTCGCGAGCGCCGCCGGCAGGAGAATCACCGGGTTGACGCTGCTCATCTCGGCGAATACCGCAATGGGCTCCGGCCGGCCGGCGGCCACCTTCATGAGCGCACGTCCCGCGGCCCGCGAGCCCGTGAACGCGACCGCGCGGATGCGCGGATCGGCGACCAGCCCGGTGCCGAGCGCGATGTCGGGACCGTTGAGCAGCGAGAATACCCCCTCGGGCATGTCTGTCGCCGCCGCGGCCGCGACGATCGCCCGCGCCACCCATTCGCCGGTGCCCGGATGGGCCGGGTGGCCTTTGACGACGATCGGACAGCCGGCCGCAAGCGCCGCGGCGCTGTCGCCTCCGGCCACCGAAAAGGCGAGCGGAAAGTTGCTGGCGCCGAACACGGCGACCGGGCCGCAGGGGATTTTCCGCTGCCGCAAGTCCGGGCGCGGCAGGGGCTGGCGCTCGGGCAGCGCCGGATCGACGCGCAGGCCGAGCCACGCGCCGCTGCGCAGCTCGGCGGCGAACAGGCGCAGCTGCCCGACCGTGCGGGCGCGCTCGCCCTCCAGGCGCGCAAGCGGCAGTGCGGTCTCCGCGTGGGCGCGCTGCAGCAGCCCCTCGCCCTGCGCGAGGATTTGCGCCGCGATCGCTTCGAGAAATTCCGCCCGCCGGGTCGGCGGCAGCGCGCGGTACGAATCGAACGCCGCGTGTGCCAGTGCGCAGGCCGCATCGACCTCCTCAGCGCCGGCGGCGCTGAAGGCAGGTTCGATGGGACTGCCCCGGGCCGGATCGATCGCCTGAAAGCGCCGCGGCGTGCTGCGCCGCGCGCGGCCGATGAACAATTCTCCCGTCAGTGCCATGTGGATCTCATCCTCCTGTTCGATAGTCGAAAGCGAAGGCGACGGCTCGCCCGCGCGCAGTATGATGGCGCGCGGATCGCCGCGCCGCGGCGGCGCGCGCCGGCGTCACCATCAGCCCGCGGAGTGCGTTGACAGATGACAGCCATCTATTCTGACCTGAAAGACCAAGTCGTCCTGGTGACCGGTGGCGGCTCGGGGATCGGCGAGGCGATCGTGCGTCAGTTCGCCGCGCAGCACGCCCGCGTCGCCTTCCTCGACGTGGCGGATGCGCCCTCGCGCGCCTTGGTGCGCGAGCTCACCGCCGCGGGCGCCACGGTGCACTTCGAGCATTGTGACCTGACCGACGTGGCGGCGCTGCGGCGCGCGATCGCGGCCGTCGCCGGGCGCCTTGGTCCCATTCAGGTGCTGGTCAACAACGCGGCGAACGATGAGCGGCACGCCACCGAAGAGGTGACCGAGGCGCTGTGGGACAGCCGCATCGCCGTCAACCTCAAGCAGCAGTTCTTCTGCGCGCAGGCGGTGCTGCCCGGGATGAAGGCGGCCGGGCGCGGCGCGATCATCAATCTCGGCTCGATCTCCTGGATCATCGGCCAGGGCGGGATGATCGCCTATACCGCCTCGAAGTCCGCGGTGCTCGGCCTGACCCGCTCGCTCGCCCGGGACTACGGGCCCTACGGCATCCGCGTCAACGCGGTGGCGCCGGGCTGGATCATGACCCAGCGCCAGCTGGAAAAATGGGTCACGCCCGAGACTGAAAAAGAGATCGCCGCACGGCAATGCCTGAAGCGCAAACTGCAGCCTGCGGAAGTCGCGAATGTCGTCGTGTTTCTGGCCTCGGATGCGGCCAGCGCCTGCACCAGTCAGCAGTACATCGTCGACGGCGGCTGGGTGTAGCGGGCGGCGCACGGCGCTCACGGCGGCGGACCGCGCTGCTTGCGCTGGCGGATGCGCCGCACGCCGGTGTCGATGACCGCGAGGATCCTCTGCGCCGCGCGCACCTCATCGCCCGCCTCGATGGCGTCGACCACGGCCGAATGCCCGCTGACGCTCGCGGCGTGATCGGCCGGGTCGTCGACCGGTGAACTGTAGGTGAAGGAAGCGACCAAGGCCGTCTCGATGACGCTGGCGATGGAGCGCACGAGCGGATTGCCGGAGGCGCTGCCGATCGCCAGATGCAAGTCCAGATCCGCCGCGGCGAAGCTCTGGCGCGAGTGATCGGTCCGGCCGATCTGGCGAACACATTCGCGCAGCCGCGCCACGTCCTGCGGACGGCGCCGCCGCGCGGCCAGGGCCGCCGCCGTCGGCTCGAGCGAGCGGCGGACTTCGGTCAGCGTCCGCAGGAACTCCTCATCCAGGCCCAGACGCAGCCGCCAGGCGAGCACGTCGGCGTCGAAGTAGTTCCAGAACACCGCATCGCGCACGCGCGTGCCGACCCGCGTCTTCGGCACCACGAAGCCCTTGGCGGCGAGCGTCTTCATCACCTCGCGCAGCACGGTGCGCGAGACCTGGAACCGCTCGCCGAGCTCGGCCTCCGCCGGCATGGTGCTGCCGGGCGGATAGCGTCCCTGCAGCAGCTCGGTGCCGAGCGTCGCGGCAATCTGATCGTGGCTGGACTTGCCCCGCTGTGGATCGAGCAGGCTGCAGCGGGGCACGGGCCGTGGGGCGTCAGCCCCTTGCGGACCGGGACGCTCATCTGCACTCATGCGAGACTGCTCAGCACTCCGATGCATTAGTAAATCACCAGTTTATAAGCATATTATAGGTCGAACCAGGACGCCGTGCCCGCGGATTGCACGCGATTCAGCCGGCCTGTCTTAACTATGACGTCCCGCCAGCAAAAACCTCCGCCGTCCGCGGCGCGCACCGCTGCTGCGCTATGCTCTATCCGATGAGTTCTCCCCCCACAACGCCACCGGCCCAATCCCTCGAAACACGCCTGTTGATCAATGGCGAGCGCGTGCCGGGGCTCGGCCCGGCGGAGGCCATCCTCGATCCGGCCACCGGGAAGTCAATCGCCTCCGTCCGGGAAGCGTCCGCCGAGCAGCTCGAGGCTGCGGTGAGCGCTGCGGCTGCCGCGTTCGAGTCCTGGTCGCAGAGCACGCCCGCGCACCGCGCGCGGCGCCTGCTCGAGATCGCTCAGCATCTGGAGGCTGAGGCCGAGGCGTACGCGCAGCTCGAATCGCTCAACACCGGCAAACCGCTGAGCGCCATGCGCCGGGACGAGATGCCCGCAATCGCCGACGTGTTCCGCTTCTTCGCCGGCGCCGTTCGCGTGCAGACCGGCCCGGTCGCGGCTGAATATCTGCGCGGCCACACCAGCATGATCCGCCGCAATCCGATCGGAGTGGTCGCTTCGATCGCGCCGTGGAACTACCCGCTGATGATGGCGGCCTGGAAACTGGCTCCGGCATTGGCCGCGGGCAACGCCATCGTACTGAAGCCCTCGGAACAGACCCCGCTCACGGTGTTGAAGCTCGCGGGTGCGCTCGCGCAGATCCTCCCCCGGGGGCTCGTCAACATCGTGTGCGGGCGCGGGGAGAGCGTCGGCGCGCCCTTGGTCGGCCACGCTCGCGTGCGCATGGTCTCGCTGACGGGTGATGTCGCCACCGGCCAGAAGGTGCTCGCTGCGGCGGCCGGCAATCTCAAGCGCACCCACCTCGAGCTCGGCGGCAAGGCGCCGGTGATCATCTTCGCGGACGCCGATCTCGAGGCGGTTGCCGCGGGCATGCGCGTGTTCGGTTTCTACAACGCCGGCCAAGACTGCACCGCGGCGTGCCGACTGTATGTGGAGTCCTCCGTATACGATCGCGTCGTCGCCGAAGTGACGCATGCGGCCGGCGGACTCACCGTCGGCCCGCAGAACGCCCCGGCGGTTGACATGGGGCCGGTGATTTCCGCCGAGCAGCGCAACCGCATTGCAGGATTCGTCGAGCGTGCCGCAGCAGCTGGACACCTCAGCGTCACCACCGGTGGACGCGTGCGTGATGGCGCTGGCTTCTTCTACGAACCGACGGTGATCGCCGGCGCGCGGCAGGATGACGAAGTCGTCCGCAGCGAAATCTTCGGGCCTGTCGTGACTCTGACGCGCTTCACTGACGCCGAGCAGGCCGTGCGCTGGGCCAACGACTCCGAATACGGGCTCGCCTCCTCGGTCTGGACGCGCGATATCGGCAAGGCGATGCAGGTCGCGGCGCGCCTGCAATACGGCTGTACATGGATCAACACCCACGGGACTCTGGCAAGGGAGATGCCGCACGGCGGGCTGAAGCGTTCCGGCTACGGCAAGGACCTCTCGCTCTACGCGCTCGAGGACTACACCGTGGCGCGTCATGTAATGGTTAAGCTGGGTTGACGGCCGATCCGCGCAGCGACGCCGCTTTCCCGCAGCGGCGCTCCGCCACCGCCGAAATCCTCTACCATGGTCTCGTCCGTCCCCTGGTGCGACGGCCCAATTCGTCTGCCGACGCGGAGAGACCGCAATGAATCGCACACCCATCCCGGCCCTGTTCGTCGCGCTCGCATGCGCCTGGTGCACGAGCGTGCGTGCCGCGTCGCCGCGGCCTGCCTCCGGCGCCGCCCCCGAAGTCTTGCGCATCGATGCCCGCGCGAGCGGCCAGCCCTTCCCGCACTTCTGGGAACATATGTTCGGCTCCGGCCGCGCCGTGCTCGCACTGCGCGCCAACTATCAGCGCGATCTCGCCATGATGAAGGCGGCCACGGGCATCCGCTACGTGCGCTTCCACGGCCTGCTGGACGATCACGTCGGCCTCGCGGACGGGCACAGTGCGCTTTTCTACGACCGGCACTCCGGCAAGAGCGGCGGCCGCACACCGTACAACTTCTCCTACGTCGATCAGATCATGGATGCACTCCTCGCGCACGGCGTGCGTCCCTACGTGGAGCTCGATTTCATGCCGACGGCGCTGGCGAGCAATCCGAAGATGGTGCAATCGTTCTGGTACCACCCGAACGTCTCCCCGCCGCGCAGCTACGCCGAGTGGGACCGGATGATCGAGGCGCTGGCCCGCCACTTCATCGCCCACTACGGCATCAGCCAGGTCTCCAAGTGGTATTTCGAGGTGTGGAACGAGCCGAACCTCGGTTTCTGGGGCGGTGTGCCGAAGCAGAGCACCTACTTCACGCTGTACGATCACACCGCCCGCGCCCTGAAGAGCGTCAGCAGCCGGCTGCGCGTCGGCGGTCCGGCGACCGCCCAGGCGGCGTGGGTCAGCGCATTTCTGCGCCATGTGGCCAAAGTGCACGCTCCGATCGACTTCGTCAGCACGCACGTCTACGGCAACGATACCGCTGAGCATGTATTCGGCCGACCCGAGCACGTGACCCGGCGCACGATGGTGTGCCGTGCGGTGCGCAAGGTGCACGATGAGATCGCGCATTCCCCCTATCCGCATCTGCCGCTGATCCTCTCGGAGTTCAACGCCAGCTACAGCAACGAGCCGGACGTGACCGACACACCCTACATGGGGCCGTGGATCGCCAGCACGATCCGCCAGTGCGACGGCCTGCTGCAGGCGATGAGCTACTGGACGTTCTCGGACGTGTTCGAGGAAGGCGGGGTGATCCGCAAGCCGTTCTACGGCGGCTTCGGCCTGATCGCCGAAGACGACATCCCCAAGGCGTCGTTCAACGCCTTCGCGCTGCTGCACAAGCTCGGCCACGAGAGACTCGATCCGAGCGTGCGCTCCGCACTGATCACGCGGACCCGCAGCGGCTCGCTGGTATTGGCATTGTGGGACTACGCTCCCCCGGACGGCAGGGGTCCGCATTATACGCCGCCGCCGCCGCACCGTTCCCGCCGGGTATTCGACATCACGGTCGAGGGATTTCCGGCCAACGCGCGCGGCCTCCTGTGGCGTGTCGATGACCGGCACAGCAACGTGCTGCGGGCCTTCGATGCGATGGGGCGGCCGTCCTGGCCGACGCCGCAGCAGATCGCCGTGCTGCGGGCGGCGGGCCGGCTGGCGCCGCCGCGTCCCGTGCAGCTCGTCTCCGGACGAATCGAGGTCGCCGTGCCGCAGCACGGTCTGGCGCTGCTGCAGCTGGATCGCCGCTGAGCGCTCAGCGCGTTTCGGCCACCACGCGCTCGAGCTCGCGCAAGTCGCGGCCGCGCGTTTCGCGGCCGTAGCGGGCGATCAAGCCGAGCCCGAGCACGACCGGTACGGTGATTGCCACCGCCGATACGCGCAGCGCCGGCACCAGCGCGAGCACGCCGAGCCCCTGACAGACCAGGCCGCCAGCCTTGGTGCAGCCGGCGACCCAGCCGGTGGCTCGGCCGCGGATGCGCAGCGGATAGTTCTCCGCAGCATACGGCAGGAGAACGGAGATGACGCCGGTCGAGCCGATGATGAGCAGCGCCGGGGCGAGCAGCGGGCTTTGTGCCGCCGCCGGAGCGCTCTGCTGCAGCACCAGTGCCAGAACGCCGACCGCGGTGATCGCGGTCATGACCAGTAGCGTGCCCTTGGTGCTCCAGCGGGCATAGAGGAATGCGGCGACGGCCACCACCGGGGCTGCCAACAGGGAGGAGCGGGCAATGAGCGCGGCGGCGGGGCCTATGTTGCGGCCCGCGGCAATGAGCTCCCCGGGCAGCCACAACAGCAGCCCGAAGTTGACGAAGCCCCAGGCGAGGCCGGCGACGGTGAGCGCCACGGTCGTACCGAGAAAGCGTAGATCGGTGGGCGGCAGGCGCGAGTGATCGACACTCGCCTCCTCGTCCCACGCCTCGGTGCGCGTGATCATTACGGAGCCGAAACGCTCGAGCGTTGCGCGCGCCTCCGCGGGTCGGCCGATGTGAATCAGGAAGCGTGCCGACTCTGGAATCAGCGGCGACAGGCCGATCACGAGCAGCCCCGAGGGCAGGTTGAGAAACCACATGATTCGCCAGCCGAAGTGTGGCTGCAGCAGCGCGGAGAGCCCCGAGGCGGCCAGGTATCCGCCGAGCGCACCGATGCCGCCGACCAGCACCAGACTCCAGCCGCGGTGGCGCGTCGGCATGATCTCCGCGAGCAGCGCGTAGGCCACTGGCAGCAGCCCGCCGGCCGAGGCGCCCATCAGAAAGCACATGAACACGTTCCAGCTGAACGACGGCATCGCCCCGCAGATGGAGGTGCCGATGAACATCACGGCGGCGAGCAAGAGCGTGGCGCGTCGGCCGTAGCGGTCGGCAAGCGCGCCCCAGATAAACGAGCCGAGCGTCGCGCCCGTGAGCGCTGCGAACGGCAGCACCGAGACGCCCGCCGCGCTGAGGTCGTACTCGGTGCGCATGCCCGGAATCACGAAGCCGAGCGTGCTGACCTTCATGATGTCGACTACGAGGGCGACTGCGAGCGCCCCGCCGGCCGCCCAGTGCCACACGGTGAGCGGCGCATTCTCGGGGGCCACGATCCGCTCCCGAATCGCACCGCCCTGCGGGGCTGCCCGCTTGGGCAGCAGCCCGTATGCCGCCGCCGCCGCGCCGGTGAGGATGCAGAACATGCCGCAGAGCATCGGCGTTCCCATCGGCATGCCGGCCATGCGGTAATGCATGGCGCGTGCCATCATGAAAGCCGGAATGTGCAGCAGCACCCCGATCACCACGGCGAGACTGCCGAGCCAGAATGCCGACGGGCTGCGCCGGTCGGCGAACATGAACCACTCGTTCAACCCTGTCTCCCTGCAGCGGCGCCGAGCGGCTCGTGCCGCCGGCCCCCCGCACGCCGGCAATTGTATCTCTCTACGATATATTTGGGTCCGAGCCGGGCCCCTCAGCGCAGCACGATCAGCAGGTCCTTCGGATCGACCTGCTGCCCGGGCGTGACCAGGATCTGCGCCACCTCCCCGTCGGTCTCCGCGCGCACCTGCGTCTCCATCTTCATCGCCTCGAGACTGATCAGCACGTCCCCGCGCGCCACTTTGCGCCCGACGCTCACCGCGATCGTCGCGACCGTGCCGGGCATGGGCGCGCCGATCTGCTTCGCATCGCCCGGCTCGGCCTTGCGTTGCGGCGCTCGCTTGGCCACTTGGCTGCGGTCCGCGACGCGCAGCGCGCGGGGCTGTCCGTTGAGCTCCATGAACACAGTGCGCGTGCCGTCCTCGTGGATCTCGCTGCAGGCCACGTAGCGCACGAACAGACGCTTGCCGCGTTCGAGGTCGACGCTGATCTCCTCGCCGGGCTCCATTCCGTAGAAGAACACCGACGTCGGCAGAATGCCCACATCGCCGTAGCGCGAGCGCTCCGCGTCGTAGTCGAGCCAGACCTTCGGATACATGAGGTAGGACGCCAGATCGTCATCGCCTACCGCGCGCGGCGTGGCCTTCTCGAGCGTGGCGCGCTCGGCCGCCAGATCAACCGCCGGCATCGAAGCGCCCGGCCGCTGCGCGAGGGCGCGGGCGCCCTTGAGCACCTTGCGCTGCAGCGCAGGCGGAAAGCCGCCGTAGGGCTGACCGAGATCGCCGCGGAAGAACTGCACCACCGAGTCCGGAAAGGGCACGTCGACCTCAGGATCGAGCACCTGCTGCGGTGTCAGTCCGCTGGTCACCATCAGCAGCGCCATGTCCCCTACCACCTTGGAGCTCGGGGTGACCTTGACGATGTCGCCGAACATCTGGTTGACGTCCGCGTAGGCCTGCGCCACCTGCGGCCAGTGCGCGCTGTCGATGCCGAGCGCGCGCGCCTGTTCGCGCAGGTTGGTGTACTGGCCGCCCGGCATGCCGTGCACGTACACCTCGGAGGCGCCGGCGCGGATGTCGCTCTCGAACGCACCGTACAGCCGCCGCACCTGCTCCCAGTAGGACGAGAGCATGCGCAGCTTCGCCGGATCGACGAGCGGATCGCGCGGACCGTGGCGCAGCGCCTCGACGATCGAGCCGAGGTTCGGCTGCGAGGTCAGACCGCTCATCGCATCGATGGCCCCGTCGACGGCGTCCGCGCCGGCCTCGACCGCCGCGAGCACGCTGGCGGCGGCAATGCCGCTGGTGTCGTGCGTGTGGAAGTGCACCGGCAGCCCAACTTCCTCCTTCAGCGCCTTGACCAGCGTGAACGCCGCGCGAGGCCGGCACAGCCCGGCCATGTCCTTGATGCCGAGCACATGCGCGCCGGCAGCCTTCAGCTCCCGGGCGAGCTGCAGGTAATAGTCCAGGGTGTACTTCTTCTCGTGCGGGTCGCTGAGGTTGCCCGTATAACAGATCGCCGTCTCGCACAGCCGGCCTGTCTCGAGCACCGCGTCGATGGCGACGCGCATGTTCTGCACCCAGTTGAGCGAGTCGAAGATGCGGAACACATCGATGCCGCGCTCGGCCGCCCGCTTGACGAAGAACCGCACCACGTTGTCCGGATAATTCGCGTAGCCGACGGCATTGGCCGAGCGCAGCAGCATCTGCAGCAGCAGGTTCGGCATGCGCTCGCGCAGCATCGCCAGGCGCTGCCACGGATCCTCGCGCAGGAAGCGCATCGCGACGTCGAACGTCGCCCCGCCCCAGCACTCCACCGAGAACAGCCCGGGCGTGAGGCTGGCGTAGTACGGCGCGATGGCCGCCATGTCGATGGTGCGCATGCGCGTGGCGAGCAGCGACTGATGCGCATCGCGCATGGTGGTGTCGGTGAGCAGGACCCGCTGCTCGGCGAGCATCCAGCGGGCGAAGCCCTCGGGGCCAAGCTCATCAAGTTTCTGCTTGGTGCCGGCTACCGGCTCGGTGAGCGGAACGGGCGGCAGCTTCGGGGTCTCGATCCGCTCGGGACGCGGCCGGGTGCGCGCCTCGGGGTTGCCGTTGACGATGGTCTCGGCGATGTACGTGAGGATGCGGGTGGCGCGATCGCGCTTGCGGGGCCAGCGGAACAGCTCCGGGGTCTCGTCGATGAACTTGGTCGTGTACGCCCCGTCGGCAAAGCGCGGATGAGTGATCACCTGGTCGAGGAAGCGCAGGTTTGTGACCACGCCGCGGATGCGGAACTCCCAGAGCGCGCGGTGCATGCGCGCGATAGCCTCTTGCGGTGTCGAGGCCCAGGCGGTCACCTTCACCAGCAGCGAGTCGTACGAGCGCGTGATGATGGCGCCGGTGTAGGCGGTGCCCGCATCGAGCCGAATGCCGAAGCCTGCGGGACTGCGGTAGGCGCTGATCTTGCCGTAGTCGGGGATGAAATTGTTCTCCGGATCCTCGGTGGTCACCCGGCACTGCAGGGCGTGGGCCTGGATGCGGATGTCCTCCTGCGCGGGCACGCCGCTCTCGGGGGTGCCGAGCCGGGCGCCCTCGGCGATGCGGATCTGCGCCTTCACCAGGTCGATGCCGGTCGCGCATTCGGTGACCGTGTGCTCGACCTGGATGCGCGGGTTGACTTCGATGAAATAGAACTTGCCGCTGTCCGCATCCTGCAGGAACTCCACCGTGCCGGCATTGCGGTAGCGTGCGGCGCGACCGATGGCGAGCGCCGCTGCGCAGATCTCGGCGCGCTCGGCTGCGGTGAGAAACACCGCCGGGGCGCGCTCGACCACCTTCTGGTTGCGTCGCTGCACCGTGCAGTCGCGCTCGAACAGGTGGACCAGCCCGCCGTGGGCATCACCGAGGATCTGCACCTCCACGTGCCGCGCGCGGCGCACGAGCTTCTCCAGATACACCTCATCGTTGCCGAAGGCCGCCTTGGCTTCCCGGCGGGCCACCGGCAGCAGCTCCTGAAGCTGCTGATCGCTCTCGACCACGCGCATGCCGCGCCCGCCGCCGCCCCAACTCGCCTTGAGCATGACGGGGTAGCCGATCGGGCGCGCCAGGCGCACGCACTCGGCCAGATCCTGCGGCAGCGGCGCGGTGGCGGGCATGACGGCCACTCCGGCGCGCTCGGCGAGATTGCGCGCCGAGACCTTGTTGCCAAGCAGCTGCATCGTTTGCGGCTCCGGACCGATGAATTCGATGCCCGCGCGCGCGCAGCCTGCGGCGAAGTCCGGATTCTCCGCGAGAAAGCCGTAGCCGGGGTGCACGGCGTCCACGCGCGCCTCGCGCGCGATCCGCAGAATGTCCTCGATGTCGAGGTACGCCTCGAGCGGCCCCTTGCCCTGCCCGACGAGGTACGCCTCGTCGGCTTTGGTGCGATGCAGGGAAAAGCGGTCCTCGCGCGAGTAGATGGCCACGGTGCGCAGGCCGAGTTCACTGGCGGCGCGCATCACCCGGATCGCAATTTCGCCGCGATTGGCGATGAGAATGCTTCGAATACTGTGCGGCATGAGTTCATTCACCGGTAAAATCCGCCCCGATCATAGCGACTGCGCGCGCGTTGCGCGCGGGGTACTCGTTCTATATGTATGCCATTGCGATTCATGGGGGCGCGGGCGCGTTGCCGGCGCAGGGACTGTCGGGCGAGCGGCAGCGGCAATACCGCGACGGTCTTGCCGCGGCGCTCGATGAGGGCTACGCGGTGCTCGCGCGGGGCGGCACGAGCCTCGAGTCGGTCCTCGCGGCGGTGCGTGCGCTCGAGAACGACCCGTTGTTCAACTCGGGCCGCGGCGCGGCACTCACGCGCGAGGGCGGCGCGGAGCTCGATGCCGCGGTGATGGACGGCAGCACGCTGCGGGCCGGTGCGGTCGCCGCGGTCCGGCACGTGAGGAACCCGGTCGACCTCGCGCACCGCGTGATGGAGAAGTCCCGCCACGTCCTGCTGGTCGGTGCCGGCGCCGAGGAATTCGCGCTCGAGGAGGGTTTCGAGCTCGTGCCGAATGCCTACTTCCGCACCGCCGAGCGCCAGGCCGAGTTGGAACTGGTGCGCGGCGGAGGCAGCGTCTCGGAGCTGATGCCCTCGCCGCAGGGCACCGTGGGTGCCGTGGCACTCGATGCCGCCGGCAATCTGGCCGCGGCCACCTCGACCGGAGGCATGGCGAACAAGCGCCCGGGACGCGTCGGAGACTCGCCAATCATCGGCGCGGGGACCTACGCGAAGAACGGGGTGTGCGCCGTGTCGGCCACGGGGCACGGGGAGTACTTCATGCGCCTGGTGGCCGCGCACCACATCGCCGCGTCGGTCGAGTACCGCGGGGTCAGCCTCGAGGCGGCGGTGCACGAAACGCTGCACGAGCGGCTGCGCGCGCTCGGCGGCAGCGGCGGCATCATCGCCGTCGATGCCGCCGGGCGCATCAGCCTGGATTTCACCACCCAGGGGATGTTCCGCGGCGCCCGTGATTCCACGGGCATGCGTCAGATCGCCATTTAATCAGGCTCTTCGTGGCCGCTCTGGCGGAGCGCGGCGGCCGTCTCGGCCGCCAGCAGCCGCATGCCCTGTATCCGGGCGCGCTGATGCGCGGCGCCGCCCTCGGCGGCCCCCTGCAGCAGTTCTTCCCAGAACTCCGGGCTGTTCAGCCAGCGCGGCCGCAGCCACATCCACAACCGGCGACCCAACTGATGGGCACGCAGCACGCTGTGTGTGCCGATCCACTCGGCGCACAGCGGGTGCATGCCCAGGGCCAGGCGCGCCTGGACGGCGTGGCGGCGGGCGAGTGACCAGGCATAGACGAACACCAGTTCCGTGGCCACGACGGCCTGCGACACCGTGAAGACGGTCTCGTAGGCCGCGGGCGGCGCGTCGCTGACCTGGGCGCTGCTGAGCTTAAGCCAGAGTTGTGGTTCCGAAAAGCCTGCATCGAACAGCAGGAACGGGTGGCTCGCGGCACGGCGGCGGCCGGGCGCATCGAGCGCCAGCCACAGCTGCGCGATTTTCGGCACCGTCGCGTGGGCGCAGCCCGCCCGCGCCTGATCGGCCAGGACCTCGAGACACAGCTCATTGAGTTCGGGCAGTGCTTCGATGACCTCGCGCGGCGGTCCTGCGGCCCCGGGTCCGTGCCCACTGTGAGTTTCCCCTTCGTGACCAGACATCACGCATCCTCCGTGTGGTCCCCTCCACAACGCCGATAGTAGCGCTCCTGCGGCCGCGAGCCACCCCTGCATTTCGATCAATTTTTGCAATTTCGCCCGATTGTGCTTTGCCGGGAAAGGCCGAAAATGCGCTCTCAGGGGGGCGCGGCCCGGCGGGCCGGGAAGGAAGCGGTATGCGAGTCCTGGAAGATCGCTACGAGGGGGAACTCCAGAATTTCCAGCTGGCGCTGCGGTTCGTGCGCTACGAGGCCCGCACGCGCACCATCCGGATGTTCACCGGGCTGACCGATCACCGGATCCGCAAGCTCTGGCAGCGCTATTGCGGTGGACCGCACCGTCTGCCGCGCCATCGCGGCAAGTCCCCCCAGCAGGCCGGCTACTTCACCCGCTCGGCGCGCGTGCGCATGGAAGCGGCGCTCCTCGCCTCGGCGTATTGCGCCTGCGGGCTGGTGCGCGAGGAGCCTGCCGCGAAGCGCGCGGGCGCGGCGACGCGCCTGCGCATCGGCGCGTTGCTGTGCGATGTCTACGATTACTACAGTACCGTGGTGCCGAAGCCCGCGATTTCGTTCGAGCATGCGGTGTTCCTGGCGCAGTGCCTGCGTACGGGCGAGCAGCTCGCGGTGCGGCGTTGCGCCAAATGTCATGCGCCGATGGTGGTCGAGCGGTTCCCGGTACGCCCCCGGTGGTGCGATCATTGTGCCCCCCCGAAAGGAGGACAGAAGCGCGGCGCATCCTCGCCGCCGAACCACCCGACATGACATGAACCCCGTCCGGCCGAACTTCTTCTCCGGCGCGTACGTCGAGCGCCGCACCGAGATGCGCGAGCAAGCCGACTGGCTCGAGCGCGCGCTCGCCGATCCGCATACGCAGTTCCTGCTGGCGCGCGGCACCCGCCAGCTGCTCCATGGAGTCGAGCCGGCGCGCATCGCGTTCGTCTCGGGGCGACACCCGGCGGTGGCGGCGGCCGAGCCCGAGCGCTTCGTGCTGCTCGGCTGGTTCCGGCAGCGGCGCTGCCTGCTGCTCACCCTCGGGCCCGAATGGCCGGATGTGGACCTGCCCGCCGGGACGGCATTTCAGGAGCTGCGCCCTCTCGCCCCGCAGCTCGATGCCGAAGAGGCGGGGCTGCTCGCCTACGCGCGGGCGCTGTCGATCTGGCGTGCGCGCCAGCGCTTCTGCGGCGTCTGCGGCGGGCCGACCGTGCCGGCGCGCGCCGGCCACAGCATGATCTGCGCGGATGCACAGTGCGCGCAGGAGTACTTCCCGCGCCTCGATCCGGCCATCATCGTGCTGGTCACCGATGGGCCGCGGGCGCTGCTCGGCCGCCAGAGCGGCTGGCCACCGGGGCGCTACTCGACCATCGCCGGCTTCGTCGAGCCCGGCGAGAGTCTCGAAGACGCGGTGCAGCGCGAAGTCATGGAGGAAACCGGCGTACAGGTGCTCTCCTGCCGATACGACTCCTCCCAGCCCTGGCCCTTTCCGGCCTCACTGATGATCGGCTTCCAGGCGCTCGGTCTACCGGGTGCGGTGCGCGTCGGCCGGGAGCTCGAGGACGCACGCTGGCTCTCGCGCGAGGCGGTGCGAGCTGGCGAGGTTCAGCTGCCGCCGCCGCATTCCATCTCCCGGCGGCTGATCGAGTCCTGGCTCGGAGCGCATCCGTAGTGTGTCTGCTGGTGCTCGCCTGGCGCGCCCATCCGCGCTACCGCCTGATCGTGGCGGCGAACCGCGACGAATATCACGACCGGCCCGCCGAGCCGCTCGCGCCGTGGCTCGATCCCCGGGGGCTGCTCGCCGGGCGTGACCTGCGCGCCGGCGGCACGTGGCTCGGCATCGATCGCCGCCGCCGCTTCGGCGTCATCACCAACTACCGCGAGCGCCAGAGCGCCCCCTCCGGGGCCCCCTCGCGCGGCGGGCTGATTCCCGCGTACCTCACCGCGGCAGCCGGCGTCGCAGCGTATCTCGGGGCGCTCGCGCCGGCGGCGGATCAGTATGGGGGGTTCAACCTGCTGCTCGCGGACGTCGACTCGCTCTGGTACGGCTCAAATCGCACCGAGCCTTTCGCCCGGCAGCTCGAGCCGGGCATCTACGGCCTGTCGAACCACCGTCTGGACAGCCCCTGGCCGAAGCTGACCCGGGTGCGCGACGCGTTCGAGCGCTGGCTCGAGCAGTCCGCCTCGGGCCCGGAGGCGGAGCCTGGGGCGCTGCTCGAGATGCTCAACGACCGCCGTCCGGCCGGCGCGGCGGACCCTGCACCGGCGGATCCGGCATCGGCCTGCTGGGAGCGCGCGTTGTCAGCGCCTTTCGTCGAGCACCCCGAGTTCGGCACGCGATGCTCCACGGTCCTGCTGCTGGAGACGAGCGGCGCGGTGCGGATGTGCGAGCGGCGCTTCGATCGGCTCGGCAGCCCGTGCGGGCAGAGCGAATACCGCTTCGGGCCAGAGGAGTGGTGCTGAGCGCAGCGGGAATCGGCACGGCCAAGCGGTGTCATGACAGACTACAATTAATCGTTTATGACCTGCCGGTCGGAGCCTGAACGCTAAATGGCGAGTCGCAATCGGTTTCGCGGGGCTCGATGGGCGCGAGCCCCGCTCGCGCTCGTGTTGCTGCTCGCCGCCGCCGCGCACGCCGATATCGCGCTCACGGTACACGGGGTGCGCGGAAAACTGCGCGCCAATGTGCTCGCGTACCTGAGCTTCGAGCGCTACAAGAGCAGCCCGCATCTGAACGACCAGACCATAGAGCGTCTTGAGAATCGGGTGCAGAGTGAAGTGAGCGGGGCGCTCGAGCCCTATGGCTACTTCCAGCCGACCGTGCATGCGACCGTGACGCGCACCGGCTCGAGCCGCTGGCGCGTCGTGCTCGACATCGACCCGGGCCCGCCGGTGATCCTGCACACCGTCGATGTGCGGGTCACCGGGCCGGGCGCGGATGACCGGCTCTTTACCCGCATCACTTCGCGCGTGCCGTTTCACCCCGGGGAGCGCCTCGATGAGGCGTCCTACGAGCAGCTCAAGAGCGAGCTGCTGCAGACTGCCGCAACCTACGGCTATCTCGATGCGCACATGACGCGCCACGAAGTGCTCGTCGACCCGCGCCGCCACCGCGCCAGCATCTACCTGACGTTCGCCACCGGCGTGCGCTATCGCTTCGGCGCGACGCACATCCGGCAGGATGCCCTGAAGAACCAACTGGTGCGCCGCTATCTGCGCTACCGCCGGGGTGAGCCGTTCGATCTGACCCAGGTGCTGCGCACGCAGTTCGTGCTCGACGATACGGGGTATTTCTCCGACCTCGAGGTGGTGCCCGGGACACCGGACAAGACCAAGCACAGCGTGCCGGTGCGCATCCATGCCAAGCCGAGCCGGCGCAATATCTATTCGATCGCGGCGGGTTACGCCACCGACACCGGGGCGCGCGGCATCCTCAGCTGGCAGGACCGGCGGGTCAACCAGGAAGGCGACCGGATGAGCGTCGATCTGGAGGCCGCGCAGCTCACCAAGTACAGCCTGCAGAGCCGCTACGTGATTCCGATCGGCGATCCCGCCACCGAGAATCTCACCTTCGCCGCGAGCGTCGAGCAGCGCGAGCTCGCGGCCGTGACGGCCCGAACCATGAGCTTCGGAGTGCATCTGACGCGGGTGACCGGCCGCTGGCAGACCGAGTGGTTCCTCGATGCGGTGCACACCACCGGCTCGGTGAGCGGGCCGATCTGCCCGGCCGCGGTATTCCAGAACGGGGCGTGCGTGAGCCCCGTCACCGCCATCGCCAGCGTCGTGGACAACATGCTGGTGCCCGGCGTCGAGATCACTTCCCTGCCGAGCGGCTATTTCGGCCAGCCGATCTTCGAGCACGGCGTCTCGGTGCAGTTGCGCGGCTCGCATGGCGCGCTCGGCTCGAAGGCGGCCTTCCTGCAGATCCGCGTGCAGCTCGAGCGCGTGTTCAAGCTTGCGCCCCGCTGGTATCTGCTGCTGCGCGATGCGTTCGGCGCGACCGCGGTCTCGCATTTCAACAGCATGCCGCCCGTGATGCGCTTTTTCGCCGGCGGCGAAGGCAGCGTGCGCGGTTTCGAGTACAACTCGCTCTCCCCGACGCAGACCTTCTTCGCCACCGGCATCTACCCGGTCACCGACAAGACCACCAAGAGCACAACCGACTACACCTGCTACGTCGGCCCCCCCCCTCCGTCCGGCGCCCCCAATCCCGTGAGCTGTCCCATGGCGCCCCAGCAGGCCGGCGGCGAAGACATGATCAGCGGCACCGTTGAAATCGACCGCGATCTGCCGCACAACTTCGGCATCGCGGCATTCTTCGACTACGGCAATGCGTTCAACAGCTTCCACACCCCGCACCTGCTGCAGTACGGTGCGGGCATCGGCTTTCGGGTGCGGCTGCCCGTGCTGACCCTCGGCATCGACGTGGGCGAGCCGCTCTCGCAGCCGGGCAGCCCCCGGCTGTACATCAACTTCTCGCCAAGGCTGTGAGCGGAACCGCGCCATGCGCCGATTTCTGACACTGACCGGCCTTCTCATCACGCTCCTGGCGGGGCTCCTTGCCGCGGCGCTCTATTTCATCGTCTTCACCCAGAGCGGCCTGCGCTTCATCGTGGCGCACCTGCCGCAGCGCTTCGGCACGGCGCAGGTGCGCATCGAGCAGGTCACGGGGACGCTGGCGACCGGCATGCACGCGCAGCGCGTCGTGATCAACCAGCGGCACGTGTACCTGCGCCTCGACGGGGTATTCACCCGCGTGCATTTCTCGGCGCTGTCCTGGCGGACCCTGGTGAGTCCGGAGACGACCATCGCGGATGCGTACATTCGCGTCAAACCGGTGCCCCCGCTGCCCGTGAGGCATCCGAAGTTCCTGCCGTGGTGGCTCGAGATCGACGTCACGCACGCGCACATCGGCGCGCTCACGCTGGTTCTGGAGGACGGCAGAGAGCTGCGCGGCGCGGATATCGACGGAGCGGCGCGGATCGCGTACCGCGACATCCACATTCCGCGCCTCACGTTGCGCATGGGCCACGCCTCCTACTCGCTTGCCGCCGCGCTGCACGCGGCGCGCCCGCTGCAGTTGTCCGCGCGCGGCGATTTCAGCTGGCGTACCCCGCAAGGGCCGCCCTGGCAGGGCGGTGTGGCACTGCAGGGCAACGTCGCCGCTCTGCATGTCTCGACGCATCTGCGCGAGCCGTTCACGGCCACGCTGAGCGGCCTGCTGCACGACCACAACGGCGTGTGGACGACGCAGAGCGAGCTCGGCGTGCGGGGTCTGAATCTGCGCACCTGGCATCGCACCGGCCGGCTCGGCCGCATCAGCGCCCAGCTGGCCGTGACCGGCGGGATCGAGGATTTGCGCATCGGCGGAACCGTCGATCCGGCGGGACTGCACCTGGGCCCCTTTCACGTGCAATTCGCTGGACGGTACGCGGGCGGCATGCTGACCGCCCGCCGTCTCGCCATCACGCACCGGGCTTCGGGCGCGACGCTCACCGCTTCAGGGACGGCGCGCTTTGCAGGCGGCCGCCCGGACCTGCATCTGCAGGGCGCGTGGCGCGCACTGCGCTGGCCGCTCACCGGCGTGGCCCGCTTCCACAGCGCATCGGGTGAGTTCACACTCGCCGGGCGGCTGCCGTACACGGTCAGCGCGCAGGGGCTTGCACAGCTCGGCGCCTCGGCGCCCGTGCCGGTGACCGTCGCCGGCACCGTCACCACCACCGGTCTGACGGTCGATCGCTCCACGGTGCGACTGCTCGGCGGTCAGCTCGAGGCTGACGGCTCGCTCGCATGGACGCCGGGGAAGCGCTGGTCTGTGCACGCCCGCGGCCGCGACATCAATCCCGCCAGCGTGCGTCCCGAGCTGCGCGGCCGCATCGGCTTTGCGCTCAGCGCCGCAGGCAAGGGGTTTGGCGCCGGTGCGCCGTTGCGCGTGGACATCGAGCGGCTGAGCGGCGTGGTGCGCGGCCAGGCCGCGAGCGGCGGCGGGCGCCTCGCCCGCGATCGTGGCGTCTGGTCCTTCCAGCATCTGCGGCTGAACCTGGGGCAGACCCGCCTCGCCCTCGATGGCCGGCTGGATCATCAGGCGAACCTGCGCTTCTCGGTGCTCGGGGATCTGCACCTCATCTCGGCCGCCGACCGGGGCCGCATCGATGCGAGCGGCTCGATCGACGGGCCGCTCTCCGCGCCGCGGGTGCGGGCCTCGCTGCGCGGCTCGGATCTGCACGTCGGCCCGAACTCGCTCGCCTCGATCACGGCGCACGTCGATTTCGACCCGACCTCATCGCGTCCTTCGGACGTGACGGTGCAGTTGCGCGAGCTGCGCTCCCGGCACCGTCGGCTGCGCAGCCTGGATTTCACCCTGAATGGCCCACCCTCGAAACTGACGGCCCGGCTGGAGGCGAATGCGCCCGGGCTGCACCTCGCGGCGCAGGCCGGCGGCAGTTTCGAGGGCGGCGTGTTCAGCGGCCAGGTCACTGCGTTCACCGTCACCGGTGCCGAGTCGCTGCGGCTGCATTTGCGCCGCGCGGCGCAATTGATCCTGTCGCACACGCGCAGCAGCCTCGCTGCGCTGTGCCTGGATGGGCAGCCGGGCGCGTTGTGCACCGGCGCCACTTGGACGCCGGCGAGGTGGTCCGCCTACGTCACCGCGAGCGCGCTGCCGCTGGCGACCCTGACGGCCGGCATGACGCCGGCAGTGCAGTACCAGGGGACGATCGGCGCCCGGATCGATCTCACCGGCGGCGGGGGCCTGCCTGCACAGGGCACGCTGCGCTTGACGCTGGCGAACGGCGTGCTGTCGCGTCGGCTGGTCAGCGGCAGGATCGAACGGACCACCATCGGCTCGGGCCTGCTCACCGCCACCGCGAAGCCGGATGTGATCCACGCGCAGGCCACGCTCAGCTCCGGCGCCATCGGTACGCTCGATGCGACGCTCGACATCGGGCGCAGGGTGCCCGACTGGCACGACATGCCGCTCAAGGGCAGCGTGCGCGTGCAGACCGCCCGGTTGAACCTCGTTTCGCTGTACATGCCGGGTGTCGATGAAGTCTCGGGCGTGCTGGTCGCGAACGCGCTCGTCGGCGGGACCGTTTCCGATCCTCACGTGAGCGGCGTCATTCACGTCATCAATGCCACGGCCGACCTGTACCGCACGAACCTGCTGATGCGCGATCTCGCCCTCACGGCGCACTTGGCCGGCGGCAGCCTGATCGTCGAGGGCTCGGCGCGGGTCGGCAAGGGGCTGCTGCATGCCACCGGACGGATGGGCTGGCGGAACGAGGTGCCCTACGGCGAGCTGCACTTGCAGGGCACGGATCTGCGGATCGTCGACGTGCCCGAAGCGCGCATCGATGCGTCTCCGAATCTTGATTTCCACATGGCGGCGCGCCGCATCGAGGTCACCGGCACGGTCGACATCACCCACGCGCACATCGCGCCGCGCAATCTCACCGGGGCGGTGCGCACCTCCTCTGATCAGGTGATCGTCGGGGAGGAGTCGGCGAGCTCGCCGAAGCGCTACCAGGTGGTAAGCGCGGTCACCTTCGAGCTAGGCAACGACGTCAACATCGAGACCATGGGGTTGACAGGCAATCTGACCGGGCGGCTCACCGTGCGCAGCGGCTCCGGTCAGGGCACGACTGCCACCGGCGAGCTGTACGTGCAGAAAGGCCAGTATTCCGCCTATGCGCGCACGCTCACCATCCAGTCGGGGCGGCTGTTTTTCCGCGGCGGGCCGCTCGACAACCCGGGCATCGAGATTCGCGCCGTGCGCCGCTATCCAGACGTCACGGCGGGGATCAACGTCAGCGGCACCCTGAAGCAGCCGCAGGTCTCCTTCTTCTCCAATCCCTCGCTGTCGCAGTCGCAGATCATGTCACTGATCCTCTCCGGCGGCGGCGGCTCGCTGCAGGCGCTGCAGACCACGACCGGCGCGCAGGCTCAGCAGAGCACCGCCGCGAGCGAGCTGCTCGCCCAGGGCGGCGCGATCCTCGCGCAGCAGCTCGGCTCACGCATCGGGCTGCCGGATGTCAGCCTGCAGACCGATCTGAACAACGAAACCTCGCTCGTGCTCGGCAAGTACCTCTCACCGCGGCTGTACGTGAGCTATGGCGTGGGGCTCACCGAGCAGCTGAGCGCGGTGCGCTTGCGCTACAGCATCGGCGAGCACTGGACGATCCGCATCGAGGCCGGACAGGGCAAGCTCGCCGGGCAGAGCAAGAGCGGGGAGCTCGGCGGGGCAGACCTGGTGTTCACGGTGACCAAATGACCCATTGACTTGCGCGAATTAATATGCACAATACGCGCAAGTTTATGCACATCTCCATTCAGACCTGATTTCGCCGTGGACGCTCAGCAACTCGAGCGCCGTCAGGCCGTCGTGCGCATCCTGCGCAGCGGCGTGGTGCACCGCCAGGAGGACCTGGTGCGGCTGCTGCGCGGGGAAGGCTATGAAGTCACGCAGTCTTCGATCAGCCGCGACCTGCGCGACCTGGGCGTGCTCAAGGCGAGCGGCCGCTACGTCCTGCCGCCGGACGAGGTCTCGCGCACCCACGGGGATTTCGCCATGCTGGCGCAGTTCGTGCGGGGGCTGAAGCGCGCCGGGCCCTCGCTCACGGTGCTCAGGACCACCATCGGGGCGGCCCAGAGCGTTGCGGTCGCGATCGATCGGGCCGAATGGCCCGAGGTGGCCGGCACCCTCTCCGGCGACGACACCATCTTCATTGCCACTGCCTCGGAGCGCGCCCAGGATCAACTGATCGGGCGGCTGCAGGCGCTCTTTCGGATCTGAGCCATGACCACAGCCTCCATTGCGGGCGCGCAGCCCATCGTTCTTGCCTATTCCGGCGGTCTCGACACGTCCTTTCTGGTGCCGTGGCTGAAGGAAACCTACCGCCGGCCGGTGATCACCGTCACCGTCGACACCGGCGGCATCGACGCCGAGGCGGCGCGCACGCTCGCTGAGCGCGCACGTGCGCTCGGCGCCGTGGCGCATCACCAGATCGATGCGCGCGCGGACTATTTCGAGCAGGTGCTGCGCTTTCTGATCATGGGCAACGTCAAGCGCGGTCAGCTCTATCCGTTGTGCGTCGGCGCCGAGCGGGTCATGCAGGCGCAGACCATCGCGCACATGGCGCGCAAGCTCGGAACCAACATGATCGCCCACGGCTGCACGGCCGCGGGCAACGACCAAGTGCGCTTCGAGGTCGCCATGCGCACGCTCGCGCCGGATCTCGAGGTGCTCGCCCCCGTGCGCGACAAGGCGTTCAAGCGGCCCGAGGAGCTCGCGTTCCTCCAGGAGCGCGGCCTGCCCGTGCCGCCCTTCGGCGCGGCCTATTCGGTCAACCGCGGGCTGTGGGGCGTGACCATCGGCGGCAAGGAGACGCTCAGCTCCTCCGGCAGCATTCCCGAGGAGGCCTGGGTGCTCACGCGCGAGGCGTTCACGCGTCCACGCGCGCCGGAAACCCACGTGCTCGCGTTCGAGCGCGGCCGGCCGGCGGGTCTCGACGGCCGCGCGCTCGCGCCGGTGGCGCTGATCGAGGCGCTGGAGTCCCTCGCCGCCCCGTTTGGCATCGGGCGCGGCATCCACCTCGGCGACACCATCATCGGCACCAAGGGCCGCGTCGCCTTCGAGGCGCCCGCCGCCGAGGTGCTGCTCACGGCCCATCGTGAGCTCGAGAAGCTCGTGCTCACCGGCCGCCAGCAGCGCATCAAGGAACTCGTCGCGCAGCCGTACGGCGATCTGGTGCACGAGGGGCAGCTGCTCGACCCGGTCTGCCGGGACATCGAGGCGCTGCTCGAGTCCTCGCAGGCGCGCGTCACGGGCACGGTGCGCTTCACCCTGCGTCCCGGCAATCTGTTCATCGAGGGCCTCGAGTCTCCGTACTCGCTGATGAGCGTCTCGAAGGGCGTCTACGGCGAGGCGGCCGGCGAGTGGTCACCGCAGGACGCGCTCGGCTTTTCCAAGATCGAGATCGGA
>JAKAYU010000233.1 GCA_021809525.1 Pseudomonadota bacterium | reverse complement strand
GCACAGACCCCCGGCAAAATCACCGCCGCGCTTCGAGATCACGCCCCGACATCGCCAAACTCGCACCCATGACCATGAAAATCCCCTCCTTCATGCATAGTGCAGGCTAGACCCTGGTCTGACTTCTTCGCCTGCTGTTTGACGCGGCCTTCGATCGCGTCTTTCCTGGCGCTGTGGATCAGCATCTGACCTTCGTACTCCCGTTTTGCCGCATCGTGCTCCCTGTGTGCGTTCGCGATCAGCCTATCGAGCGGTCGCAGACCCGCGTCGAGCGCCGGGGATTTCTTGGTGGAGGGGTCTCCCACCACGGCGCCCCACAGGTTGGGGACGATCAGCCACGAATCATTCTGCTTGGGTCTGATTGCGCATCCCGCGCCGATCAGGGAGCCGAGCGCCACCAGCGCCGCCGCCGCCGCCACGTAATCCGGCGGACAGGGCATGCGCTCGGCCTCATCCATCACCCAGGCGCGCAATACCTCGGGCAGCAGCGTCTCCGGTTGGAATGCCGGAACGGGTCGAAGCTCGTGTGCGATGGCACGCGGTGGGGGCCAGCCGGCTACCGCGCCAACGCGTTTTCGCGACGGTCCAGCATTGGCACCTTCACGCAGCGCCGTACCCGCGATCGGTTCGTCGTCATAGACGGTCAGCGGTATTTCTTCATCCGGCGGTGGATTCCAACGCGATCGCATCGTGTCGGCGTGCGCGTCCAGCATCGCAGCGACGGAGGTGTACTCAGGCGCCATTGCGGATCTCCGGTGGGGATATCAGGTCGCGCACAGCGCCAATGCGGGCGGCGGCCTGAATGAGGCGCGACAGCTCCGTCTCACTGATCTGCCGCCGCGCCGCAAGGTCCGAGAGGATTAGCACAGCGACCGTCACCTCGTGATCGAGCGCCGCCAGTGCGTCGTGAGCGGAGAGACGTGAATAGGTGCGGGGATACCCGCCTGCGGGACCGGCGCCGCGCAAAGGACGAAAGTAAAGGTCAGCAAGGGTCAGGCCGACAGCCGATAGCACGTCGCCGACGCCGCACCCGGTAAAGCAATGCACGAGCGCGCGGTCGTCAATCTCTCGGATGCTCAGGCTTGGGGAGCGGTCCTCGTGTGCGGGGCAGCGTGCGATCCAACGGCCGGGTCCGGTTGGCCGCACGCCGCTGAGCCGGTCGAGCAGGCGACTCACGGTATCGCCGGCGATCGTGCGTGCTACGCCATGCCTGGCGGTTCCGCTCGAGCCGGCACTCCTCGATATCGGCCGTTCCCCGGGGTCGCGACACCCGGGGACGGCAGTCTGTGCATCCATGGCTCATCTCCCTTCCGCGACCCGACCACCGCGATCGGCGACTTCGAGCGTCTCTGGTCGCCAGCCGACCGCTCGACCGCCAATGTAGACGTCTCGGGGCGGCAGCAACCCTTGCCGCTCCCAGCGCCAGCGCGTGGGGGCGGAGATGCCGTAGCGTTGCTCGACTCCCTTGGGCCAAACGCATGCCGTGCCAGCGGAGCGGCGGGAAGTGCGATGAGATGTCATGTACGGTCCTCCTATGGGATGCAATAGGATGACCGCCACCGCCGTGCGAAAAAACAGCAAGATGAAGGGGCAGAAAGTTTGCCGGCAAGGATCTGACCGCCGACTCTTGCCGCATAATCCCCATTCAGGCTTGTGGGTTACACCTCGTCATGAGAACTGGATTCGATCTGTGCGGCCAGACTATTCAGCGAATCAAGGCTCATGAGCTTGTCGGCGAGTGGGACGACCGTCCGACGCATCTTGTCCTGGTCGCCGCGGACGCGGTTTTCCGGAAACAACAGCTCGCCAATGCGCCGGTGGGTAAGGGGAATCTTGAAAGCATCCGCTACCATGCGCAGATCTATGCACGCGAGCACGCGGCTGCTACGCCACTTGTGGAGATCGGCACTTGTGTAGACGACTGCTGGTCGGCGGTATCCCCTGAATTCGATCTCTTCTTGCTGGGTGCGAAGCCATGTTGAGAACTGTCTCTGCAACACCGTATTGGGCAATCTGAGGTCTGCGTCGAATTGGCGTCTTAACCAAAGAGGAGTGCGTTCGGGATCCCACCTAGGGGATCCTGGGATCACATGCCTGATGGCGGTAGCAATGCCACAAGGTTGTTCGAAGACTTCGTGGAACACTTTCTTCAGCACCACGTGGCGTTCCATCACGTTCTTGTCGACCAGTTCGCGCGATGCCGCGTGTGGCTTGACCGCTTTGAATAGCAAGCTCAGGGCCTCTTCGAGATGAGGAGTTTTGACGGCGATGGCGTGCAGGTTTCCGTCGTCCGATTTATGCCTGATCAATAATGCAGCCCGGAGCATGCTTCTATGCTGGAAACAAGCCCACCATCCCATCAGGTCAAGCGTGCTACAGGCATCATAACGTCCAATATTGAAGCCGAGGGATGTCGGCAGTTCATCTGCGCGTGCGGTGTCTTCCTGGCGATGTCTCATGACACGTTCCCTCGCAATTGGTGCAGCCTTTCTGCCCACTTCTGGAGTGCATCTCGCTTCTCGTCAAGATAGGCGTGCCGGTCATAGACGCCGGCGACGCCGGGCTGAGCGTGGTTCAGGACGCGCTCGGCAATGTGGGGCTCGATCTTGAGGGCCGCGAGTCCGGTGCGGCAGGTCCGCCGGAGATCATGAAGGTTGAACTCGGAGACGCCACGCGCCTTGAAGCGGGGCAGGCATCGGGCAAGACCGCGGGTGAGGAGAGCGGGCGCGGCCGACTTGTCGCCGTCCTCGGTCGGTAATACCCACCGGGAACCGTCCGCTAGCCTCTTGAGCGCCTGGAATTCCTGTATGGCTCGGTCGGCGAGCGGCACGACATGGCCGCGGCCGGTCTTGCTGTTCTCGTCGGGGATGGTCCAGGTCTTCTCGTCGAAGTCGATTTCCGACCACTTGGCCCGCGCCAGTTCTCCGCGCCGCTGCCCGGTCAACAGCAGAATAGTCATCGCATACGCCAGCTTCGGGTACCGTGTGCATTCGATGGGGTCGGTGAGGAACACGCGAAGCTCGTCGTCGGTTAGCACTCGCTCGCGCGGTTTTTCCCGCCCGCCCGGTCGCATGAGGAGCTGCACCGGATTCTGTTCGACGACCCGCCGCTGAATACCGAAGCGGAACATTTGCGAGAGCACGGCGGCGGTTCGGTTGGCGAGCACCGGTGCGCCACGGTCTACGATCCCATCGAGTAGCTCAATGACCTCGGCCGGCGTGATGGTGCGCGCATCGCGGTTGCGCCAAGCGGGCAGGGCGTCCCGCTTGAGCAGCCATTCGGCGTACTCGGGCCGCTTGCGGTTGGGGCGCAGGTACCGTTCCTTGAACTCCGAGGCCAAGAACTCAACCGTGTGCCGATCCGCCGGCTTTGCCGGGGTGGATGAGGCAGGCAGCGGGGCAAGGCGCTGCCGGCGCCTGGATTGGGCCCGCCGGGGATCGATGCCCTGCACGGCCAGTTCGCGGAGCCTGCGAGCCTCACCGCGGGCGGCGTCGAGGGTGGTGTCCGGGAAGTGCCCCAAGGCGATCCGGGTTTCCTCACCTTTGAACTTGAACCGCAGGAGCCAGGTGCGGCTGAAGCCGCCGGCTTTCTCGCGTACACGCAGCTGCAGCCCGGTCTGTCCCGGGTCGGTGTATGTGCCAGGGGCGAGGCTGGCGACCCGGGTTGCGACAAGGCGCTGGGAGCCTTGACTTCCCGCCTGTGTCCGCCTTCTGTGTCCACTCGCACTGGTCTTTGTCACCATCGCGCCGCCGATCTTGTGTCCGCTTTGTGTCCACTTTACTCGAAATTGGATGAAAAGCCATGCGACGGCACGAAGACGAAAAAATATCGTAGATACCGCAAGTTACACCATTATCTCCTTCCATTGAATTTCATCCGTAAACGCATCTTGACTGCTTTGGGAGCAGAGGGTCGGGAGTTCGTTATGGACACTGACCGGGGACTGTTCAGTTCCTGGCACTGCTGGTAGCCTCCGGAATGGAGCCATGGAGCGGGGCGATCTCCGATCTCCTACCCGCAATTCTTCTCTCGGGGTGTAGCTCAGCCTGGTAGAGCGCTGCGTTTGGGACGCAGATGCCGGAGGTTCAAATCCTCTCACCCCGATATCCGAAGGCTGGTCCAGTCTTCCATCATCGTTTTCCGCCTTCTCGTCCGCCCCGGGCTTTTGTTGCGCTCAGGTCTACTTATTTCATGTAATACACCTGTTCACAAAAAGGCCAGAGGTGGCGCGTAGAGCCGCACCAAATGGTGCCCACTGTTGTTCAGTCGTGTGCGGGCAATAATGACTTGGGGGTGAACAGTGCCGAAGACACTGAGGGCGTCCGAAGAGGCTGGTCCGGGCGAGCTTCCGGAGACTTTGCTACGCGGGGTGAGAGCGCCGGCGGGAATGCCGCTCCTCTTCGACGACGACGGCCGCTTCCTGCGGGAAGTCCATCTATTCCTCCTCGATCGACTCGTCCGACGCAAAGGCGCGTCCAGGAGCGTCCACACACTCTGGGCATATGCGGATGACCTGTCGGTGTGGTGGTCCTTCCTCGATGCCAATGAGGCCCGCTGGGACGAAATCCACGACGCCGTCATTCACGACTTTGTCGCTGTGCTGACCAGTGCGGTGAGCCCGATCACTGGGCGCAAGTATGCACCGGCCACCATCCTTCGGCGGGTCCATACGGTATTGATGTTCTACGAATGGGCCTCAGGCGAAGGCTGTGCGCGTGTCCATGGAAACGTGACCCGGTGGGGTCCGAGCAGGTTCGTCAATGCCGACTGAAGTGGTCCCCCGTTGACGGACATCTAATGGATGGATTAAACCCACCCTTTGGAGGTCACTATGGAACGTCAGGTTCGTGCTCAATATACGGCCGATTACAAGGCGCAGGCCGTGTCACTGGCCG
>JAKAYU010000232.1 GCA_021809525.1 Pseudomonadota bacterium | reverse complement strand
CCGATCTTGTTGTGGATGATCGTGCGCCGGCGCATGGCCGCGGCGGCGTACAACTCGGCCAATCCCGGCCAATTTCCGGCGGGGATGGCCCCCGGACCTGCGCCGATGGGACCGCCGGGCGGCTATCCCCCGGGGGCTTATCCGCCGGGCTACCCGCAGGGCGGCTCGGGCATCATGGGCAACATTGCCTCGGGCCTCGCGGTCGGCGCTGGAGTCGCGGCGGGCGAGGCGCTGGTCGGCCGTATGCTCGAGGGCAACAGCGGGGGCGGGGGGATTGCCGATGCCAGTGCCGCTGCGCTCGATCCGCAGGCCAACGCCGATCTCGGCGGCAACGACTTCGGGCTCAACGAACCCGGCTCCTGGGATGACGGCAGCGCAGGCGGCGGCGGTTGGGACAGCGGCGGCGGTGGGGACGGCGGCTGGACCTGATGCGCTCGCCGCGGGCGCGCCTCAGGCGCGCGCGCGCATACAGTGGCGCGCCAGCGGCTCGACCGTGGTGGCCTGCACCAGGATGCTGAAGATCGCGATGAGGTAGGTTGTCGTGACGATCAGGGCGCGGGCCGGCCCGGCCGGCAGCGACAACGCCAGCGCCACGGACAGCGCCCCGCGCAGCCCCGCCCAGGTCATCAGCTTGACGAAGTGCGGCTCGAAGCGCCGCAGAGGCCTCAGCAGCACGGCCGGCACGCCCACGCTCACGAAGCGCGCCACGAGCACAAGCGGCAGGGTGAGCACCGCGGGCAGCAGGTACGTGCGCACCGTTGCGGCGAGCGCTGTCAGCTGCAGGCCGACCAAGCCGAACAGCAGCAGATTGAGCAGATCGTCGGTGAGCTGCCAGAACTGCAGCAGCCGCTCACGGGCCGGCAGGGCGACGGGGGAGCCGCGCCCATCCCCGCCGACCACCAGTCCCATCACCACCGTGGCGATCGGCGCCGACACCGCGAGCCCGAGGGCCGCATCGTATCCGGCGGTCGCGAGCGCGAGCGTGATGAGGATTTCCACCGCGGGGCTGTCCACGGTGCGCAGCAGCGCCACGGCCCCGAACCCGGCGAGCGCGCCGAAGGCCACGCCGCCGATCACTTCGCGCGCAAAGAGCGCTGCGACTTCGGCAGGGTGCGGGCTGTGCGTCCCGCCAATCCCGAGCAGCACGACGAACAGCACCACGCCCGTGCCGTCGTTGAACAGCGCCTCGCCGGTGATCTGGGTCAGCAGCGACGGCGGCACGCGCGCCTTGCTGAGCAGGCCGAGGGCGGCGATCGGGTCGGTGGGCGAGATGAGCGCTCCGAACAGCAGGCTCTCGCGCAGCGAGACCGGCAGACCGAGCAGGCGGGTGAGGTAGAAGAACGACCAGCCGATCAGCGCGGTCGAGATCGCAACGCCGGCGGTGGCGAGCAGCAGGACCACCCAGCGCGCACGTCTGAGTGCCACGACATCGACGTGCAGACTCCCGGCAAACAGCAGCAGCCCGAGCAGTCCGTGGAACACGAGTGCCGGGAAGTTCACCCCGCGGGCCACTTGCTCGCCCCAGCTGGAGACCTGCGGTACGAACTGTCCGACCGCTACAGTGCCGAGGGACAGCAGGAGCGCCACCACGGTGATGCCGATGGAATCGGGCAGCCGCACCAGTTTGTGGTTCGCGTAGGCGCTCAGGGCGACTACGCCGATCACGGCCGAGATCAGCGTGAAAATCGGCATCAGCGCACCGCGGCAATTGCGGGGCGCTGCGGCGCGGCGGGCGCGGGCGGTCGTGGGCTGGGCACGCGGGCTCCCGGACTCGAGGGGTGCAAGGGCCCGCCATTATGGCATGCCCGGGCCGGTGAGCCGGCCCGGGCGGCCGGGAGCGCGTACGGTCAGAAGGCGTTGAAGATGCTGCCCACCAGATCGCTCGCGAGGCCGAAACCCGCACCCATGCCGAGGCCGGCCATGACATTGCCCATGAACCCGCCGCTGCTGCCGGCGTAGGATTGCTGCGACCAGCCGCGGGTCTGGTAGGTCGGCTGCGGCTGTGCATTGATGTGCGACTCGAGCGAATGGATGTATTCTGCCATCTGCTGAATGAGCATCAGCGCCGACTGGTTCTGCCTCTGGATGGCGAGCGCCGTTTCGCGCAGATCGAGCATCAGCTCGCGCGCGAGCGCCTGATCGGGCAGTTTCGCCTGCAGCTTATCGGCGAGCGCCTTGACGCCCTGGCCGACCTGATCGGCCTGGTTCTGCAGTTGCACGGCCTGATTTTCGGCGGTCTGATAATCCATAATGCGCTCCAGATGATGAAGGAGAGTGGGCTTAAGAGCCTGCGAGCTTTGACCGAGCGCCGAGGTGCCCGGTTCCGGCCGAAGTGGGGGTGGCGCACCGGCCCTTCAAGGCGCCGCCGGTACGTCAGGACTTGGTCAGCACTCGGCCGCTATGCTGCGCCGGCTGCTCCCATTAGAACAGAGGATAAGGTCTCATGCCGAAGATCCGCGCGTTTCTGCCGCTCGTGGCGCTCAGCGCCCTTGCGGCGCTGGGTTCGGCCGCGGCGCACGCCGCCGGCCGTACTTCGCCGCTGCAGCACCTTGCCACGCTGCGCGTGCCCGGAAAGCCGCTGCAGGTGTTCGACATCAGCTACGTCAACGCCGCGGGCGTGTATGCGCTCTCGGACCGTTCGAATCGCGGCCTGGATTTCTTCAACGCTGCGAGCGGCCGGTTTCTCGGCCGCGCCACGGGCTTCGCCGGCTACAATGCGGCCACTGGCTTCGATGCGGCTGGACCGAACGGTGTCGTCGCGGTGGGGCGGGGACAGTTCTGGGCCGGTGACGGCAACAGCACGGTCAAGGTGGTCGATCTGCGCACCCGCAAGGTGATTGCCAGCATCTCCACGGGCGGGCGCAAACGCACCGATGAGATGAGCTACGACCCGCGTGATCACCTGGTGGTGGCGGTAAACAACGCGGACGATCCGCCGTTCGTGAGCTTCATCTCCACCCGCACGCGCAAGGTGCTCGGCCGGCTTGTCCTCACGCGCGCCACCGACGGGGCGGAACAGTCCGTCTGGGACCCGGCGACGGGGCTGATCTACCTGTCCATCCCCTCACTCGATCACGACAAGGCGCGTGGCGCGGTGGCGGTGATCGATCCGCGCACCCGCAGGCTGCTGCGTTATCTACCGGTTGAGCGCTGCATGCCGGCCGGACTTGCGCTCGGGCCCCGTCAGCATCTGCTCATTGGCTGCAGCGACGATGCCGTGGCGGCGGGCTTCCCGGCGCGCTCGTTCGTCATGAGCACGAGCGGGCGCATCGTGGCACGCCTGCCCGAGGTAGGCGGCTCCGATGAGGTTTGGGCCGATTCGCGCGCGCACCGCTATTACCTCGCCGCCGTGGCGAACACCGGTGGGCCGGTGCTCGGGGTCGTCGATTCGCTGACCGACCGCTGGCTCGGCAACGTGCCGACCGGACCGCATGCCCACTCGGTCGCGGCCGATGCGCGCACCGGGCGAGTGTTCGTGCCGATCGCGGCAGGCCCCGGCAGTCCCTGCCCGCAGGGCTGCATCGAGGTGTTCGGGCCGCGCTGATGCGCCGCGCAAAGCGCGGCCTGAAGATTCACGCCGCGCCCGCCCCTCACCAGCAGGTGTCCGCGGGGTTGGTGTTGCCGGCACTGTCCGTGGAGGACTCCGCTCCTGTCGAGGTCACCGTGAACGTCGAGCAGGTGGGATCCTCCTGCGCCTGGTAGGCGCTCACCGTCTCGGCAGTGAGGGAGAAGGCCGGCAGTCCGTTGGTGGTCGTCACGTTCGGGGACTCAACCGCGTAATAGCCGCTGCCGATGGTGATCGGCCAGCTGCCGGTGTAGCCGAGATCCGCGGCATTGCTGGTATAGGCGTTGTACATCGCGTAGTAGCGCTGCTCGCGCGCGGCGAGCTCGAGCAGCGCGTTGCGCGCATCGGTGCGGTGTGCCTCGGCGACCTGGTGCTCGTAGATCGGATAGGCTATGGCCGCCAGAATCCCGACCACGAGCAGCGTGATCATCAGCTCGATCAGCGTGAACCCGAGCGCCCCGTGCAGGGCGTGCCGTCGTATCCGAGTGTGTGTACGCATCATGGGCCTCATCCTAGCGCAGCTCGATCCACGTTTCGGGCATGCCGACCGGATTGTTACCGATGCTGATCTCCTGGATGCCGTGCTGGCCGGTATTGGTCTGGTACACCAGGTAATACTGCACCGCGGTGGAGCCCGTTCCGCCGGTCGTCACCACGGAGTCCGTGCCGCTCGCGTCGGACTCGTAGGCGATGGTGTGCACATTGCCGTTGTTGACGAAGAAATCCGACAATGCCCCGCCGGTGCGCGCATCGATCGCGTATGTCCAGCCCTGGTCCGCCCCCGTGTTGCAGGCGAGCGGGGAATCGATGCCGGGCAGCGTCGAGTTGAACACGACCGCGGTGCCCACGATCTGCGGATTGAATACCACCTGCTCCGTGGTGGTCTGGTTGTACGCGGAATTTATCCCCGGCAGATTGAAATACCAGCCGAACTGATCATCCCCGGTGGCGCAGGCCGTGGTGCCCGCCCAGCACACCGGAGAGGTGCTGCTGATGATGCGGTCCGAGCTGCCCGAGTCGATGCTGACGGTCTGCTGCTGCAGATCGCTCGTCGAGAGCACGCTCGAGGTGACGCCGGGCAGGCTGGTGACCTGCGATGCGGTCAGGCTCTCGAATTGCGTCAGGCTGTGCGCGTTCCACGCGGTCATGTTCCAGTCCCACACCCCGTAGAATGCCTGCGTGCCGCTCGCGTAGCTGGTCGCGCTGGTATTGGTGAGCGGGAATTTCTCGCCGGTGCCGAAATAGAGCATCAGCTGCGTCTGCTGGGTATACGGGTTGGTGACGAAGGCCGGCGTCACCGCGGAGGTGATCGGCTGGCCGACGGGCGTCTTGAAGATCGGGCCCGGCGTC
>JAKAYU010000231.1 GCA_021809525.1 Pseudomonadota bacterium | reverse complement strand
AAATCCCCGTCGACGACACCGTTCACCCGCGCCCAGTGGTTCCAGGCGAACGAGCATCCGAGCCCGACCCTCGTGTTCGAGCTTGGGAAGCGCTCGGCGTTTCGCACCAGGTCCTCCCAGTCCGCGCCGAACTCCACCGCATCGAACCGGCTGTGCCGCCCGGTGAGGGCCACCCGCTCGATCGCGAGTGCCCACTCGAAGAGTACCGGTTGATGCGCCGCGAGCCAGAAGAGCTCCCAGTGCTTGCTCGCCGGGCAGAAGAAGCACGCCGATCTGATTGGCACGTACTCGGGACCGTAGCGGCGGATCCCACCTGGCGGGCGGCGCGGGCTCCCCGATGAGGCCCGGGCGTTGGTAGTAGCGGACCGTCTCCACATTGACGCCGATCTGTCGTGCCAGCGCGTCGATCGTATAGGACTCTGGCACATTGACTCCGTAGTCGGGTACGGTGTTAAGGTACCCCAATCTCGGAATCCGCAAGAGGCACTGCATGCGCGGAGAAACCCCGGCCCAACCCCCCGCGGTCAGAATGGAAAACCTCGTCCTCGGCGGGCTGGCTGCGGTCCTGGCCTCGTCCTGCTGTCTCGGACCGCTCGTCCTCGTGCTGCTGGACGTGAGTGGCGCCTGGATCAGCAACTTGACGCGGCTCGAGCCCGACCGCCCGTTCTTCCTCGGCGCCCGCTGATCGCCTCGTTCTTCGCGTAGCGGCGCATTCTTGGGCCGGCGCGCGCCTGCACGCCCGGTGAGGTTTGTAACATGCCGCGCGCCCGGACCACCTACAAGGTCATTTTCTGGTGCGTCGCCACGTTGGTTTTGGTCGCATTTGCCTTCCCGTACGCCGCACCCCTGTTCTATTGAAGCCGCCTGTTCCATTGAAGTGAGGAGTTCGTCATGAAAAGGCTGCTTGCCGCACTTGCGCTCGCCGACATCGTCGCTCCGGTATGGCCACCACCCGAAACGTCACACTGGCCATTCCGACCATGCAAAGCGCCCGTAACGGTCAAAGAAGCGCTCTCGAAAGTCCCTGACATCGGTAAGATCGCGGTGAGTCTGGCGAAGAAGGACGCGATCGTAACGTTCGATGACTCGAAGACCACCGCCGCGGCGCTGACGCAGGCGACCCGCAATGCAGGTTATCCGTCAACGATCGAGCGATAACCGGCTCGGGACCGCAACGAGGAGAACACCCCATGGCACTTGCCACACGAATCGCGGACAAAGCAGGATTTCTTGGCGCCTTCGTCTCAGCGATGGGCTGCGCGGCCTGTTTCCCGGCGCTCGCCAGTTTCGGCGCGGCCATCGGCCTTGGTTTCCTCACACGCTGGGAAAGTCTGTTCATCACCACGCTCATTCCGATCTTTGCGCTGCTTGCGCTCGCCGCGAATGCGCTCGGTTGGCGGAGTCACCGCCAGACTCGGCGCCTCGTACTCGGTGTCGTTGGGCCACTGCTGGTGCTCTCGGCGGCGCTCCTGATGCGATTCGCTCATATCGGGACGGCTCCGCTACTTTACGTCGGGCTCGCCTTCATGCTTGCTGTGTCGGTGTGGGATCTGGTCTCGCCACCGGTGCGACGCTGTACCGCGCCGACATGTCAACCGTCGGCGAACGGGTGAACCGGTCAGACTCTCGGGGACTTGAGGGGGAACCGCCCTCATGACACAGCTCGACATCACCGGCATGACCTGCGAGTCCTGTGCCGCCCACGTCAAACATGCGCTGGAGCAGGTCCCGGGGGGTGCGCTCGGCCGAAGTGTCCTACGCCCAGGGCAGCGCCTGGGTCGCCCTCGACGCGGGTGTCTCGCCGGACGCCTTGATTGTCGCGGTGACCGGGCTCGGTTATCGGGCGAGGTTGGCCGACACACCGTCCCGGCAAGCCCAGGGCAGATTTCGCGGTGCCGTACGGGAATCTGCGCCGCCGAAAACCATGTCTGGCCACGGTGCGAGGGGATTGCACATTGCCATCCTCGGCAGCGGCGCGGCGGAGATTGCGGCGGCGCTGAAGGTCACGGAGGACGGCGCGCGCGTCACTCTGATCGAGCGTGGCACCCTCGGGGGCACCTGTGTCAACGTCGGGTGCGTGCCCTCGAAGATCCTGATCCGCGCCGCCCACATTGCCCATTTACGCCGGGTGAGCCCCTTCGACATCGGCCTACGCCCCCACCATCCTGCGCGAGCGGCTGCTCGAGCAGCAGCGATCGCGGGTCGATGAGCTGCGCCAGGCCAAATACGAGAGCGTGCTCGCCGATAATTCCCATATCACAGTGCTGCACGGCGAAGCTCGCTTCAGGGACGGCCACAGCCTCACAGTGCGGCTGAATGCAGGCGGCGAGCAATTGGTGGCCTTCGATCGCTGTCTGATCGCCACGGGAGCCAGTGCGGCCGTGCCGCCCATTCCCGGCATCGAAGACACCCCCTACTGGACGTCGACCGAAGCGTTGGCGAGCAATGCCATTCCGGAGCGCCTTGCCGTGATTGGCTCGTCTGTCGTGTCCGCGGAAATCGCACAAGCCTTCGCGCGACTCGGCAACCGGGTCACGATCCTCGCGCGCAGCACACTGCTTTTCCGCGAAGGTCCCGCCATTAGTGAGGCGCTAACGGCCGCCTTTCGCGCCGAGGGCATTGAGGTCCTGGAGCACACTGAGGCCAGTCGGATTACCCGCCGAGACGGGGGATTCGTGCTGACGATCCCGAGCCGTGAGTGGCGGGCCGGGCGTCTGCTGATCGCCACCGGCCGCGCGCCCAATACGCGCAGCCTCGCGCTCGAAGCCGCTGGCGTCGCCCTCAATGATCAAGGGGCCATCCAGGTCGACTCCGACATGCGGACCCGCGCCCCGGACATCTATGCCGCTGGCGACTGCACCGACCAGCCGCAATTCGTCTACGTCGCCGCAGCCGCTGGCACCCGCGCCGCGATCAACATGACCGGCGGCCACGCGACGCTCGACCTCACCACCCTGCCGAGAGTGATTTTCACCGACCCGCAGGTCGCCACAGTGGGCTTCAGCGAGCAGGGGGCGTACCACCAGGGCATCGAAACCGACTGCCGCACCCTCACACTCGATAATGTGCCGCGCGCACTCGTGAATTTCGACAGCCGCGGCTTCATCAAGATGGTCGCCGAGGCCCGCACCAGCCGATTGCTCGGCGTCCAGGCGGTCGCGCCAGAAGCTGGGGAGCTGAATCAGGCGGCCGCACTCGCCATCCACCATCGCATGACCGTCACCGATCTCTCGAGCCAGCTCTTTCCGTACCTGACGATGGTCGAGGGATTGAAGCTCGCAGCGCAGACCTTCTCGAAGGACGTGAAGCAGCTGTCCTGCTGTGCGGGATTGACCACATCAAATTCATAGACACGCAGAGCCGCAGGGTCAGTCGCATTCGTTGGCAAGACCGTTGGGGAAGCCGGGCGCGCTCACGCTCTCTCGCGCTGCAACCCGGCGGCCAGGGGATCTTCCGATCGCCGTTTGCTTACTCAGCGAGGACGCAGGCTGCGTGCCTCGCGCACCGCCAACCGACGATAGTGCTCGGCTTCTTCGTCACAGCGATTAGCGAGTGTAAGCCACGTGATTTCGTGCTTGCCGTCAAGATTGGCACGAGCGCGGTTCCGATAGTATGCCGCCTTCTTCGCGTAGTACTCCGCCTTCACCTCGAATGCCTGCATCTTCGCGAGAGCGCTTTGCGCGGTAGGTGTTGCTGGCGCACCGGATGGCAGCTGCGGGGCGGCTTGCAGCGCAAACGATGCGGCTAGAAGGAGCACCCCTGTCACGTTTGTCCGCGTGGCGGACCTGATTGACTCAAACATGTTCATCTCCCAACCTGTCCGAGCGGATGCCCATCCCATGCTCGCTCGGTGCGGTGTCGGCGAGGAATCGTCTCGCCGCAACACTCAGATGTTGTCAGCAAGCCAGGGTCCTGCACGAATGCGATCACTGCGAAACAGTTCTGACCACCTGTTTTGTGTATCTGCCGACTCATATTCACATCACTGACCTGATCAGACGGAGTGGCGCGTGTCTCATGAATGACGCAGGCTCAAATGTGATAGCGAGACCCCCCGACAGAATGGGGAATGGATCCGCTGAAAGAGGCTGGATGCGGTTGCATTTCACAGATGGGCCTGCGCAGGGGAGGCGGCGCACGATGCGACACGGTGGACGCGGGCTTGGCAGCACCAGGGGAGCTGCGCATCATCACTGTGTGTCCCCGAAAGGAGTTTGCGCTGCCTCATTCCCGAGTGTCCCGCGATTCAGCGCATGCTCCTTGAGCATGACGAACAGGATCGGTACCAGAATCATCACGGCGATCGTCGCCGTCACCATACCGCCGACGATCGGTGCGGCGATCGGCTTCATCACGTCCGAGCCGATGCCCGTCTCCCAGAGAATGGGTGCAAGGCTCCCGATGACGGCACAGACGGTCATGAGCACGGGGCGCAAGCGCAGCACGGCCCCATCTATCGCGGCGGCCGCGAGTTCCTCGCGCGTCAGGGTATGGTGCGATTTCAGGCGCGCCTCGAGCGCGCCCCGCAGGTACACGACCATGACCACCGCAGTCTCCACGGCAATACCAAAGAGCGCGATGTAGCCCACGGCCACCGCGACGCTGAACTCGTAGCCGAGCAGCCATTGCAGCAGCAGTCCGCCGATCAGCGCGAAGAAGGCGGGGAAAAACAGCAGGGCCGCCTCCGCCACGGAGCGGAACAGGAGATACAGCAACAGGAAAATCACCACAAAGACGATCGGCAGGATGAGTTCGAGGCGCCGTTTCGCCTGCATCTCGAACTGGTACTGGCCGGACCACTTGTAGGTGTACCCGGGAGGCAGCGCGAGCCTCTCGTGAAGGATCCGGTTGGCGCGCGCCACGAAGCCGCCATAGTTCGAGGTGCTGAGGTTCAGATACACATACCCGGTGAGCTGCCC
>JAKAYU010000230.1 GCA_021809525.1 Pseudomonadota bacterium | reverse complement strand
GATCGGCCCGCCGGCGGGCACCGTCTGCCGCCATGCCGGCCCCCAGCTCGCTGCCGGTGCCGCAAATGCGACGGGGGATAAGGCCCCGAGCACCATCACCGCAAGATAAAATCTGTCACGTGGACGCATGTACCTCTCCACCCTGCATAAATCCCCGGGGTAACCCCGTACGCAAAATGTCCAATCGGGGTGCTATAGCAACGAGCGCGGAAATAAAAAAGAAACCGGCCCCACTAGGAGGCCGGGATTAATTTCTGCTCAGGCCGCATGACGGATTCCTCCGAAAACAGAGGGGAAACCCGCCGCACCCGCGCTGACGTACACATCCAGCCAGTCGATCCCCTTCGAGCCCGGCGGAACCCGCCCGGTCGGTAGATGGATCTGGGCCTCGAGCCCCGCGCGCCGCAGCCGCTTGGCCAGCACCTCCGCGGCACTCTGACCGCGCCCGTTCTCATCCTTGTCGGCGAAGATGTGCACCTCGCGCACCATCGCCGGCACCTCGAGGGATTCCATGAGCGTCGCCGAGACCGCCGCCCAGGCGGGGAGCCCAGTGGCTGCGCGCACCGCAAGAGCCGTCTCAATCCCCTCGGCCACTGCGAGCACTTCCCGCGGGGCAAAGAGTCGGATCGCCCCACCCCGCGACAATGCTGAGCGCATGGTCATCTTCTTCGGAGACGCGACATTCGCCTTGGTGGCCTGCGCGGACAGATAGGTTCTGTGCAAGCACACCCCGCGATCGTCCGGCAGCTGGATCGCCGCGATCATGGCCGGGAACGTGCCTGTGCGACGCCACCGGCCGTCGATCTTCTCGGAGTACGGCAAGCCGGGATGGAACCGCAGCCGGCGTGCAACCGCTGAGAGCGGGATACCGCGCTTGACCAGATACTGCTCCGCAAGCGTCCCCTGGATGTCGCGACAGCCGGCCCAGATCTGCATGATCGAGGCTCGCGCCTTGGACGGGTCCGGCTCCTTGAACTCGACACGAACACGCCTCGGCGATCCCTGTCCTGACCGGTCACCCTCGAGCCACTGGTGGACCATGTGCGCAGCCTCCCGCGGGGTGACCTGCCTGATCCACGCGAGCAACTTCACGCCCCCGGGGAACGATCCGCAGGTGTTGCACACGCCGCCACCGGTCGCCTGGAAGTCATTGAAGACTCGAAAGCCGTCCTTGCCTCCATGCACGGGGCACGGCACGTGATTGCCGCCTGCCTCTATCGCCGGAGCGAGATCCGGAGCGAGTTCGCCCAGAATCTCTGCCCATAATCCCTTGGCCTCATCGGAAACCATGGGACCTCCTCACTTAGTGAACCTGCCCCTTCTGTAGGAACAGACCCGAGCGAGTTACCGAAATAAAAAGAGCCGACGGAAATCCGTCGGCTCCTGATGTCTAGCCCGCGCCCTTCAGTTTCAGAACGGTTCTGGCGACCTTGCATTTGTAAATAGCAAAATCTCCGTTGCTTTGCAGTGCATCGACATTCCATTTAGATCGCTTGTGTAAATAAATCGGCGCTGGGCGGCGATTTATTGCCATTTGTTCGGATCCAGTAGGGGCTTCTGCCGCTTCGCGGCAGACTGCGCTGCTGCTCACCAATTTGAATTCGTGAATTGCAAACCGAGGCCGGCATCATCCGCTCCGGTGCAGCGATCGGACGCGCGCCAGGTGCCGCCGAATCAGCCGCAACGCCGCAGCCATTTGAGGATCTCTGCCGCGACAAAAGCGTATGCAAGGTGCCACCGGGACATCTGGTTGTACGCCAACGCCTTCAATTTCCCCGATGCCGGGCGGTACGTAGTGCCCGATAGCCACCTCGACCAGATACAGATTGTTGAATAGTCGCACAGTGGATGCGCCGAGGAACGCCCCCGCGGTACGAGATCCGACCAGGGTAGCCAGATGATCATGCTTGATGATGGCGGCCACGAGTTCTTTGCCACTGCGCGTGCCGTGATCAATCAGAGCCACCTTGTAGACATGCCGAAAATATGGATCGTGCCGAAGTTTCTCGAGGTAAGGCGGCCCTGCCCCCCCGTAGCCACCACGCAGATCCAGGATCAGCGCAGAGATATGATGGCGCTCGAAATTGGCCAGCGCGCCGTTCAGGGCCTTCAGGAATAGCGGGCCAGCTCCAGACCAGAGATGAAAGTAGCCCACCGCGTGGCCTTGTATCTGTTCGATACGCTCCGAGTCGCGCGTCGCGACGAAAAAGAATCGTTGCATGCCCTGCTTTTTTGCCTTCACGTACAGCGTGAGTCGCGTTCTACCGTCTTCCGACACGACGAACGCCGCGGTCTTACCGCCACGGAAGCCGAGTGGCTGATATGGTCTGCCATTTATGCTTATCAGCTCATCCCCCGGGAGCACTCCAGCATGCTGAGCAGGGGAGCCCTGCAGAACGTAACGCGCGAACCATTCATGATCGCGGCGCACAGGCCAAATCCCCGAGAAGTTCACTGGATAGTCGTCGATCGAGTGTGAGAAGAACGACTCAAGAGCCCAGTAAGTCAGGTCATCGGCAGTGTATACACCGGTATGACTGGCTTTCAGCTCGGAAAAAAGCGCATTTGCGACAGCCGCTATCCGGTCAGGACCATCGGCGCATTTGATCTCATGGCGAAAATGCTTCACGCGCTCTGGCCACGGAAGGCCTCTGAACGTGCGATCGTAGAAATTCAACGTCACTGTGGCGGCGATCGCATCGAACTGAACGAGAGCCGCACACTCTCCGGGAGCAGGATGGATGGGCGGCGCAACAGCCGGGTGAGGTATGTGCTGGAGCCGAGCATTCGGAATAGGTTCGGCGACAGCAGGAACCCCGGCACTGGAAACCGGAGATACAACGGTGGCAAGAGCCACCAGTGCGAATGAGCAGAGTACCCGTCGTCGCATTGCATTGCCCCACTTCACGTCGAAACGACGTCGGCATGCCGTTCGGGTGGCAATCTACTCCACGCCGCCACCGCGAGCCAAGGCCTCGGATTGCCGCCAAAGATTCGCCCTCACCCGCAGTATCCCTCTCCCTCGGCGCGTTGGCTAAACAGCAACGTCAACACGTACGCGCCGGCGACCGGCGCCAAGATCAGGGTCTTCGTGAGCTCACAGCTCTACCCGGGCGATCATCATCGCGGGCAGATTCATGGACGGTCTGACCTCGATTCACATCCGGAAGTGCACGGTTCAGAAATTTCTCATCGAGCCCCCGCGTATGCGCATTGTAAGCCCAACGTGCGAACTGCCCGAGCAGCTGGTCGTTCTCGGTCCGCAGCCGTTCGTTCTCGGCTTCCAGACGTGCCATGCGCTGCATGGTCGCGCGTAGCTCTGGAGAGCCATCATTGCTCTCTCCTTTGTCGCATCCCGGCATCATGGCCTTTTTACGGAAGCTGAACGCCTGCCGGATGCGTTGATGCTTGTGCAGCGCTTGCCGAGTATACCGGGCGTGGGTGCGAAGCTCGATTGCCTCGATTAGGGCCTCCCACGTCAGCTTGCCCGTCCAACCGTCGAGTATGCCGACGATGATCTCGATTCTTTCGTCCTCAAGATTAGGGGCCCGAATCCGCCTCATGCGTTCGTTTCCTCCTGCGTGACCGGTCTTGGCGCGCCCAGCCCACGGGGTGGTGCAGACACCCCTCTGCGAGCGCGGGTATTCCCTATGCTGAGCGCACGGTCCTTGGCCGCTTGCTGAAGTCGAGATGCAGGCGCGGTCTTCGCGGGCTGGATCACCGTGCCAGACGGGACAGTTGGATCGTCGAAAATCGCGCAGAGCTCATCGAGACGGGCGAGCGTTCGCCGCTGGTGATCGACCCATCGGTTCGCTCCGTGATCTTGGTCGGACTCCGCAGCGACAGCCGCCGCAAGCAACTCACGGGTCTCATCGCGGAGCCGGCGGATGTTCGCCTCCCTGACCGCGTCGCCCTTGATGCAGACCTGCTCGGCGCAGTTCAGGCAATCGCGATGGAGCTGGCAGGGCAGCATCGAAAAGTCATGGATGCAATACCCAAATTCCGTAGTATGTGCCGTGGGAACCGTCAATCGTGCGAACTCATCGCGTCGGATCAGCGCCGTCGTATCCAGCCTAGCGAGGGGGCCGACGGCGTTCTCGGGATCACCAACGGCCGTCCGCACCATGGCGACCACATCCCGGTCAGAAAGATGGTCGTAGGCGCGATTCTGCCTGATGTCCTTGCGACCCGACCATTTCGCGATATCAAGCTGACTCAATCCCCCGGCCTGGGCGAGCGTATTGAGGTAATGCCGGAATTGATGCGTCGTGATCCGGATGCCGCTTCCGTTCTCCTCCGAAAATCCGTGTCGCTCAAATATGGAGGACGTTCCTCGATCATCCCGACCACTTAGACGTTTACTGACTTCCGCGTGCGTTACTATTCCAATCTTCCCTCGAAGGCTTGCCTTTCCCTCGTTCATGAAATTTGGTTGCACAGCGAAAAGTGCTTCACTAAATTTCAGCCCGGCCGCTTTGTGGGCCCACGGAAAATTTTGCGGTAGACTTGAGAGAACCGCCGCTTGGACATCCGCCATACGGCACCGCGGTTCTTCCACACGCCCCTTGGAACGTGGAACTCCGTTCCTGTCGCACCAAGCACTGACCGTCCCGCGTGCGACGGGATCCAGGAACACGATCTCGCCCGCCTCATCCAGAGTAATCCATTCGCGTCCACGCACATGTTCGAGCCGGCGAGGCAAGTAGAGTTCCGTTGGATGCGCCTCATACCACTTTGCGATCTCGCGCGCGGGAGCTGTGATGTTATGAATCTTGGCGATTGCATCTCTGACGACATCCGCCATGGCCGGGATAACCCACTTGATCATAGGCGGGGCGCCCTTGGCTGGATACCACCGCAGACCATAGGCTTCCTTGCCAGTAGATGGAACAATCTGGGTAACTTCGCAATCGTCTCTGAGATACAGAACTTCGCTGATTCGGCTCGGAGCAGCACAGAGAATCGCGACAATTGATGT
>JAKAYU010000229.1 GCA_021809525.1 Pseudomonadota bacterium | reverse complement strand
TCTCGCGCCGATTACGAATGGAGTGCCGCGAAGGTGCGCGAGCTCGCCCTAGCGCAGCGTTGCACGGTGTGGTTTTCCCCGAGTCACGAGCAGCTGCCGGCGCGCGAACTCGCCGAGTGGATCCTCGCCGATCGCCTGCCGGTGCGCCTGCAGGTCCAGCTGCACAAGATTCTCTGGGGCAATACGCCGGGAAAATGACGACCGCGATCGACACCGCAGCCCCGTCTCTCACGGCGCGATGCTCCGGTCCGAGGTGCCCATGAGCGCGCTGAGGGCGGTCGTGCTGGTCTCAGGCGGGCTCGACTCGGCAACTGCGCTTGCGATCGCGCGCGCCCGGGGGCTCGAGTGCTATGCGCTCTCCGTGGCCTATGGCCAGCGGCACGAGGCGGAATTGGCCGCCGCTGCGCGGGTGGCTGCGGCGCTCGGAGCGCGCGAGCATCGGGTCATGCAGGTCGATCTGGCCGGCATCGGCGGCTCGGCGCTTACCGATCGCTCGATCGCGGTGCCCGAGGCCCCGAGCGCGGGCATTCCGGTGACCTACGTGCCGGCGCGCAACACCATTCTGCTCTCCCTGGCGCTCGCATGGGCGGAGGTCCTGGGCGCGCAGCGTATCTTCGTCGGCGTCAACGCACTCGATTACTCGGGCTATCCGGACTGCCGGCCGGAGTACATCGAGTCGTTCGCTCGCCTCGCACGGCTTGCCACCAAGGCCGGCGTCGAGGGCACAGCGTGCGATATCGAGGCGCCGCTCATCGCCTGGAGCAAGGAGCGAATCATTCGAGAGGGAGTCGCGCTTGGGGTCGATTACGGCATGACGGTCTCGTGCTACCAGGCGGACGCCGACGGGCGGGCCTGCGGCAAGTGCGATTCGTGCCGGCTGCGCCGCGCGGGGTTCGAGGCTGCCGGCATCGCCGATCCCACGCGCTACCAGTGAAGGGCGCATCCGGGTATCATGCGCACCCCTGCGGCGCCCGTTCCGGGGCCCCAGCCGCGACATCGGTGGGGCGTTAGCTCAGTCGGTAGAGCATCGGACTTTTAATCCGCTGGTCGACGGTTCGAATCCGTCACGCCCCACCATCTAACCCTTACAGCGCCAAAGCTTTCAGGACGTGCGTAGGGTCCCGGCGGATTGCGGTCAGGAGTGCCTTGGCCGGCCCGGTGGGCTCGCGCCGGCCTTGCTCCCAATTGCGTAACGTGCCCACGTCCACATGCAGCAGGGCGGCGAACTTTGGCTGGCTCAAGCCGAGCTTGGAGCGCAGCGCCTTGATGGCGAGAGGTTCGACGTGGAATTCCCGGGAGGGCGCTCGCTCGCCCCGGGCGATCTCATTCATCTGCGTCATGCTCTCGACAAGCTCGGAAAACAGCTTCTTGTTCACGGCTACCTCTTACCAATCAGCATTGAGCTTGCGGAGAACTTTCTTCTCCGCAGCCGTCAAATTGTCCTTGACGCCTTTGCGGTAAATGAGCAGCAGGCGAACTTGCGCCTTCGCGACGACATGAAAGTAGATCACGCGCACGCCACCACTCTTGCCGCTGCCTTTGATCGACCAGCGCACCTTGCGCAACCCGCCGGTGCCTTGGATGACGTCGCCCAATTGCGGATGCGCTGCCAGACATTGCTGGAATTCTGCATAGGAGTCCTCGGTCAGCAGCTCCTTGACTTGCCTGGTGAAGACCGCCGACTCGATAAAGACCATGGAGTGGAAGGGTACACCAATGACGTACATGCGTCAATGACGTACTGACGCCGCACACTATGCGCCGTCAACGGTCCGTCATCGCACCGATACCGGTGTGCGAGCGTCAGCCCGGAATCGCTTTGCCTCTCCCTCTAAAGGCTGCGCGACAGGCGCTCGGGCAACGCTCGTTGGCACGCGGGTGGCACATGTGCTGCCACAACTTGGCGCCATCGGGCACCGCGGAACGGTGGCAAGTGCCTGAGTTCTCGCGCGTCAGGTGGCGGGAACGGGTGCTTGACCTGGACTTTTAATCCGCGGGACGACGGTTCGAATCCGTCACGCCCCATACATCATCCAATCGAGGTAACGGCAGATGCCTGCGGTGGGTCCGCGGCCGTGGTGTGCCCGGAGCGCTTGCCGCGATCGACCCGAAGGGGGTGGCCTCAGCGCGGATCCCTCGTAGCCAGCGCTGTTATGGCGTTGTAACTGGCTTCGATCGCTCCGGCGAGGTAGCCGGGGAACTGCGGCGAGCACTCACTTGAGATACCCCACAGCCGGCCCTGCCACGGACCGCTCGCCGCTGTCGCGGAGGGAGCGGCCGTGTGCTCGCCGGGATCGTGCTGGTCCGCATCCGTGGCCGTGAGCGGATCGCGCGCCCAGTCCTTGATGAAATCGCCCGTGGGCGCGGCCGCCAGTGGACCGAATAACCGCGCCATCTGCTCGCGGCAAGCTGAGCGCAGTATCTCGGGGGAAGCCGTGCGACGCAGGTGGGCCGGGAGTGCAAAGAAGCCAAAGAGTGCCGCGCTGCCGCCGGGCATGGATGCGTCGTGGATCTCGCCCAGCGGGCCTCGCATGCTGCGGGCGTCGCCGGACAGCCCCTGCTCGCGCCAGAACGCTGTGTCGTACAGGGCGATGTACTTGGCGTGAGGCGCCATCCAAGTGGGAGTGTCGTGCCATTCTCGCCGCAGCGCCTCGGGCAGGGCGGGTGCAAACACGAGGCGCCGGATCGCCAGACGCGGTGGGAGGGCGAGCAGTACGCACTCGGCGGTTATGGTATGGCTGCGTCCGCCGGAGTCTTGGCTTTCGATTTCGATCTGCGTGTCCGCCTGACGCACCGTCCGGACTGTGCGGCTTGTGAGGATGCGGGACACATCCACGCGCCGGCCAAGCGCATCGATCAGCGACTGCATGCCGCCGATGAGCCGCATCGAGGGCGGCACGTTCGCATAGTTGCGCATGCGCAGAGGAGAGCCACCGGAAGTGCGCTCAACGAGCAGGTCACCCGTCTCATGCTGTGCGAATCGGCGCAGGCCGAGATCCCGGATCAGCTCGTCGAGCTGCGGCTGCAGGTCTGGCCAGAACCAGGTCGGGCCGAGATCGAAGCGGTCGATATCAGCCGCCGACGCAACCGCGGTCTCTGGCCTTACCGTTCGTGAGGCCGATGCGATGCGTCCGCCGGGGGCGGCACGTGCTTCCAGGACCACATAGTCCCGAAGGCCTCTTTGCTCGAGCAGATAAGCGCCATACAGGCCGCTCAGGCCTGCGCCGATGATGGCGATGCGTGTTCTGTTCATGTGTGCGCGCGCTTGGCGGCGGCCACCGGCGCGCGCCGGAGCCTCGCCGTTCCCAGCTACGGGGGCAGCCCGCGCCGCGGCTTCGGCAGAATGAGCATCTGGCGCAGCGGCCAGCGGACGCGGATGCGTGTGGGCCGCTGCTCTTTCGCCTGCAGAGCCGGGGATCCGCCGCCCGTGGCGGCCGGACAGACGGTGCCTGAGGGATCGGCCATGTACGCGAGCGCGGCGCTCAATACCGCTTCGTTCGGATTGCCGAGCGCATGGGAGAAGTCGTCGGCTACGGAGCAGCCGGGCAGCTTCACGCCGGGCGCGGACGCGGTGTTCTCAGGGGAGAAGCCATCGCCGAAATCCCCGAATCCCTTGGCGTTGACGCCCTTGAATTCGATGGAGAAGTAGGTCGTGCCGCAATTGTCCTGCGGGTAGAAGCCGTAGGGCTTTCCGCAGGTCGTCGAGCCGAATTGGTACACCTCGATGCCGACGCCGCGCAGGCCATTGATGATCGCCTCGCTCGCCGAGCAGGTATCGGCGCCGGTCAGTACGAAGAGGCGCGACAGATCGAGCGTGGGCAGCGCCTGGCCGGCCTTGACGGAAAACCCCTGCGTGGTGTCGAGGAACGGCAGCGGCGTGATGGGTGTGCCGGTCACGGGGTTCGTGGTGGGGTGCTGGTCATTGAACTGCTGGACGTAGAACGTCTCGCCGGCGGTCTGCGTGGGGCCCGCGACCATGTAGGCCAGCTCGCTGGCCAAGTCCAGCAGTCCCCCGCCGTTGTAGCGCAGATCGAGAACGAGATTGGTCACGCCGTCGGACTTGAGCGTGTCGATCGCCTGGATCAGCTCCGCCTCGGCCGACACGTCCACCTGATCGTTGTAGAGGATGTAGCCGACCGTGCCGGCCGCGGTGGCGAGCGTCTTGACCAGGAGCACCGGCTGATCGGTGATGTTCTGTGCCTGCATCGTGAAGGTGCGCGGCGTGCTCGAGCCCGGATCGAGCACGGTGAAGCTGTGCGTCTCGCCGTCCGTCGCCGGGGCGAGGGCCGCATTGATGGTGTCAATGTCGGTCGTGGTGGTGCCGTTGACCACGTCCACGCCGTCGACATCGAGGAGCTCCGCGCCGCGCACCAGGTCGGCCGGGGCATCGGCCGCGGGGGTGCCGGGCTGTGTGTAGGCGACCAGGATCTTGCGTGGGGGCGAGGCATTCACCACGGCCCACTGAACGCCGTAGCCGACGGAACTGCCTTCCTCCATGGCCTCCCACGTTGCGGTCGGATACGAGAAATGGAACCGGTCCTTCGGCGCACCGTTGGCATCCGTCTGGGTGGTCTTCATCAGATCGAAGTACTGGGAGGTGCTGTAGAGCGAGGGGTCGAGGTCCGGCACTTCGCTGTACCAGTAGTAAAGCGCATGCGTCCAGGAGCGCAGCCAGTTGTTCTGGTCGGTCACGGTGCCGGGAACGTCGGGATACGGCTTGCCGGTGTACGGATCGGTGCCCGTTCGGGGTGCGGCGCAGCGCGCGGCATAGACAGATGCGCTCGCGTAGAGACCCGGCGTCCAGCCGTCTGCGCTGGCGGTCGTGCCGCTGTGCGTCGAGGTGGCGGCGCTGGCTTGCGCGCCGCCGCTGCCACCGCCGCCGCAGCCTGACAGGGCGAGTAAGGCTGCAAGAACCAGTGTCCAGCGCATGGCGCGTCCGAAGCGCATCTCTCCCCTCTGATTTCTGGTCTTGTCTCGGCATCAAAGC
>JAKAYU010000228.1 GCA_021809525.1 Pseudomonadota bacterium | reverse complement strand
ACCGATGCCGACGGAGATGTCGTCGGTTACATCACCCAGATGCGGGCCACGGCCAAGGTCCGCAAGAACCCCAACGCCTTCCAGTAGCCCGGGGTCGGTGAGTCTCGGGGGGAGGGCCGCAGGCGCAGGGTGTGCGCGGCCCGCCGCCGCCGGGTGCCCCGGCGGGGCCGGCGCTCAGGCCGGCTCGGCGTCCGGGAAGCTCATGCCGACGGTGCTGAAGCCCCCATCGACGTAGAGAATCTCGCCGGTGATCCCGGCTGCGAGGTCCGAGCACAGGAACGCCGCGGCGTTGCCCACGTCCTCCTGCGTCACGTTGCGGCGCAGCGGGGACACTTCGGCCACCCGGTTCAGCATCTTGCGAAAACCCGCGATGCCCGCCGCGGCGAGCGTCTTGATGGGGCCGGCGGAGATGCCGTTGACGCGGATGCCGCGCGGGCCGAGGTCCGCGGCGAGGAAACGCACGTTGGCCTCGAGACTCGCCTTGGCGAGCCCCATGACGTTGTAGCTCGGGATCGAGCGGACTGCGCCGAGGTAGGACAGCGTCAGCAGCGCCCCGGCGCGCCCGGCCATCAGCGGCGCCGCGGCGCGCGCGAGCGCCGTGAAACTGTAGCTCGACACGTCGTGGGCGATCCGGAAGACCTCGCGGCTGGTGTTCTCGAGGAAGCTGCCGGACACCCCTTCCCGGGGCGCGAACGCCACGGCGTGCACCACGATGTCGAGGTGGCCCCACTCGCGCTTCAGCAGCGCGAAGGCCGCATCGATCTGCGCATCATCGGTGACATCCAGCGGCATCGTCAGATGCGAGCCGACCGTGACGGCCAACGTCTCGACGCGCTCCTTCATCTTGTCGTTCACGTAACTGAAGGCGAGCTCCGCGCCCTCGCGGTGCAGCGCCTGCGCGATGCCCCAGGCGATGGAACGGTCCGATGCGACTCCGACGATGAAGGCGCGCTTACCCGAGAGAAATCCCATATCGACAGCCTCTGCACAGAAAAACGGCCCGGACGCCCCCGTGGGACGCCCGGGCCGGCAGTGTAGACCAATCAGCCGCCCGAATCGGCCAGGATCATGAGTTTCTGGCCCGCCAGGATGGGCTGGCGCAGGTTCATCTCGTTCCAGCTGAGGATCTGGGCGACGCGCACCTGGAAGCGCTGCGCGATCTGCCAGAGCGTATCGCCCGAGCGCACCGTGTAGATCACGCGGTGCACGGCGTGCGCGACACCGGCGACCAGGCGGCGGGCCGGCCCGTAGCGCACGTCCGCCATGGTCGGCACGATGCGCAGCCGCTCGCCGGGCCGCAGGATCTGCCCCGGGCGCAGGCCGTTGACCCGCGCGAGCGCATGCACGCTCACGTGGTTACGCACGGCGATCGACCAGAGGCTGTCCCCGGGGCGTACCTGCACGACGCGGAACGTCGGGCGCGCGAAACGCCCCACGCGCCCATCGGCGTACAGGCGCAGCCGCTCACCGGGCTGCAGGATCGTGTGGTGCAGGGACAAGCCGTTCATCTGCGCCAGACGGCGCACGCTGATGCCGTTGCGCTGGGCGATCGCCCACAGCGAGTCCCCGGGACGCACCCGCACCACGCGGAAGCGGAAGTGGTAGCGCCATGAGCCGTGATCGGCCTGCTCGGCGGCGAGCATGACGTTCTGCGGCAGGTGATAGACGGTGGAGGGCACATTGATCACCTGTCCGACCACGAGCCGTCCATGGGTCAGCGTGTTCAGCCGGCGCAGCAGATCGGGGGAGGTCCTGAAGCGCCGCGCGACCGAGTAGACCGTGTCGCCCGCGTGCACCACGTAGCGCTCCACGCCCATGCGCTCATCGGCAGTGAGCGCCGCGGCGTTCTGCTCGAACACCGGAGCGGCATCGACGGGCAGCAGCAGGTAGAACGGGCCCGTGGGGTCGGTGGCCCAGCGGTGGAAGGCGGGGTTCAACTGGTAGATCTCATCGGAGGTGATCCCCGCGAGCCGCGCGGCAACCTCGAGGTTGATCTGTCCGTCGGTGGCGACTTTCGTGAAGAAGGGCCGGTCCGGAATGGGGCTGAAGGACAGGCCGTAACGGGACGGGTCCTGCACCAGGCGCGCCATGGCGAGCAGCTGCGGCACGTACAGCTCGGTCTGGCGCGGCAGGATCAGGTGCCAGAAGTCCGTCGGCCGGTGCCGCGCCTCGTTGTAGCGGATAGCCCGCTGCACGTTGAGCAGGCCGCAGTTGTACGCCGCAATCGCGAGCAGCCAGTGTCCGCCCAACTGATCGTGCAGCTGCTGCAGGTAATCGAGCGCCGCCTTCGTGGAGGCGACCACATCGCGCCGCCCGTCATACCACCAGTCCTGCTTCAGGCCGAACAGCCGCCCGGTGCCGGAGGTGAACTGCCAGATGCCGGCGGCGCGCGCATAGGAGTAGGCGAAGGGCTGAAAGGCGCTCTCGATCACCGGCAGCAGCGCGAGCTCGAACGGCATGTGCCGCTTTTGCAGCTGGCTGACGATGTAGTAGAGGTACATGTCCGCCCGCCCGAAGGCGCGCTGCAGGAATTCGGGATGATCGGCGTACCAGCGGGCCTCTTCGGCGATGATCGGCTTATTCGGATCCGGCAGCGCAAAGCCGGCGCGGATGCGCGCGAAGAGGTTCGCATAATGCGGCGCAGCCGGAGCCGCGGGCGGCGGCGGGGTGACCGGGGCCGGGGCGGCGGCCACCGGCGGCGGGGTGGGCTCAGGTTTTGCGGTCACCGCCGCAGGCGCGACCACTCTTGTCGCGACGAGTGGACGCACCGGTGCGCGCGTGGCGCAGGCCGTCAGTGCCAGAACACCGAGGACACCCAGGGCAGCGCGTGCCCAGCTCGCTGAAATCGCCAATTTCCCGACCCTCTCTGCGCCGTGTTAAGTTCTGCCCGCACCGGCACTTTCGGGGAGAGGCCGGCGCGACATTACAATAATCGCATCAACCGCGAAATGTACCTTCTCATATCACAGGATGGCTAGCCCCCGATGGCACAAACTCACACTTCCGCGCAATCCGATGCGACGCACGCGCTCGCGCGCTGGTGGGCGAGTCCCGCCGGCCGCGCGCTGATCGCCGCCGAAACGCTCGTGGTGCGCGAGGCGCTCGAGGACGTCTTCGGTTGGGAATGCCTGCAAATTGGGGCGTGGGGCGAGGGCCGGCAGCTGTTGGAGGCGTGCCGCACGCGCCACCGCGCCATCCTCGCGCGGCCCGGACTGTCGCCGGATGCCGACATTTTCGCCCGCCCGAGCCAGCTGCCCGTGCTCGGCGATTCGATCGATGCGGTGTTGATGCCGCACACGTTGGAATTCGCGGGCGACCCGTACGCCATCGTGCGCGAGGCCGACCGGGTGCTGGTCGGGGAGGGCCACCTGGTCGTGCTCGGCTTTCAGCCCTGGAGTCTCTGGGGGCAGCGTGCGCGCCTCTCGCGCAGCGGCTTTCCGCCCGGTCTGCGCCGCGTGCTCTCCGAGCGGCGCGTGCGCGAGTGGCTGGCGCTGCTCGGCTACGAGGTGTTCGCCGCGCGGCGCTACCTGTACCGCAGTCCCTGGGCCGGCGGGCTCGCCGAGGGCGAGCAGGCGGACCGGCTGCTCAGGCGGGGGCTCACGTTCGCACTGCCCGCCGGGGCCTACGTGCTCAAGGCGCGCAAGCAGGTCTACACGCTCACCCCGATGCGTCCGCGGGTGCGCAGGGCCGTACTCGGCAATCTCGTCAAACCCGCCCCGCCGCCCGTGCGCCACGGCCTGCGGCGCTGCCCATGAGCGCTCAGGTCCCCGCGGGCGCGGTGAGCGGGATGGTCGAGATCTACACCGACGGGGCCTGCCGCGGCAACCCTGGCCCCGGCGGCTGGGGGGCGCTGCTCATCTTCGGTGAGCGTGAGAAGACCCTCTCGGGCGCCGAGCCGCTCACCACCAACAACCGCATGGAGCTGATGGCGGTGATCGCGGCCCTCGAGGCGCTGAAGCGCCCCGTGCGCGCGCGGCTCTACACGGACTCGCAGTACGTGCGCCGTGGCATCACCGAGTGGCTCGCGAACTGGAAGGCGAAGGGCTGGCGCACCGCGGAGCGCAAGCCGGTGAAGAACCAGGACCTCTGGCAGCGGCTCGATGCGCTCGCGAGCAGCCACCGCATCGAGTGGCACTGGGTGCCGGGCCACGCCGGGGTGCCCGGCAACGAGCGGGTCGACCGCCTGGCGAACGAGGCGATCGATGCGCTCGGCCGCGCACGGACCGATCGGGCGCGCTAGCGGGTACACTCTCGAGCATGCGACAGATTGTTCTGGATACCGAGACCACCGGTCTCGAACCGTCGCTCGGGCACCGCATCATCGAGATCGGCTGCGTCGAGCTGTTCAACCGCCGGGTCACCGGCCGCACCTTCCACCGCTACCTCAATCCCGAGCGCGACATCGACGCCGCGGCGCTCGCCGTGCACGGCATTTCCCGCGAATCCCTCGCCGGTCAGCCCCGCTTCGCCGAGATCGCCGATGCATTGCTGGAGTTTCTCGAGGAGGCGGAGATCGTGGCGCACAATGCCTCCTTCGATGTCGGCTTTCTCGAGTCGGAGCTCGAGCGCTGCGGGCGGCCGCTGAAGCTCACCGAGCGCTGCCACGTGCTCGATACGCTCGCGCTGGCGCGCGAGATGCACCCCGGGCAGCGCAACAGCCTCGATGCGCTCTGCAAGCGCTACAACGTGGACAACACCGCCCGCGAGCTGCACGGGGCGCTGCTCGATGCGCGCATCCTCGCCGATGTGTATCTGGCGATGACCGGCGGCCAGGCCGCGCTCGAGCTTGCCACGCTCGAGCGCGAGGCCGTCGCGGGCGCCGCGCAGCCGCTGCGGCCCGCAGTCCCGCTGAAGGTGCTCGCCGCGAGCGAGGCGGAGCTGCGCGCCCACGAGCACATGCTGACCGTGATCAGTAAAGCGAGCGGCGGCAAGTGTCTCTGGCCGTCCGCCTCACCGCCCGAGCGCGCCCCCTGAACTGTCTGGCGCGCCCGACCGCCCGCG
>JAKAYU010000227.1 GCA_021809525.1 Pseudomonadota bacterium | reverse complement strand
GCAGCCGCAGGCAGCGGCGATCGGCGCGAGCAGGAAACTCACCTTGTCCCCGACCCCGCCGGTGGAATGCTTGTCGATCACCGGGCCGCGCTCGCGCAGCTCGTCCCAGCCGAGCCGCACGCCGGAATTGGCCATGGCGACCGTGAGCGCAGCCGACTCGGCGAAGCTCATGGACCGGAAGTACACCGCCATGGCGAGCGCCGCCACCTGCTCCGCCGGAATCGACATGTCGGCCAGCCCGCGCACGAAGAACGCGATTTCCTCCTGCGTCAGCGCCGACCCATCGCGCTTCTTGCGAATGAGATTCTTGAATATCACGGCTCGATTTCCACGCTTCCCGGGCTCATGCCCGGGGAGCGTATCGTCCCTCAATCATCGTCGTCGTTCGCCAGGTAATGGCTCACGGGCGCATGGTGCCGACGGGCATACCTGCGCAGATAACGCATGAGGCGCGCGTAGCTCGCCGGTCCCCTGCTGCCGACCCATTCCTGACGCATCTGCTCCGCGCCGGTGATTTTCAGCAGACTCGTGGGCGTGTACCAATCGCTCGCAGGCGGCACCTGTTGCGCGAGCAGCCCCTGGTGCGAACGCAGCCTTGCGCGGGAGAGCGCATGGCCGCCGGCCGCCGCCATCCGGCGCTTCAGCCGCTCGTTGCTGCATTTACCCGGATTGAAGGCGACCGGTACTTTCGGTGCGATCACCGGCACCTGCGCGTCCTCGGGCTTGCGGCGCCAGATGCCGCCGATCACCGCGGCGTTGGCATCCCACTGGGACATCGGCGAGAGGTGCAGCACCGCCTCGATCGTGCGGATGATGTTCACCTGGGAATATCGGGTCGTCATGTCGACGCGCCGCACCCATGGTCCCAACGCAACGGCGAACGTGCGGTGCGCATCGATGTGATCGGCACCGGACTGCGCGTCATCCTCGGTCACGAAGACCAGCATGTGCCTCCACTGCGGCGTCGTGCTGAGGTAATGAATGACCTGAGCCGTCGCTTCGTCGTTGTTGGCGACGTAGTAATCCGGCGTGTAATAGCATGGCGTGCGCCCTGCCGTGTGATCGTCCGGCAGCCACACGTACATGAATCGCGGCAGATGGTCCGCATGTTGGCGCATCCACTTCACCGCCGCCCGCGCCCGGTGGGTATCGAGGATCATCCGATCCCAGCCGGGGAACTGCCGGGCAAGATGCGCACGCAGCGCCTTGGGGATGTCCCCGGCCTCGGTGCGCGAGACGAATTCCCCGAAGTCCTCGAAGTCGACGTGATGGGCCTGCAGGTCGTTGAAGAGATAAAGCCGCTCCGGATACGCGATCCAGGGATTGGACCATTTGCCGAGCACCGACAGGTCGATGTAGTCGGAGTAGGGATCCCGCACCGCCTTCGTGCCGGTGACCCCGCCGATTCCCGCCATGCCCCCCGAGCCTGGCACCAACGACTGCGTCCAGCCCGGATTGCTCACCAGCCCCCGGTGCGAGTAGTACTGCGGCCAGGTCCGCTGAACGAAATCCGAATCCGATGCGCCCGTGGTCCATTGATGACCCTGCGCGGTCACTTCGCCATCGGCGTAGAAATTGACGAACAGCGCAGCGTTCCGGGCCCAGGAGAACAGGTTCGGCAGCTCGCGCGGACCATAGAGCGCCAGGTGCGGATCGGCCCAGTGGCCGACGCCCTTGAGCTTGCCGAACTCCTCGTCGAACGTCTTGTTCTCGCGCAGGATGAATACCACATAGCGGATGTGACGACGCAACATGCGCGTCAGCCGCGCGTTGTGTCGGGCGAGCGCCTTGCGCGTCGCAGCCCCGAAACCGTTATCGGCGAGCGCCACCCGGGTGAGACGGGGCAGCTCGCGCCGGAGCTGCCCGTATGAGATCCGCTGCAGCAGCCCGTGCATCATGTCCCCGACCCACTGGAAGTGCAGGTTGGGGCCCGAGCCCATTCCCTTGGCGGCGACCACATACAGCGCGTGAGCGGTCGCGGTGATTCCGGTCGGATACCATCCGGTCGGGATCAGGCCGAGCCGCCGCCCGTCGCTTAAAGCGAAAACTGCCACATCGTCGTTGCCGGCGTTTGCCACGAACAGGCGGTGGCCGTGGATGGCCAGTGCGTCCGGATAGCTTCCCGGCGGCGCACCCGGATATGGGGCATCATTGAAGATGCGCACCACATGCAGCGTGCGCGCATCCACTTCCACGGCCTCATCCAGATTCGAGGCCGTAAACACCACGTTGCTGCCGCCCGGCACGGCCACCAGGGCCGTCGGATGGATGCCCGGATCGGCGTTCGTCGGACCGGTTTTCGGGCCGATACAGATCCGGCCTACTCGCCGCAGCGTGTGGCTGTCGAGGACCGCCACCCCGCAGCCGCCCCAGTCCGTGACCACGAGCCGGCGCCCGTGGTCGGTCAGAACCGGCGCGAACGGATAAGGACCCACGTTCGCGTAGCGCACCGTGCCGCTGCGCAGGTTGACGCGCGCGACCGCGTTGCTGAGCAACCCGGTCACGTACGCGTGCCCGCCGCCATGGCCTATTGCCACGCCGTCCGGATAGAAATGCCGCGGCCCGCGGTGAAACCCTTGATACCCGTACGGGTACTGGTCCTTCGGGAAGGGGTGATACCGAAGCGGATAGCGCCTGGCCAGGGCGAAACCCTTGCGCCCGGCGCGCACCGCAACCAATACATCGCTGCTGCCTCCGGCCGCATACAGCGTGCCGTGCGGGCCCGCCGCCAATCCCTGGAAGAAGTTCTCATGCGGAATCTTCAGGACGCCCCGGGGAACGGTCTTCTTGACCGATCCCCGGAACCCCTCAACGCTTCCTTCTGCCGCTAGTGTCGCCGCTTCGTACCGCGCCACGGACTGCGTGTGCGTCGCGCCGTCCGCTAGAACGTACGCGGCCCCCTTCGCCACCACCACCGCCGACGGGAAGTTTGCGGTACCGGCCAGCCGCCCGATCGGGCTGATCCGCCGACCCGTCGCGATCACATGCGTGACCGCGGCCAGATCGCTCAAGCGTCCCCGCACCACCCCCTTGGCCGAAGATGCCGACTTGGCCGCGGCGCACCCGGCAAGAGCGACCGCGGACAGAACCACCCCACCCAGCCGGCAGGCAGTGCCGGTGCCCCGTAGGCAACGTTGACTGCTCATCGTCGAATCAGAACAGCTTCGCAGTCACACTCAGGCTCGCAAACAGCGGCGTGTTGTAGATCTCCCAGGTGAAGGGGGCACCTGGGTTGCCGAGGGCCGGGTCGTGGGGCTCGAATCCCGGCGAGTAGAACGGCGCGTGCCGGTTGAGCGCGTTATCGACATGCACTTCTACTTTGAGCGACTTCAGCGCGTCAGTATGCACATCGAACCTGTAGGAGCCCGTCAGGTTCAAGGTACCGTAGCCGCCCAATTGCTCGTTCGTCGTGACGCCCGAGAAGTAATTGGAGAGGTATTCCGACCCCGTGTAATGCTCATCCACGCTGCCGTACCATGGACCACGGTCGTACACCAGCTCGAGGTTCCCGGTCTCGACGGGAATATTCGGCCGCCACATGCCAGAGGTAAAAGTGCTCCCCGAGACATTCGTGAAGTCTTTCGTGTAGACGAAGTGCGTATAGCCCGCGTTCCCTTCCAGCTGGAAGTGATACGGCAGCATTACTCCGCCGCCGAGCGTGAAGCCCCGGGAGGTCGCGCTGCCCGCATTCGTCGTCAACGTTATGCCGCTGATGGAGTTGTAGGTCGAGCTGAAGATATTCGTGAAACTACGGTTGAAGAACGCCACGTCCCAGAAATAGTCCGGACCCTTGAACCGAACGCCGGCATCGATATTGTTGACATGCTCGGGCTTCGTGACCACGGGCAGCGGTCCCCCAGGGCCACCGATCTGACCGTACAACGCGCTGATGTTCGGCGGCTTGGTGGATTGACCCCAATTGACGTAGGCATTCAGTTCCTGTGTGAATGCGTAGTTCACTCCGACTGACTCTTCAAAGTAGTGGTAGATCTTCGTGATCGAGCCGGAGTTCTGATAAAAATACCCCTGGTCGTCGTTCGAGAACATGTCCAGCCGGGTGTACTTGACACCCGGATAAATGTGCAGCCTCCCGTTCAGCAGCCGGATGTTGTCCTGAATATAGGACTGCGCCCACGTCTGGCCGTCGTGCTCCAGCCACGCGGCATTGAAGCCCGTCCGGTTGGCCGGTACCGGCCATGAGCCGTACCAGGACTCGGTCGAGAGCATCGGGGCCACGAAACCCGAGGCGCCCACCTGCACCGTATTGTCCGGCAGGAGGAAAGTCAGATGCCCCATGGCGCCCATCTCAGCATAATTCTGGATGTAGCGCTGGTAGGCAGTGGCCGCCGCGGGCGAACCGAACTGGCTGGTCGCCGCCGCACAATCGTAGGCCTCCGGATACGGCGGCGCACTCAAGAATGAGTTGAGGTCGCTGCAGCCCTTAAACGTGACGTTGAGGTCACTGTAACCCTCATAACCGTTCGCGTAGATCGGATTGGCCCACGCGGTCCGGTCGTTGTTCGTGCCTGCATAGAAGGCCTTGATCTCGCCGATCATCCGGGAGTTCAGCAGCGACTTCGCCGACAACGACACGAAGGTCGATTGCGTTTCCTGGTTCTGGAAGGAAACGTTTATCGGGAAGTTGTAGTCGTAGCCATACTTCGCGATGATCGGCGCTGCAACATAGCTCGGCGTGTTGCCGTTTGCGGCATTCACCAACGCGACCAGCTTGACCTGACCCGACGAGGTCGGCTGCACGGCCGCGAAGTAGAATGAGTTCATGTGCTCGTCGACGTTGGTCCAGGGTCCGTTGATGCGCGTGCGCTCGTACTTGGCCACCATGCTCATGCCGTGCAGAGACTTGATGGCGCCCGAGTTGACCGACACGTGATCAACCATCTCCGTCCCGCCGCCCTGATACACGCCGGCCGTCACCCCCAGCCGCACGCCGAAGTGCTTCGACGGCATGGCCGGCTCGAAAGCAACGGTGCCGCCGAGGTCATCGATCGAGGAGTCCGCCTGCGTGCT
>JAKAYU010000226.1 GCA_021809525.1 Pseudomonadota bacterium | reverse complement strand
CCGAACGCCGCGTACGACATCGTACGCTTCTTCGAGCGTCTGCCGGCGCCGGCCGGCAAGGAGCTCCAGGTGCCCGCGCTGCACTATGTCGCACCGCGCTCGCTGCTCGTGTTCGACCACCTGACACGCGGCATCGCCCTGCTACATGCCGGCACCGAGCAGGAACGCCGGGAGCTGCGCGCGGAAATCATCCAGGTGCTGCGCGGGGCGCTGCCCGCCGGCGGCCGACGCGGACGCTGCAGCGCCGCGGGCGCCTCGAGCAGCCGCGCGCAATACATCGCCGGGGTCAAGCGGGTCAAGGAGCACATCGCCGCGGGCGACATCTACCAGCTGGTGCTCTCCTCGCGCTTCTCCGGCCGTCACGACCTCGACCCCTTCCAGGCCTATCGTGCGCTGCGTCTGATCAATCCCTCGCCCTACATGTACTACTGCGCGCTCGGCGAGGTGACGGTCGTCGGCTCCTCGCCCGAAGCGCTGGTGCGGCTGAAGGACGGCACGGCGCAATTGCGGCCCATCGCCGGCACGCGAGCGCGCTCGGACGATCCGGCCCTCGATCAGGCGCGCGAGACGCAGCTGCGCGCCGATCCGAAGGAGAATGCCGAGCATGTCATGTTGGTCGACCTGGCACGCAACGACCTTGGGCGCGTGGCGCGCGCCGGCAGCGTGACGGTCGAGCCGTACCGCTCAATCGAGCGCTACAGCCACGTGATGCACATGGTCAGCGGCGTCAACGGCCGGCTGGCCGATACAAGCGACGCCTTCGATCTGTTCGCGGCGGCATTCCCGGCCGGCACACTGGTCGGCGCGCCGAAGGTGCGCGCCATGCAGATCATCGACGAGCTCGAGCCGGTCAGCCGCGGCCTCTACGGCGGCACCGTGGGGTATTTCGGCGCGCGCGGCGACATGGACCACGCCATTACCATCCGCACGCTGGTGTTCCGCGGCGATGAGTACAGTTACCAGGCGGGAGCCGGCATCGTCGCCGACAGCATCCCGGAAGCTGAACACGACGAGGTGCTCGCCAAAAGCGGCGCGATGGCGCGGGCGCTCGAGATGGCCGAGGAGGGTTTCTGATGCCGCGGCTGCTGCTCATCGACAACTACGACTCTTTCACCTACAACCTGGTGCAGGCGTTTCTCGTGCTCGGCGCCGAGGTGCGCGTGTTCCGCAACGATACGCTGGGGGTGGCCGAAGCCGAGCAGCTCGCTCCGACGCACCTGTGCATCTCCCCCGGGCCGGGCACGCCGCAGGATGCGGGCGTCTCGATGCAGATGATCCGCGCATTCGCCGGGCGCATCCCGGTGCTCGGGGTCTGTCTCGGACACCAGTCGATCGTGGAGGCGTTCGGCGGCAAGGTGGTGCGGGCCGGGCGACTCATGCACGGCAAGACCTCGTGGATCCGCCACGACGGGCTCGGGCTGTTCACGGGGCTTCCCACGCCGTGCGAGGTGGGGCGCTACCACTCGTTGATCGCGGCGCCCGAGGCGCTGCCGCAGGAACTCACCGTCAGCGCGCGCACCGAGGAAGGGGAGATCATGGGCGTGCGCCACTCGACACTGCAGGTGCACGGCGTGCAGTTTCACCCCGAGAGCATCCTCACGCCCGAGGGGCCGCGGCTGCTCGAGAACTTTCTGCAGCAGACTGCCGGTGTGCGCGCCATTGGGGAGGCGGATGGCCGCCGCGCGTGAACTGCTCGAGCGGCTGCTCGAGGGCCTCGACCTCACCCAGCCCGAGGCCGAGGAGCTGCTCGGGCTGTTGACCGACGGGGCGACGGCCCCGGCCGTGATCGGCGCGGTGCTCGCGGCGCTGCGCGCCAAGGGTGCCGTCGCCGACGAGGTGCGCGGCTTCGCCGAGGCGATGCGCCGCCTGGCGCGACAACCTGCGCTGCCCGCGGGCCTGCGCGCCATCGACATCGTCGGCACCGGCGGTGACCGCTCGGGCAGTCTGAACATCTCCACCGGCACGGCGCTGCTCACCGCCGCCTGCGGCCTGCCGGTGATCAAGCACGGCAACCGTTCCGTCTCGAGCCGTGCCGGCAGCGCCGATGTGCTCGAGGCACTCGGCCTGCCGATGCCCCTCGATGAGCGCGCGGCGGGCGAGTGCCTCGCCGAATGCGGCTTCACGTTCCTGTTCGCTCCGCACTACCACGCGGCCACGCAGGCGGTCGCCGCCGTGCGGCGCGCGCTCGGTGTGCGCACCGTGTTCAACATACTCGGGCCGCTCACCAATCCGGCCCAGCCGCCGCTGCGCCTGATCGGAGCGTTCAGCCTGCCGGTCGCGCAGCTGATGGCCGACAGCCTCGCCGGGATGCGCATCGAGCGGGCCTTCGTGATCCACGGCGCGGAAGGCTGGGACGAGCCCACGCCGGTCGGCCCGTTCACGCTGTTCGACGTGCGGCCCGGCCAGGTGCGGCGCGAAGAGCGCCGGCCGGAGGAATACGGGCTCGCGCGCTGCCCGTCGAGCGCGCTCGCCGGGGGCGATGCACGGCACAACGCCGAGGCACTGCGCGCGGTGCTGCGCGGACAGGCGCACGGAGCGCACCGGGACTGCCTGCTGCTCGGGGCCGCGCTGGCGCTGGAGGTCGCCGGCGAGGTCGGCGGACCGCTCGAGGGCATCGAGCGGGCTCGGCATGCGATCGATGGCGGCGCGGCGGCGCGGGTGCTGCAGAGCCTCGAACGTGTCGGAGTCGGCGCATGAGCCGTGACTTTCTGGCCGACATGGCCGCCTCGAGCCAGGCGCGCGCTGCAGCGGCACGGGCCGCCTGCCCTGAACCGCGCATGCTGGCGCTCGCCCGCGCGCAGGCGAGCGCTCCGGCCTTGCGCCTGCGCCCTGGGGGGTTCGGCCTCATCGCCGAGCTGAAGCTGCGCTCACCGGCCGCCGGTCCCCTCGGTGGGGCCGACACCGACGTGGCCGCGCGGGTGCGCGCTTACGCTGCCGCGGGTGCCGCGGCCGTCTCGGTGCTGACCGAGCCCGAACGCTTCGACGGCGCCCTCGAGCATCTGCGCTGCGCCGCCGCCGCGCTTGCGCCGCTCGGCGTGCCGGTCATGCGCAAGGACTTCCTGGTCGACCCCTATCAGCTCGCCGAAGCGCGCGCGGCCGGCGCCGGCGGCGTGCTGCTCATCGTGCGTATGCTGGCGCAAGAGAGGCTCGAGGCGATGATCGAGCGGGCCCGTGAACTGGGCCTGTTCGCGCTACTCGAGGCGTTCGATGCCGAGGACATCGCGCGGCTGAGGGCAGTCGCAGCGCGGATGGGACCGGCAGGGCTACTCGCCGGCGTCAATTGCCGCGACCTCGCCACGCTCGAAGTGGTGCCGAGCCGGCTCGAGGCGCTCGCGCCGCTGCTGCCGCGCGCGCTGCCCCGCGTTGCCGAAAGCGGCGTGACGAGCGCCGAGGACGCGCTGCGCATGGGCAGGGCCGGGTACGATCTGGCGCTGGTCGGCAGCGCGCTGATGCGCGCCGCGGATCCGGTGGCGCTGGCTGCGGCGATGGTAACGGCGGGCTGCGCAGGCCGGGCGGACGGCTGACATGTGGATCAAGATCTGCGGCATGACCACTTCCGAGGGGGTCGAGGCGGCGCTGGCGGCAGGCGCCGACGCCATCGGCTTCGTGTTCGCCGCCTCGCCGCGCCGCGTGACGGTCGAGCTCGCCTGCCGGCTCGCCGAGTGCGCCCGCGGCAAGGTGCGCTGTGTGGCGGTGACCCGCCATCCCGGGCAGCCGCTGGTCGATGAGATTCTCCGCGGGTTCCGACCCGACGTGCTGCAGAGCGACGCGGCGGATCTGGAACACCTTCGCCTGCCGGATACGCTCGAGCGCCTGCCGGTCGTACGTGCGTGGCGCGCCGGGCAGCCCCTGCCGGCGCGGCTGCTGTTCGAAGGGGCGGCGAGCGGCGCGGGCCGCACCTGCGACTGGGACAGCGCCGCCGAGGCGGCGCGCCGCGCGCAGCTCGTCCTCGCCGGAGGGCTCACCGCCGGGAACGTCGCCGCCGCGATCGCGGCGGTCGTCCCGTTCGGTGTCGATGTGTCGAGCGGCGTGGAAGCGCGTCCCGGCGTGAAGAGTCCGGAGCAGATCAACCGATTCGTGACCGCGGCGCGCGCTGCGCTTGCGGCTTTGCAGGAGCCGACATGAGTGTGAATCCGACCGACGCCCTGGCCGATCTGGTGGCCGGGCGATTTCCCGATGCGCACGGGCGCTTTGGCCCCTTCGGCGGGCGCTACGTGCCCGAGACGCTGATCCCGACGCTCGAGCGATTGAGCGCAGGCGTGCGCGAGCATCTGCATGCGCAGTCCTTCCAGCAGGAATTCGCCGGGCAGCTCGCCAGCTGGGTCGGCCGGCCCACGGCGCTGACCTTCGCGGCGCGCCTCTCGGCCGAATGGGGCGCCGAGATCTGGCTGAAGCGGGAGGATCTGGCGCACACCGGCGCGCACAAGATCAACAACGCGCTCGGCCAGGCGCTGCTCGCCCGCAGACTCGGCGCCCGACGCATCGTCGCCGAGACCGGCGCTGGCCAGCACGGCGTGGCGAGCGCCGCGGCCTGCGCGCGCCTCGGGCTGCCCTGCACGGTCTACATGGGCTCGATCGACATGGAGCGGCAGGCCCCGAACGTCGGGCGCATGCGGCTGCTCGGCGCCACGGTGGTGCCGGTCACCAGCGGCGACCGCACGCTGCGCGCGGCCATCGACGAGGCGCTGCGGGACTGGGTGTCCGATCCGCTCGGCACGTACTACCTGCTCGGCTCGGCCGTGGGGCCGCACCCCTATCCGTACCTGGTCCGCGAGCTGCAGGCGGTGATCGGGCGGGAAGCGCGCGCGCAGTTCCAGAAAGTCGCTGGCCGTCTGCCCGATGCCGTGATGGCCTGTGTGGGCGGCGGCTCGAATGCGATCGGGATGTTCCACGCCTTCGTGCCCGATCCGCACGTCGAGATCATCGGCGTGGAGGCCGGCGGGCGCGGCAGCGCGCTCGGCGGCAACGCCGCGACGCTGTCCTTCGGGCGGCCGGGCGTGCTGCATGGCAGCTACTCGATGCTGCTGCAGAACGAGGACGGCCAGATCCAGGAGACCCACTCAGTCTCCGCCGGCCTCGACTACCCCGGAGTCGGGCCGGAGCACGCGCTGCTCGCGCGC
>JAKAYU010000225.1 GCA_021809525.1 Pseudomonadota bacterium | reverse complement strand
GGCAAATCGCCTTCGGCTACACGTTCGAGGATCAGCGCATCCTGCTCGCCCCGATGGCCAGGAACGGCGTCGAGGCGGTCGGCTCGATGGGCAACGATACGCCGCTCGCGGCGCTCTCGCAGCGCCCGCGCCTGCTGTACGATTACTTCAAGCAGCTGTTCGCGCAGGTCACCAATCCGCCGATCGACTGCATCCGCGAGGAGCTGATCACCGCCTCGGAGGTGTGGCTCGGCTCGGAGGGCAATCTGCTCAGGCCCCAGCCGGCCGACTGCCGCCGGCTCGAGCTCACCGGCCCGATCCTCACCAACGAGGAGTTCGCCAAGGTGCGACGCATGTCGCTGCCGGGTCTGAAGGTGGGCGCGCTGTCGATCCTGTTCCGCGCCACGCGCGGGGAGAAGGGCCTCATCAAGTCGATGGAGGAGCTGTGCCTGGCAGCGCGGCGCATGATCGAGGACGAGGAGGTCAACATCCTGGTGCTGAGCGACCGGGGCGTCTCGCGCGAGTTCGCCGCGGTGCCGGCGCTGCTCGCCGTGAGCGGGCTGCACCACTACCTGATCCGCGAGGGGCTGCGCACCCGCGTGAGCATCGCGCTCGAGACCGGCGAGGCGCGCGAGGTGCACCACTTCGCGCTGCTCATCGGCTACGGCTGCTCGGCGATCAACCCGTACCTGGCGTTCGAGACCCTCGAGCACATGATCCGCGAGGGCCAGATCACCAACGTCGATACCACGCTCGCCTGCAAGAACTTCGTCAAGGCGGCCACCAAGGGCGTGGTCAAAGTCATGTCCAAGATGGGCATCTCAGCGATCCAGAGCTACCACGGCGCACAGGTATTCGAGGCCGTCGGCCTGCGCCAGGACGTCATCGACCAGTACTTCACCTGGACCGCCTCGCGCATCGGCGGCATCGGCATGGAGACGATCGCCCAGGAGGTGCTCAAGCGCCACCGCGCCGCCTTCCCGGCCCACAACAGCGGCCACATGCTCGATGCCGGCGGCCAGTACCAGTGGCGCGCCGAGGGCGAGCACCACTTGTTCAACCCCGAGTCCATCCACCGCCTGCAGAAGGCGGTCCGCACCGGCAGCTACGCGACGTACAAGTCCTATGCGCGGCTGATCGACGATCAGTCGAAGCAGCTCGCCACGCTGCGCGGGTTGCTCGAGTTCGTGCCGTTCGAGCCGGTGCCGATCGAGCAGGTCGAGCCGGTCGAGAGCATCCTCAAGCGCTTCAAGACCGGCGCGATGTCCTACGGCTCGATCAGCCAGGAGGCGCACGAGACACTCGCCATCGCCATGAACCGCATCGGCGGCAAGAGCAACACCGGCGAGGGCGGGGAGGACCCGGCCCGGTACGTACCCCTGCCGAACGGAGATTTGAGAGCGAGCGCCATCAAGCAGGTGGCCTCGGGACGCTTCGGCGTGACCAGCCACTACCTGGTGAACGCCAAGGAGCTGCAGATCAAGATGGCCCAGGGCGCCAAGCCCGGCGAGGGCGGACAGCTGCCCGGCAGCAAGGTCTATCCCTGGATCGCCAAAACACGCCATACGACGGCCGGCGTGGGCCTGATCTCTCCTCCGCCGCATCACGACATCTACTCGATCGAGGATCTGGCCGAGCTGATCCATGACCTGAAGAACGCGAACCGGGACGCGCGCATCAGCGTCAAACTCGTGTCCGAGGTCGGCGTCGGCACGATCGCCGCGGGCGTCGCCAAGGCGCACGCCGAGGTGGTGTTGATCAGCGGCTATGACGGGGGCACCGGCGCCTCGCCGCAGACCTCGATCACGCATGCGGGACTGCCGTGGGAGCTCGGAGTCGCCGAGACGCATCAGACTCTGGTACTGAACAACCTGCGCAGCCGCATCACCATCGAGGCGGACGGTCAGCTCAAGACCGGCCGCGACGTGGTGATCGCCGCGCTGCTCGGTGCCGAGGAGTTTGGCTTCGCCACCGCGCCACTGGTGGCGATGGGCTGCATCATGATGCGGGTGTGCCACCTGAATACCTGTCCGGCGGGAGTCGCCACGCAGGATCCGCGGCTGCGCGAGAAGTTCGCCGGCAAGCCGGAGCACGTGGTCAACTTCATGCGCTTCATCGCCGAGGACATGCGCGAGATCATGGCCGAGCTCGGCTTTCGCACCGTGAACGAGATGATCGGCCGGGTCGACCGGCTGCGTCCTAAGAAGGCCATCGATCACTGGAAGACCAAGGGTTTCGATTTCAGCCACATCCTCTACCAGCCGGATGTCGGTGAGGAGGTCGGCCGCTTCCGCCAGATCGCTCAGGATCACGGCCTGGAGAAGTCCCTCGACATGACGACCCTGCTGCCGCTGTGCCAGCCGGCCATCGAGCGCGGCGAGCCGGTGCGCGCGGAGCTGTCGATCCGCAACGTCAACCGCGTGGTCGGCACCATCACCGGCAGCGAAGTGACGCGCCGGTACGGGGCCGAAGGGCTGCCAGAGGACACCATCCACATCCACTTCAAGGGGACGGCGGGGCAGAGCTTCGGGGCTTTCATGCCGCGGGGCATGACCTTCGTGCTCGAAGGCGATGCCAACGACCACGTCGGCAAGGGCCTCTCGGGCGGGCGGATCGTCGTGTTCCCGCCGGCCGGCTCACCGTTCGCCCCCGAGTCGAACATCATCATCGGCAACGTCGGCCTGTACGGCGCGACTGCGGGCGAGGCGTATGTCTGCGGCATGGCAGGCGAGCGCTTCGCGGTGCGCAACAGCGGCGCGAACGCGGTCGTCGAGGCCGTCGGGGACCACGGCTGCGAGTACATGACCGGCGGCAACGTTGTGGTGCTCGGACCCACCGGGCGCAACTTCGGCGCCGGCATGTCCGGCGGCATCGCCTACGTGCTCGATGAGACCGGGGAGTTCCCCGGCCGTGTCAATGCCCAGATGGTCGGCCTCGAGCGCCTGGAGGATCCGCAGGAGATCGCGCGCGTGCGCGCCATGATCGAGCGCCACCTGGAGTACACCGGCAGTGCCCGGGCGCGCTACGTGCTTGAGAACTGGAGCCGGCTCGTGCCGCACTTCGCTGCCGTGGTGCCCAAGGATTACAAGCGTGCCATCGCCTCGCTGCAGCGCGCGCACAGCCAGGGGCTGACCGGCGAGGAAGCCGTCATGGTGGCCTTCGAAGAGAACGCGCGCGACCTGGCGCGCGTCGGCGGAAACTGACACAAACCGAGTACCCGATGGGCAAGCCGACTGGATTCATCGAATACCTGCGTGAGCTCCCGATGGACCGTGCGCCGCGCGAGCGCGTGCGCGACTGGCGGGAATTCCATCACCACATGGACGAGAAGCGCCTGCGCAACCAAGCAGCGCGCTGCATGGACTGCGGGGTGCCGTTCTGCCACACCGGCAAGCTGGTCTCGGGCATGGCCTGCGGCTGCCCGATCCACAACTTGATCCCGGAGTGGAACGACCTGGTGTACCGCGGATTGTGGCCCGAGGCGCTCGCGCGCCTGCTCAAGACCAACAACTTCCCGGAGTTCACCGGACGGGTCTGCCCGGCGCCGTGCGAGGGCTCGTGCGTGCTCGGCATAAACGACCCGCCGGTCGCCATCAAAACCATCGAGGCGGCGCTCGCCGAGGAGGGATGGGAGCAGGGCTGGATCGCGCCCGAACCCCCCGCGAGCCGCACCGGCAAGCGCGTGGTGGTCATCGGCTCCGGCCCCGCCGGACTCTCGGCCGCCGCGCAGCTGAATGCCGCGGGCCACAGCGTCACAGTGCTCGAGCGCGAGAACCGGCCAGGCGGCCTGCTGATGTACGGCATTCCCAACATGAAGCTCGACAAGCAGGAAGTTGTGCTGCGGCGCATCGAGCTGATGGAAAGGGAAGGCATCAAGTTCGTGTGCAATGCGCACGTCGGGGAGAACGTCGAGGCGCAGCTCCTGCGCAAGGATTTCGATGCCATCGTGCTGTGCACCGGCGCGACGCAGCCCCGTGATCTGGGTGTTCCGAACCGCAAACTGAAGGGCGTGCACTTCGCGATGGAATACCTCACGGCGAGCACCAAGGCGCTGCTCGACGGCGCTCCCGAGCGCAGCCCCATCCATGCCGCCGGCAAGCACGTCGTGGTCATCGGCGGCGGCGACACCGGGACCGACTGTGTCGCCACGGCGATGCGCCAGGGCTGCAAGAGTCTCAGGCAGCTCGAGATCATGCCGCAGCCGCCCATGGAGCGCGCCGCGGACAACCCGTGGCCGGAGTGGCCCAAGGTCTATCGGCTCGATTACGGCCAGGAGGAGGCGGCCGCGGTGTTCGGCGCCGACCCGCGCGCCTACGTCACGACCGTCAAGCAGCTGAACGGCGATGCTGAGCGGGGGGTGCGTTCGCTCACCACCGTGCGCATCGGCTGGGAGCGCGACGCCAACGGGCGAGCGGCGCCCGTGGAGGCGCCGGGCAGCGAGGCTGAAATCCCCGCCGATCTGGTGCTGCTCGCCCTCGGCTTCACGGGCCCCGAGCAGCCGCTGCTCGCCGAGCTCGGCGTCGCCACCGACGCGAAGTCCAATGTCGATGCCGCGCACGGTGTATTCGCAACCAGCGTCAAGGGTGTCTTCGCCGCCGGCGACTGCCGGCGCGGGCAGAGCCTGGTGGTCTGGGCGATCAACGAGGGCCGCGGCGCGGCCCGTGAGTGCGACCGGTATCTCATGGGCAGCAGCGACTTGCCTTGAGACGGGGGCGGATCGCAGGATTGCGCATATCGATGAATGCACAGACGAGCAGCCCCTTGCCGAGCCCGCCGGCGCCCGCCGACGAGCCGGCGCGGCTGCGCGAGATTCCTTACAACTACACCTCGTTCTCCGACCGCGAGATCGTCGTACGGCTGCTCGGGACGAAGTTCTGGAGCATCATCGAGGAGTTGCGCGCCGAGCGGCGCACGGGCCGCTCGGCGCGCATGCTCTACGAGGTGCTCGGCGACATCTGGGTCGTGCGGCGCAATCCGTACCTGCAGGACGATCTGCTCGAGAACCGGCGCCGCAGGCGCCTGCTCATCGAGGCGCTGCATCACCGGCTGAACGCGATCGACCGGCGGCGCGACAGCGGCGACGGCGAGCGCTTCGAGCTCGTCGGTGAACTGCTCGCGGCAGCGCGCGGCGCCGTCAGCCGCGATCGGAA
>JAKAYU010000029.1 GCA_021809525.1 Pseudomonadota bacterium | reverse complement strand
GCCACCGCGCGCCGGTCCTTCAGCCCGGCGTAGCCGACCTCCTCCGGCCGGCACCCGGCGAGCTTGGCGAGCTCTCGGGCCACCCACGCAGTGTTGGCATCCCGCTTGCGCACCTGCAGCAGCACGTGCCCCCCGGCACCATCGGGCGCGAACCCCAGGAACTCCTCCACAAGGAAGTCCTCGGGCGCGGTGCGCACGCGCACCCGCGCGAGCGGCTCACCGTGCGCGCGCGGCGGATCGAACGCCGCCTCAGGGTGCATCGGCGCCCAGGCGGCACGCGCGCTGCATCCACCGACACTCAGCGCCGCGCCTCATCAGCTCCTCAACAGGTCGCAGTGCCGCGCGTGCACGGCGGCGACAGCATTGCCGGCGTTGACTTCGTTCAACGTGCCGGACGCAAACAGCGTGACGCTGCAAGGGCGGCGCGGCGGATGCGCGAGCCGCAGATCCGCGCTCGCCACGTTCTGCGGCCCGATCTGCGGGACGGGCGGGATGCTCACTCCCTCCCCCGCTCCCCAATCCCCAATCCCCTGCCCGCGCGGTGCCGAGCGGCAGCAACAAGCCGAGCACGACGGCCCCGAGCGCCGTGCGCAGCGGTAAGTTCGCAGATTCACGCATGAGCCTCCCGTACACGCGCGGATCGCGACCCCGGGAGGCCGGCCCGCATGGGAGTTATGGTTGGCGCGCCCTCATCGAGGCTGAACGCTACCACGGCGCGCGCGCCGGCGCCAAGTCAAGCCGGGCGTGAAGGCGACTCGTTGAGCAGCACCACCGCCTGGGCCGCGATGCCCTCGGCGCGGCCGAGGAACCCGAGCTGCTCGGTGGTGGTCGCCTTGACGTTGACCCTCTCGGTTGAGACCTCGAGAAGCTCTGCGATGCGCGTGCGGATCGCCTCGCGGAACGCGCCGAGCTTGGGCCGCTCGGCGAGCAGCGTGAGGTCGGCATTGCCGACGCGCAGGCCGCGCGCGTGCAGCATGGCGAGCGTCGCCTGCACGAAGTGGGCGCTGTCGGCGCCCTTCCAGCGCGGATCGGTGTCCTTGAAATGCTGGCCGATGTCCCCGAGCCCCGCGGCCCCGAGCAGCGCATCGGTGAGCGCATGCAGCAGCACATCGCCATCGGAGTGCGCGAGTACGCCGTGGGTGTGCGGCACGCGTACCCCACCGAGCATCACGTGCTCGCCGGGACCGAAGGCATGCACATCGAAACCCGATCCGACTCTCATGCTGCCGCCTCCAACAACGCCGCGGCGAGGGTGAGATCCGCCGCGCTGGTGATCTTCAGGTTCGCCGCCGAGCCGGTCACGAGCGCCGGCCGCCCGCCCAGCCACTCGAGCGCCTGCGCCTCGTCGGTCGGGCAGCGACCGGCCGCGTGCGCCTGATCGAGCGCCCGGCACAGCGCTGCGTAGCGGAACATCTGCGGCGTCAGGGCCCGCCACAGGCCCGTGCGGTCGACGGTCTCGGCCACGCAGCCGGATGCATCGGCGCGCTTGAGCGTATCGGCCGCCGGCACCGCGAGCAGCCCGCCGAGGGGATGGACGGCGAGCTCGGCGAGCAGCCGCTCCAGATCGGCGGCCGGCAGGCAGGGCCGCGCCGCATCATGCACCAGCACCCAGTCCTCCCCGCCCGCGTGCGGCGCAAGTGCTGCGAGCGCATTGCGCACCGAGTGGCTGCGCTCGGGACCGCCCGCGGCGCTCATCACCTGCGGCGGGGCGATCGCGCGCCAGTACGGATCGCCCTCGGCGAGCGCAACCATCGCCCCGGCGCAGCGCGCATCGCGCAGAAACGGCGCGAGCGCCCACTCGATCACGGTACGCCCGCGCAGCATCGCGTACTGCTTGGGGCGCTCAGCGCCGAACCGGCGGCCAATGCCGGCGGCGGGCATCACCAGCCAATAGCGCATGGCTCAGTGCGAGGCCGCCGGTGGGAAGCGCGGTGGCTCGACCACCATGTAGAACGTCTCGTGCGGCCCGATCATGCCGAGCTCGCTGCGCGCCCGCTCCTCGATGGCCGCGGTGCCGGTCTTCAGATCGGCCACCTCCGCGGCGAGCCGCGCGTTGCGCCGCTTAAGGTGCGCATTGAGCTTCTCCTGCGCGGCGACGGCCCGCTCGAGCCGGTACACCGGACGGACCCCGTCGCTCGAGATCCAGATCCGGTACTGCAGCAGCACCAGAGCGGCGAGCAATGCGGCGGCGAGTAGTTTCATGCGCGTGAGGCCCGCGACGGCGCGCACCGCATGCGCGCTGCGCGCCCGTGACGGGCGCCCGCTTCGATCATCTGGCCGGCGAGGCGCACGGGGAGAGCTTACGAGCCCCGGGCCCGCGGATCAAATCTTCACCGGGAAGGCGTCCCGGCCCGCATAGCGCACCTTGCCGAGCTCCGCCTCGATGCGCAGCAGCTGGTTGTACTTGGCGATACGGTCCGAGCGCGACAGCGAGCCGGTCTTGATCTGCGTGGCGGCGCTCGCCACGACCAGATCCGCAATCGTCGTATCCTCGGTCTCCCCGGAGCGGTGCGAGACCACCGCCGCGTAATGGGCCTGATCGGCCATGTCGATGGCCGCGAGCGTCTCGGTGAGCGTGCCGATCTGGTTGGGCTTGATGAGCACGGCGTTCGCCACGTGCTTCTCGATGCCCTCGCGGATGATGCGGGTGTTGGTGACGAACACGTCATCGCCGACCAGCTGATAGTTCTCCCCGAGCGCGCGCGTCAGCTGCTCCCAGCCGTCCCAGTCGCCCTCGGCCATGCCGTCCTCGATGCTCACGAGCGGATAGCGGTGGGCGAGCTCGGCGAGGTAGCGGGTGAACTCCGCGCTCGAGAAGCGCCGCCCGTCGGCCTTCAGCTCGTAGCTGCCGTTGCGGTAGAACTCGGAGCTGGCCGCATCGAGCCCGAGATAGATGTCCCGGCCGGGCGCATAGCCGGCCCTCTCAATCGCCTCGAGGATCACCTCGAACGCCTCGGAGTTCGAGCCGAGGTGCGGCGCGAAGCCCCCCTCGTCCCCGACCGAGGTGGCGAGCCCGCGCTCGTTGAGCAGCTTCTTCAGCGCGTGGAACACCTCCGCGCCATAGCGCAGCGCCTCGCGGAAGCTCGGCGCGCCGACCGGCAGGATCATGAACTCCTGGATGTCGAGGCTGTTGTTCGCATGCGCGCCGCCGTTGACGATGTTCATCATCGGCACCGGCATGACCGGCTCGCGCGCGGCGCAGAGCCGTTGGCCGAGATAGCGGTACAGCGGCAGCCCCGCATCGCGCGCCGCCGCGTGCGCGCTCGCGAGCGATACGGCGAGGATCGCGTTCGCCCCGAGCCGCCCTTTGTTCTCGGTGCCGTCGAGCTTGATCATCCGCTCATCGAGCGCGGCCTGCTCGCGCGGATCGGCGCCGAGCAGCGCCTGCCTGAGCACCGTGTTGACGTGCTCGACGGCCTTGAGCACCCCTTTGCCGAGATAGCGCTTCTTGTCCCCGTCGCGCAGCTCGACCGCCTCGCGCGTGCCGGTCGAGGCGCCCGAGGGCACCGCCGCGCGACCGAGCGCGCCGCTGTCGAGAATCACGTCGCACTCGACGGTAGGGTTGCCGCGGGAATCGAGAATCTCACGGCCGCGGATATCGGCAATTCGGCTCATCGTTCACTTTCCTTCTTGCGCAAGCAAAGACTCTTCAAACGGCCGCGCCTTGGCGGCCGCATCCAGCGCCTTCAGCGTCGTGAGCAGCGGCTCGATACGCTCGAGCGGCCAGGCGTTCGGCCCGTCGGACAGCGCGCGCGAGGGGTCGGGATGCGTCTCCAGGAATACCCCGGAGACGCCGGCCGCCACGGCCGCGCGCGCGAGCACGGGCACGAACTCGCGCTGCCCGCCGGAGCTCTGCCCTCGTCCGCCCGGCAGCTGCACCGAATGGGTTGCATCGAAGATCACCGGACAGTCGCACTCGCGCATGATCGCGAGCGAGCGCATGTCGGCGATGAGGTTGTTGTATCCGAAGGTGAAGCCGCGCTCGCAGACCATGATGTCTGGGTTGCCGGTCGAGCGCGCCTTCTCGACGACGTTGCGCATCTCCCAGGGCGAGAGGAACTGGCCCTTCTTGATGTTGACCGGCTTGCCGCGCGCGGCCACGCCCAGGATGAAATTGGTCTGCCGGCACAGGAACGCCGGGGTCTGCAGCACATCGACCACCGCGGCGACCTCCCCGAGCGGAGTGTCCTCGTGCACGTCGGTGAGCACCGGCACGCCGAAGGCGCGCCGCACCCCTTCCAGCACCTTCAGCCCCTGCTCCAGGCCCGGGCCGCGGAAGCTCTTGCCCGAGGAGCGGTTCGCCTTGTCGAAGGAGGACTTGAACACGAACGGCAGCCCCAGGCGCGCGGTGATCTCCTTCAGCCGCCCGGCCACCTCCTGCACCAGAGCCTCGCTCTCGATGACGCAGGGGCCGGCGATGATGAGCAGCGGCCGATCGATCCCGATGTGCGCGCCGGCGAGCTGCATGGCCCTCTCAGGCGAGCGCGGCCTGCGGCAGCTGCGCGGTCCGCTGCAGACGCGCGGCGCGGATGAAGCCGGTGAACAGCGGATGGCCGTCGCGCGGCGTGGAGGTGAACTCGGGGTGGAACTGCGTGGCGAGGAACCACGGATGGTTCGCCAGCTCGATCACCTCGACGAGCCCGTCGCGCGAGAAGCCCGAGAAGCGCAACCCCGCCTCGCGATAGCGCTCGAGGTAATTGTTGTTGAACTCGTAGCGGTGGCGGTGCCGCTCGAGGATCACCTCCTCACCGTAGATGTCGCGCGCGCGCGTGCCGGCCCCGAGCAGCACCTCCTGGGCGCCGAGGCGCATGGTGCCGCCCTTGGCCGAGGTCTCATCGCGCATCTGGGTGCCGCGCGCCTGATCCTGCCACTCGCTGATCAGCGCGATCACCGGATAGGGCGTGCCACGGTTGAATTCGGTGCTGTTCGCGCCGGTGAGCCCGAGCACGTGCCGGCCGAACTCCACGATCGCCACCTGCATGCCCAGACAGATGCCGAGGTACGGTATGCCGTGCTCGCGGGCATAGCGCACCGAGAGGATCTTGCCCTCGATGCCGCGCTCGCCAAACCCGCCCGGCACCAGGATCGCATCCATGTCCTTCAGGGCATGGGTGCCGTGAGTCTCGATGTCGGTCGACTCGATGTAATGGATGTTGACCCGCGTGCGGCTCTTGAGGCCCCCGTGCATGAGCGCCTCGTGCAGCGAGAGGTACGAGTCGCGGATCTGCACGTACTTGCCGACCATGGCGATGTCGACCTGGCCGTCGGGGTTGGCCTTGGCACTGACGACCTGGCGCCACTCGGTGAGGTCGGTGGCCGGCACCTCGAGCCCGAGCTTGCCCACCACGATGTCATCGAGCCCCTGCTCGTGCAGCAGGATCGGAATCTGATAGATGTCCTCCGCATCGACAGCGGAGATGACCGCGCGCTCCTCGACGTTGGTGAACAGCGCGATCTTGCGGCGCTGCTCCTCCGGCAGCGGATGCTTGCAGCGGCACAGCAGCACGTCGGGCTGGATGCCGATGCCGCGCAGCTCCTTCACGGAGTGCTGGGTCGGCTTGGTCTTGATCTCGCCCGAGCCGCCCACCGTCGGCACCAGCGTCAGGTGCAGGTAGACGCACCGGCTGCGTCCGAGCTCGACGCCGAGCTGGCGGATCGCCTCGAGGAACGGCAGCGATTCGATGTCCCCGACCGTGCCGCCGATCTCCACCATGCACACGTCGGCCCCTTCGGCGCCGAGCTGGATGCTGCGCTTGATCTCATCGGTGATGTGCGGGATCACCTGCACGGTGGCGCCGAGGTAATCGCCGCGCCGCTCCTTGGCGATCACCCGCTCGTAGATCCGCCCGGTGGTGAAGTTGCTGTTGCGCCCCGTGGTGGTGCGCACGAAGCGCTCGTAATGGCCGAGATCCAGGTCCGCTTCGGTGCCGTCGCGGGTGACGAACACCTCGCCGTGCTGAAATGGACTCATGGTGCCCGGATCGACGTTGATGTACGGATCGAGCTTGACCATCGCGACCTTCAGGCCGCGCGCCTCGAGAATCGCGCCGAGCGAGGCACTGGCAATGCCCTTGCCGAGCGAGGACACGACACCGCCGGTGACGAATACGAATCGCGTCATAGAGGAATGAATGGTTTTTGGTGATCCGCCGTTGGAACCGCTGCCGGGAGTTCATGGCTGCATGAACGACGGGCGGGCAGCGTATCACAATCAGCACCCCGCGTGGGGGGTCTTCTTCCAGAGCAGTCGCGCCCGCCGGCGCGAGGTGCGCCGCGCGCGCACACTCTCATCGAGCCACAGATCGGCGGCGGCAACGAGCGTCCCGTCGCGAAACAGCAGCGGCAGACGCGCTCGCTCGGACGGCGGGACGCGCGCCTCCTGCAGCAGGCTCTTCAGCGCGCGGCGCGCGCCCCCCGGGCGCACGCGCAGGCGCTCCCCGCCGCGCCTCCAGCGCACCGTCACGGGCGCCCCGAGCGCATCCAGATCGAGCGGACCGTGCGCATCGGGCCGCAGTTCGAGCACGCCGCAGCCCGCCGGCAGCTCGCAGCGCGCCTGCGCGCGCACGTCCCAGAGGATCTGCGCGGCCGGCGGGGCGCGATCTGACAGGCCGCCGGCCGGCTCGATCGAGAGCCGATCGCCATGGCGCTCGAGGCGGCTGTCGCCCCAGGTGACCTGCGGATGCGCATCGGGCCGCGCGTCGATCACGGGACCGGCGATCTGCTCGAGCCGGCGGGCATCGGGCAGGCTGCGGCCGCGGCTGGCGATCCACAGCCGCAGCGCATTGCGCCGCCGCGCCGCGCTCAGAGCCCGCAGCGCCTTCACCGACAGCGCCGGCCCGTCGCTGGCGCGCTCGAGGTCGGCGCGGGCGAGCGCCTCGAGCAGCTGCTGGCCCTCGCCAGCCAGTCGGGCCGTGCGCGCCACCGCGCCCGCCACCCCGCTCCAGCGGGCCCGCACCGCCGGGAGCACCTGGCGGCGCAGGTAGTTGCGGTCGAAGCGCTCATCGGCGTTCGTCTCATCCTCGACCACCGGCAGCCCCTCGGCAAGGACCCACTCGGCGAGCTGCACGCGGGTGAACCCGAGCAGCGGGCGCACGAGCGCGCTCGCGCCGAACGGCGCAAGCGCTGGCATGGCCGCGAGCCCCGCCAGGCCGCAGCCGCGAAACAACTGCAGCAGCACCGTCTCGAGCTGATCGTCCTGATTGTGCGCCGTCAGCAGCACCTCGCCGCCTCTCAGCAGCGCCCCGAGCGCCCGGTAGCGCTCATGGCGTGCGGCTTCCTCGAGCGAGGCTCCAGGCGGCTGCCTCACCGTGACCGGCCTGACGGTGAGCGGCACGCCGAGCCGGCGCGCGAGCTGGCGGCACTGGCGGCTCCAGAGCGAGGAATCCGGATGCAGTCCGTGATCGATGTGTGCGGCGCGCAGGCCGAAGGCGCGCGGCCGCGCGCCTGCGAGCGCCGCAAGCAGCGCGGTCGAGTCCACTCCGCCGCTGAAGGCGACGCACAGCTTCACGTCGGGGAACTGCGGCAGCAGCTCCCCCAGGCGCTCGATGAGCCGCGCGGAGGAAAACGCCCGCGCTGCGCGGGCCCGGGTCGCCTCGCTCAATGGGGGCGCTCCGCCTTGCTCACGCGGAGCTCTCACCGTACACGCCGAAGGCGGCGATGCGCTCGGCGCGCGCGGCCACGAGCTGCTCGCGCGGCAGGGCCTCGAGCGCATCGAGATGGGTCAGGATGGCCGCCTTCAGATTCGCGGCGGTGGCGGCCGGATCGCGGTGCGCGCCCCCGAGCGGCTCCTCGATCACCTGCTCGACGAGGCCGAGCCGCGCGAGCCGCTCGGCCGTGAGGTTCAACGCCTCGGCGGCCGCCTCGCGCTTGTCCTGGCTCTTCCACAGGATCGAGGCACAGCCCTCCGGGGAGATCACCGAGTAGGTGCTGTACTGCAGCATCAACAGCCGGTCGCACACGCCGATGGCGAGCGCGCCTCCCGAACCGCCCTCGCCCGTGACCACCGTGACGATGGGCACCGCAAGGCTCGACATCTCGAGCAGGTTGCGCGCGATCGCCTCGCTCTGCCCGCGCTCCTCGGCGCCGACTCCGGGATAAGCCCCCTGGGTGTCGATCAGCGTCACCAGCGGCAGCCCGAAGCGCTCGGCCATCTGCATCAGCCGCAGTGCCTTGCGGTAGCCCTCGGGGCGCGGCATGCCGTAGTTACGCCGCACGCGCTCCTTGGTGTCGCGCCCCTTCTGGTGGCCGATCAGCATGATCGGCCGCCCGTCGATGCGCGCCGGCCCGCCGACGATGGCCGCATCGTCGGCGTACATCCGATCCCCGTGCAGCTCGCTGAAGTCGGTGCAGATCGCGCCGATGTAATCGAGTGTGTAGGGCCGCTGCGGATGGCGCGCGAGCTGCGTGATCTGCCAGGGCGTTAGGTTCGCGAAGATGCTGGTGGTGAGCTGGCGGCTCTTGGCCTGCAGCCGCGCGATCTCCTCCTCGATGTTGACCCCGGGCTCGCAGGTGACATGCTTGAGCTCCTCGATCTTCGCTTCGAGCTCGGCGATGGGCTGTTCGAAATCGAGAAAGGCGACGGCCATGCGGTTTCCCGGGGGTTGTCTCGTGCTGGGCGCGAGGGTACGGGCGGGGCGAGCGCCGCGCAAGCGGCTCGCCCTACAGGCCGTCGGCCGAGCGCTGCGGGGCATCGCTCGGGGCGCTGTAGAGCACGCGCACGGCCGAGCCGCCGAGCAGCTGCTCAAGCCCCTCGATGAGCTCGGCGAGCGGCTGCACGCACCACTCGGCGCCGAAGGCGAGCATGCCGCGCGCGCCGGCGCAGGTGTACTCCACCGCGAGCGCGCACGGCCCGGGGCGAAAGCGCGCGAGCAGCTCCGCCAGGCGCTGCTGCAGCGCGGCGGCATCGGCGCGCGCGGGCCATTTCAGCACGATGCGCCGCGCCTGCTGCTCGCGCACCTTGGCGAGCTCGCTCAGGCGGCGCACCCCGATCCGCCAGCCGTCGGAGAATTCATCGAAGCGCAGCTGGCCCTCGGCGAGCACCAGCGCATCCTTGCCGATGAGCGCGCGGTACTGCTGGTACTGCTCCTCGAACAGGCTCGCCTCGATCCGTCCCGTGCCGTCATCGAGGGTGAGAATCACGCGCGGGCCGCGCTTGCGCACCTCGTCGATCAGGCCGGCCACGGTCACCGTGCGGCCGCCGCGGCCGCGGCCGCTGTCCATCCCGGGCATGGGCCGCTCGCCGATGAGGTCCCCGATGCGGTGGCTCACCAGGCGCGCCAGAGCGGACTCGAACGCCGCCATCGGGTGGCCGGTCAGATACAGCCCGAGCGTCTCGCGCTCCCCGGCGAGGCGCACCGACTGCGGCCACTCGGGCAGCTCATCCGGCGCGCTCGGCGCCGGCGCGCTCGTCTCCTGCGCGCCGAGGCCGAACAGGTCGTCCTGCCCGGCGCGGCTCGCCTTGGAGTCCTGCTCGCCGAGCTGCATCGCGATCGGCAGGCGCGCCATGAGCGTGGCGCGATTGGCCCCGAGCGCATCGCAGCTGCCCGAGCGCAGCAGTGCCTCAAGCACCCGGCGGTTGAGCTTCTGCAGGTCGAGCCGGCGGCACAGATCCTCCAGGCTCGCAAACGGACCGCGCGCCTCGCGCTCGCTGATCAGCGCCTCGGCCGCGCCCTGCCCGACGCCGCGCACCGCACCGAGCCCGTAGCGGATGATGCGCCCCTCGGCGGTGAAGGCGTACTGCGAGTGATTCACATCCGGCGGCAGCACCTGCAGGCCGATCTCGGCGCATTCGCGGATCAGGGTGACCACCTTGTCGGTGTGGTCCATGTCCGCCGACAGCACCGCCGCCATGAACTCGCCCGGGAAGTGCGCCTTGAGGTACGCCGTCTGATACGACAGCAGCGCGTACGCGGCGGCGTGCGACTTGTTGAAGCCGTAGCCGGCGAACTTCTCCATCTGATCGAAGATGGCGTTGGCGATCGGCTCGGGGATGCCGCGCGCGGCGGCGCCGGCGATGAACACCCCGCGCTGCTTGGCCATCTCCTCGGGCTTTTTCTTGCCCATCGCGCGGCGCAGCAGATCGGCCCCCCCGAGCGTGTAGCCGGCCAGGCGCTGGGCGATCTGCATCACCTGCTCCTGATAGACGAACACCCCGTGGGTCACCCCGAGCACCTGGCGCATCTCAGGATGCAGGTACTCGGGCTGCTTGCCGTGCTTGCAGGCGATGTACTCGGGGATCAGGTCCATCGGCCCCGGCCGGTACAGCGCCCCGAGCGCGATCAGATCATCGATGCGATCGGGTTTGGCGTCCTTGAGCATCCGGCGCATGCCGCCGGACTCGAACTGGAACACCGCCACGGTTTGCGCGCTCTTGAACACGCGCTCGTAGGTGAGCGCGTCATCGAGCGGAATCTTCCCGATGTCAAGCGGCGGCTCGCCGCTTTGCGCGCGGCGGGCGTTGATCGCCTTGACCGCCCAGTCGATGACGGTGAGGGTGCGCAGGCCGAGAAAGTCGAACTTCACGAGCCCGGCGGCCTCGACGTCGTCCTTGTCGAACTGGGTGACGAGGCTGCCGCCCGCCTCATCGCAGTAAAGCGGCGTGAAGTCGGTGAGCACCGAGGGGGCGATGACGACCCCGCCGGCATGCATGCCGGCGTTGCGCGTGAGGCCCTCGAGCGAGCGGGCGAGGTCGATCAGCGTGCGGATCTCCTCCTCCGTCTCATAGAGCCTCTTCAGCTCCGGCTCTTTCTCGAGCGCCTCATCGAGCGTGATGCCGAGCTCGAAGGGAATGAGCTTGGCGATCTTGTCGACATATCCGTAGCTCATGCCGAGCACGCGCCCGACGTCGCGCACCACCGCCTTGGCCGCCATGGTGCCGTAGGTGATGATCTGCGAGACTCGCTCGCGCCCGTAGCGTGTCGCGACGTACTCGATGACCCGGTCGCGCCCGGCCATGCAGAAATCGACGTCGAAATCGGGCATCGAGACGCGTTCGGGGTTCAGAAAGCGCTCGAAGAGAAGATCGTAACGCAGCGGATCGAGGTCGGTGATGCCGAGGCAGTAGGCCACGAGCGAGCCTGCGCCCGAGCCGCGTCCGGGGCCGACCGGCACGCCGTTGCCCTTCGCCCAGCGGATGAAGTCCGCGACAATGAGGAAGTAGCCGGCGAAGCCCATCTGACAGATGACATCGAGCTCGCTCGCCAGGCGCTCGCGGTAAACGGGCGCATCGGGCGCCGTGGCGGCGCGCGCGAGCTCCTGCAGGCGCCGCTCGAGCCCCGCGGCCGCCTCGGCGCGCAGAAACTCCTCGGTGCTTACCTGCCCGGGCACCGGATAGGGCGGCAGCCGCGGCTTGCCCAGATCGAGCACGAGCGAGGCGCGCCGGGCGACCTCCACGGTATTGGCGAGCGCTTCGGGAATATCGGCGAACAGCTCGGCCATCTCCCCGGGACTGCGCAGGTACTGCTCGGGGCTGTAACGGCGCGGGCGCGAGGGGTCGGCGAGCTGCGTGCCGTCGTGGATGCACACGCGCGCCTCGTGCGACTCGAAGTCCTCGCGCCTGAGGAAACGCACGTCGTTGGTGGCAAGGAGCGGCACGCCGCGGCGCGCCGCGAGCCCCACCGCCGCGGCGATGTAGGCCTCCTCGCCCGGCCGGCCGAGCCGTTGCAGCTCGATGTAGTAGCGATCGGGCAGCAGCTCGAGCCAGCGCTCGAGCGCCGCCTCGGCGTCCGCCTCGCGGCCGTTGGCGAGCGCGCGCCCGAGGTCGCCCTCGGCGGCGCACGAGAGGCCGATCAGCCCCTCGAGCGCCTCCCGCGTGAGCCACTCCCGCTCGATCATCGGCACGCCGCGCTGCTGGCCCTCGAGATAGGCGCGGCTGACCAGCCGCGTCACGTTGCGATAGCCGCTCTGGGACTGACAGATCAGCGTCAGCCGGCTCGGCGAGTGATGCTCGCCGCCCTCGCGGATGAGCAGATCGACGCCGATCAGCGGCTTGACCCCGCGCGCGAGCGCCGCGCGGTAGAACTTCACCATCGCAAAGAGGTTGCTCTGGTCGGTGAGGGCCACGGCCGCCATGCCGGCGCCGGCGACCGCCTCCATCAGCTCCGGCACGCGCACCACGCTGTCGATCAGCGAGTACTCGGTGTGCAGGCGCAGGTGGACGAACCCGGCGCTCACCGCAACGGCCCTCCCAGGGCTGCCCGCACCGGCGCGAACGAGAGACGATGTTCCGCAGAGGGTCCGAGCGCGCGCAGCGCCGCCAGGTGCGCCGCGGTGCCGTAGCCCTTGTGGCGGGCGAACCCGTAGCCCGGATGCACCCGATCGAGCGAGCGCATCAGCGCATCGCGGTGGGTCTTGGCGAGGATCGAGGCGGCGCCGATCGCCGCCACCGTGGCATCGCCGCGCACCACTGTCTCGACGCTGCAGCCCAGATCCGCGAGCGCCGGGGCGCGGTTGCCATCGATCTGCACGTGCCGCGGCCGCACCGGCAGCGCCAGGAGCGAGCGGCGCATCGCCAGCAGCGTCGCCTGCAGAATGTTGAGCGAATCGATTTCCGCGCGCTCGGCGCTGCCGAGCGCCCAGGCGCGCGCGCGGGCGCGGATGAGCGCAGCCAGGCGCTCGCGGGCCGCTTCGCTGAGCGTCTTGGAATCGGCGAGCCCCTCGATCGGCTGCGCCGGATCGAGGATCACCGCCGCGGCGATCACGGGCCCGGCGAGCGGCCCGCGGCCGGCCTCATCGACGCCCGCAACGCACCCACTCACCTGCCACCCGTTCACGAGTGCCCCTGCGCAGCCGAGAGGCGCTCGAGACGGCCCAGAATCGCATCGGCCGCCCGCCCGGCTCCCCCGCGGCGCAGCTCGCGATGCACGCGCTCGAACTCGACCGCGAGCTCCCGCCGGTAGGCGGCATCCTCCAGGCGCCCGAGCAGCGCCTCGCCGAGGGCCGCGGGGCGCACCTGCTCCTGGAAGAACTCGGGCACGAACGCGCGGCCGAGGAGCAGATTCGGTTGTGAGAAATAGGGGACTTTCACCAGCCGGAGTCTCCGCAGGAGAAACGCCGTGAGGCTGCCCAGCCGATACGCCACCACCATCACGCGCCTCGAGAGCAGCGTTTCCAGTGTAGCGGTTCCGGAGGCCACCAGCGCGCCATCGCAGGCCGCCAGCACGCGCTGCGCCTGCCCATCGGTGATGAGAACTTCAGGAGATTCCGGAACTTCCGCGCGCTTGCTCTGAAAAATCTCTCTCGCGCGCGCGCTCGCCATCGGCGCCACGAACCGCACCTCGGGCCGTCGAGCGGCAATCCAAGCGGCCGCGGCGAGGAACTCTCCCCCCAGGCGGTCCACCTCTGCTGCGCGGCTGCCCGGCAGCAGCGCCACCACGATGCCCTCGGCAGGCAGACCGAGCGCATCGCGCGCGCCGGCACGGTCGGCCGCCAAGGGGATCTGATCGGCGAGCGGATGTCCCACGAACTCCGCGACCACCCCGTGGCGGGCATAGAAGCCCGTCTCGAACGGCAGCAGACACAACACCAGATCGCAGGCGCGGCCAATCTTGCGCACCCGGCTCTGCCGCCACGCCCAGACCTGCGGCGCGACGTACTGCACCGTGGTGATGCCCGCGCCGTGCAGGCGCGCGGCCAGCCCGAGATTGAATGCCGGCGCATCGATGCCGATGAACACGTCGGGGCGCGCCTCGGTGAAGCGCCGTGTGAGCTCCGCGCGCAGGCGCAGCAAGCGCGGCAGATGCGGCAGCACTTCGGTGAAGCCCATGACCGCGAGCGACTCGGCGCTCTCCCAGACCTCGCACCCGGCGGCGGCCATCTTCGCTCCGGCGACCCCGAAGCACTCGAGCCGCCCCACCCGCTCGCGCAGCGCGCCGATCAGCGCCGCGCCGAGCTGATCGCCCGAGGCCTCCCCGGCCACCAGCCCCACGCGCAGCGCCGGGCGCGCAAGGACGGCCTCGCACGCGCTGCGCACCGGCGTGCTCATCGCACGATGCTGCGGCCGGAGTTGCGGATGAAGGCGGCGAACAGCTGCACTTCGGGTTGCTCGGCGGCGCGCGCATCGAGCTGCTCGAGCGCCTCGATCAGGCGCAAATCGCTGCGGTAGACGGTGCGGTACGCTTCGCGGATGTTGCGGATCTGCGCCGCGGTGAAGCCGCGGCGCTTGAGGCCCTCGGAATTGACCGCGTGCGGGACCGCCGGGTTGCCCGCCACCATCACGAACGGGGGCACGTCGCGCGTGACGATCGCCCCGCCGGCAAGAAAGGCGTGCGCGCCGATCTTGGTGAACTGGTGCACGGCGGTCAGCCCGCCGAGAATCACCCAGTCGCCGATCTGCACGTGCCCGCCGAGCGCCGCGCAGTTGGCGAACACGGTGTTGCTGCCGACCGTGCAGTCGTGCGCCACGTGCGAGTAGGCCATGAACAGGTTGTCATCGCCGATGCGCGTGACCCCGTGGTCGTGCGCGGTGCCGCGGTTGACGGTCGTGTTCTCGCGGAACACGTTGCGCTCGCCGATCTCGAGCCGCGTCGGCTCGCCGCGGTACTTCTTGTCCTGCGGCGCATCGCCGAGCGAGGCGAACTGAAACACGTGGTTGTCCGCGCCGATGCGCGTCGGGCCGTTGATCACGACGTGCGGACCGATCACGGTGCGCGGGCCGATGGTGACGTCCGGACCGATGATGCTGAACGGGCCCACCGAGACGTCCGCGGCAAGTTCGGCGCGCGGCGAGACGATGGCATGCGGATCGATCACTTCCCGGCCTCCGGGGTGACCATGATTTCCGCGTGCGCCACCTCATCTTCGCCGACCGCCGCGCGGGTGCAGAAGCGCCAGATGCCGCGCAGACAGCGATCGACCGTGGCGGTGAGAATGAGCTGATCGCCGGGCTCGACGGGCTTTCTGAAGCGTGCCTTGTCGATGCCGACGAAATAAAAGCGGCTGTCCTCGTGCGGCACGATGTCCGTGCTCAAGAACGTGAGGATGCCGGCGGTCTGCGCCAGCGCCTCGATGATGATCACCCCCGGCATCACCGGCCGGCTGGGGAAATGCCCGGGGAAAAACGGCTCGTTGTAGGTGACGTTCTTCAGCGCGCGGATGCTCTGCCCGGCGTGCCATTCGAGCACTCGGTCGACCAGCATGAACGGATAGCGGTGCGGCAGCAGCTTCAGGATGCCGTGTATGTCGATTTGCGCTTCAGTCATCGTCCTCTTCCAGATCCTGCGCGGAGACGAAATGGCGCTCGAGCGCCTTCAGCCGCTGTGCCAGGGATTCGAGGCGCTTGAAGCGCCCGACCAGGCGGCGCCAGGTGTGCGCCTCCTCGAGTGGAATGCCGCCGGAGTATACGCCGGGCCGGCTGACCGAATGACTCACCATGGTGCAGCCGGTGATCATCACATCATCGCAGATGCTCAGGTGGCCCCCGATGCCCACCTGCCCGCCGATCATGCAGCGCTGGCCGATGCTGGTGCTGCCGGATACCCCGACGCACGCCGCGAGCGCGCTGTGCGCGCCGATGCGCACGTTGTGCCCGATCTGAATCAGGTTATCGAGCTTGGCGCCCTCCTCGATCACCGTATCCTCGATCGCCCCGCGGTCGACGGTGGTATTGGCGCCGATCTCCACGTCCGCGCCGATGCGCACGCTGCCGGTCTGCGGCACCTTCAGCCACCGCCCCGCCTCCTGGGCGAAGCCGAAGCCGTCTCCGCCGATCACCGCGCCGGGCTGCACGATCGAGCGCTCGCCGAGCGTGACGCCGCGGCAGAGAGTGACCCGCGCGACGAGCCGCACATCCTGGCCGATGCGCACGCCATCCTCGAGCAGGCACTGCGGACCGATGTAGGCGCGCGCGCCGACCACCACGCCGCTGCCGATGACGCTCAGGGGTCCGATGTGGGCGCTGGGGTCAAGCACCGCGTCGGCGGCCACCACGGCGGAGGGATGCACCCCCGGGGGGCCGGCGGGCGCCGGATGCAGCACCGCCGCGATGCGCGCGAACAGCGCATGGGGGTTGGCGCACACGAGCGCCGCGACCGGACAGGCCGCGGCGCTCGCCTCATCAAGTACGACCACCCCGGCCCGCGTCGCCGCGAGCTGCGCCCGATAGCGGGGGTTGGCGACAAAGGCCACCGACTGCCCGTCGGCCTGCGCCAGGCTCGCCACCCGCTCGACCTGCACGCCCGGATCGCCCCTGAGCTCACAGCCGAAGCGCACGGCGAGCTCCCCGATCGAGACGCTCATGGCGAACGGCGGTTATTTGCCCGCCGGAGCGGCCTTCAGGATCTGCAGAATCGCCGGAGTCAGATCGAGCCCCGAGTCGGCGTAGATCACCCCGTCGTTCATCATCACCAGGTTGTAGCCGTGCTGCTTGGCATAGCGCTGCACGACCAGCGCGATGGCGTTCTGCACCTTGGTGAACAGCTCGGTCCGGCGCGTGTTCAGGGCATCCTGGACCTTGCCCGACTCCTGACGGAAGGACTCGACCTTCTCGCGCAGATCCAGTTCGGCCTGGGCGACTTGATCCTGGGTCATGGTCGCCTCATTGCGCTGCAGCTTCTGCTGCTTGGCCTGCAGCGCCTTCGCCTCGGCCTGCAGCTGCTTCTGCTTGGGCAGGAATTCCGCGCGCAGGGAGGCGATGGCCGCCTTGTACTGCGGCGAGGACTGCACGAGCACCCCGTAATTGACCACCCCGATCTTCAAGGCCGCGGCCTGGGCGCTCGCGGCGGCCAGTGCCGACACCAGCAAGCCGGCGGCGATCATCCAAACGAACGAATGGCTTCTGCTCAAGCGCTTCACGGAAACCCACCTCGAAATTGCGGACAAAAGGTATGTGTAATGCACATCCGCCCCTCATCGGGGCGGCTAAGCGAGCGATCTTACCATCCCTCGCCGGGACATGCCCGGGCCTCTAGAAGGCCTGGCCCACCGTGAACTGGAAGCCGCTGGTCTGATCCCCCCAGGTGTTCTGCGTGGCGTGCGTGGCGTTCAGCGGCACCCCGTAGCTGAAGCGGAACAGGCCCATGGGCGAGAGCCACTCCACGGCCAGGCCCACCGAGCGCTTCAGCGACCCCCAGCCGTGCAGGTGGTAGGTCACCGGCGTGACGTTGTCGGGCTCGTAGAACTTCACCAGGCTCCCGGTGTAGAAGACGTTGCCGACGTCGAAGAACAGGCTCACCCGGGCGGTCTGGCGCCACTTGGCCGGGATCGGCAGCAGCAGCTCGTTCTGGCTGATGATGTCGAAGTTGCCGCCGTAGGGGTTGCCGAAGTTGTCGCGCGGCCCGAGCCAGCTCTCGCGGAAGCCGCGCACCGAGTCCGGGCCGCCGCCGAAGAAGAGCCGGTAGGGCGGCAGACCCGTGGTGCCCCCGAAGCCGGCGCCGTAATCGACGCGCTCGTGGAACGAGAGCGTCAGGTAGTGCCGCCACAGCGGAACGTACTGCTGATAGAGCGCGCTCGCGACGTAGTACTTGACCGAGCTGCTGCCCGGGATCGTGGCGCTCGCGTTCAGCGCCGCCCGCATGCCGCGGTCGGCGAACAGCGTGCGGTTGCGGTCATCGATCTGCCAGCCGAGCAGCAGCTGCACGTCGTGGTAGTTCGTGCCGTAGAACACGAAGTCGTTGTTGCTGTAGTCCTCATGCACCAAGCGGCTGTAGGAGTTGCCGTTCTCCCGCACCCACTGCTGGGCCTGCTCGGCGCTGCCGATGGAGCTGGTGAGCAGCTGCGCATCCTCGAACGCCGCGCCGAAGGACACGTACTGGAACTCGCTGATCGGATACGACCAGGTGGGACCGAGGTTGATCGTCTTCGAGTCGAAGCTCGAGGAGGAGGAGACGAACTGCGTGGCGTCGTTGTAGCTCACCGCGAGCGTCTGCGACACCCCGTTCATGGTCATGTACGGGTTGGTGTAGCTGACGCTGTAGAGCTTGTCGAACGCTCCGCCCTGCAGGTTGATCGACAGGCGGTTGCCGGTGCCGAGGAAGTCCGCGTCGGCGAAGTTCGCGTTCAGCATCAGCTTGTACATCGCCGAGTAGCCGATGCCGCCTGAGAGCTGCGCGGCCGGCCCCTGCTTGATCTTGTAGTCGACGTCCACCTCATCGGGCGAGCCCGGCACCCGGTGCGTCGAGTAGCTCACGTGCTTCACGTACGGCAGGCGCTGCAGGAAGAACTTCGAGCGCTCGAGCGCGACGTTCGAGAGCCACCCGCCCTCGAGCTGGCGCAGCTCTCGCCTGAGCACCACGTCGTTGATGGCGGTCTCACCGGAAAAGGTGATCTTGCGCACGTACACCCGGTCGCCCGGGTCGACGAAGAAGGTGAGCGCGACTCTGTGGGTCTTGGCATCCGGGGTCGGTACCGGATCGACCTTGGCGAAGGCATAACCGTACTCGCCGAGCCGGTCTTGGATGAGCTTCTGCGTGGCGGTGATGCGCTCGCGGTCGAACACCTGCCCGGGCTTGACCACCACCAGGCGCTCGAGCTGCGCCTTCGGCACCACGAAGGTGCCGGCGAGCTTCACGCTCGCGATGCGGAACACCCCGCCCTGCCTGATGCTGACGTTGATGTAGATGTTCTTCTTGTCGGGGCTGATCTGCACCTGCGTGGAGCGGATCGCGAAGTTCGCGTAGCCGCGGTTCATGTAGAAATCGCGCAGCCGCTCCAGATCGCCCTTCAGGGTCGCGCGCGAGTAGCGGTCGTCGTCCTTGTACCACGACAGCCAGTCCGGCGTCTTCAGGTGGAAATGCGACAGGATCTGGCTCTGCGGGAAATGCGTGGCACCGACGATGTTGATCGAGCGGATGACCGCGCGCGAGCCCTCGACGATGTTGATGTTGATCTTGACGCGGTTGTCGGTATCGGGGATCACCTTGGTGTTGATGCGCACCCCGTACTTGCCGCGCCCGTAGTACATGTCGGTGAGGTACTCGGTGACCTGCTGCAGCACCGAGCGGTCGAAGATCTTGCCCGGGGCGAGTCCGACGTTGCGCAGCGACTTCATCAGCGCCTTGGTCTTGATCGCCTTGTTGCCCTTGATCGTGAAGCTCTCGATCGAGGGCCGCTCGGCCACCACCACGATGAGGGTATTGCCCTGGCGGCGCATTTCCACGTCGCGGAAGAACCCGGTCGCATACAGCGCGCGGATCGCCTGGCGCACCTTGCGCGGGTCGAGCGTATCGCCGATGTTCACCGGCAGATAGTTGAAGACCGTGCCCTCGGAGATGCGCTGCAGGCCTTCCACCTTGATGTTGCCGACGGTGAAATCCGCCGTGGAGGAGGAGACGCCGTTCTGCGCGAGCGCGAGCGCCGAGTGAACGGCGAGCGCCACGCCCAGCAGTCCGATTCGGCGCCTCATACGGCAACCATCCGATTTGTCACGTAGCGAAACATTTGGCCCCAATCTTCTGCATCGATCACGTATGTAACCCCCGGTGCCCCGGACGGCAGCGCCGCGCGGAGACGAGCGGACCTCAAGTGCGATCCGGCTTTAGTGTGTGCAACAGTCAGCTGAACTGGCGGGCGATGTCATTGAACAGCGCCACTCCCATCAGCACGATCAGCAGGGCGATCCCGACCTGCTGACCGATGATTTGCGCCCGCTCCGACAGCGGCGCTCCCTTGACCCACTCGAGCAGCTGAAAGACGACCTGCCCGCCGTCGAGAATCGGAATCGGCAGCAGGTTGAGAAAGCCGAGCTCGAGGGAAATCAGCACGAGAAAGCCGAGAAACGAACTCGCCCCGGCGCTGGCGGACTGGCCCGCCTCCTGCGCGATCGTGAGCGGCCCGCCGAGATTCTTGATCGACACCCGCCCGAGCATCATGCGCCACAGCAGCCGCACCTGCAGCACCGTCAGCGTCCAGATCCGCGCGCAGGACTTGCCGAGGGCCGCGAGCGGCCCGAGTGGCATGTGGCGCACCATGCCCGGCGGATAGTGCATCGTGAGGGGCTCTTCGGCCTCGATACGCCCGATGCGCCGGCCGGCCACGGTCACGCTCGCCGTGGTGACCTCGACGGTGCGCTCGATCCGGCCGCGCCGATAGGTGATGGCGAGCGTCTTGCCGGGATTGGGGCTGATCGCCGCCACCACGTCCTGGAAATCCTTCATCGGATGCCCGTCGACGGCCACGATCCGGTCCCCGGCGGCCAGGCCGGCGCGCGCCGCCGGCCCGCCGGGCAGGACCCGCCCGAGCACCGGCGGGATGCTCGGCTCCCAGAAGTGCATCCCGAGTCCGCCCATGGGGCCGGAAGGCCCGGTGAGCCGCCGCCGCTGCGCCGGGTCGCGCACGTCGAGATCCACCTGGTGCGGCGGTGCGTCCCCGGCGCGCAGGGTGAGCAGCGCGTTGCCGCTGCCGCTCATCACCTCGAGCAGCCGCATGCGCACCTCGCTCTGGCTGTCGACCGGCACGCCGTTGATCGCCACGATCCGCTCTCCGCTGCGCACGCCGGCGCGCGCGGCGATCGAGCCGGCGGTCACATCGCCGACCACCGGCAGCCAGCGCGTCAGCCCGCTCGCCCAGAACATCCCGGCGAGCACGAGCACCGCGAAGAGGAAGTTCGACCCGGGACCGGCCAGCAGCACCAGCACGCGCCGCAGCGGATGCACTCGCGTGAACGAGCGCGGCAGTTCGGCCGCCGGCACCGGCCCCTCGCGCTCATCGAGGAATTTGACGTAGCCGCCGAGCGGGATCGGGCAGATCCAGTACTCCACCCCGTCGCGACCGCGCCAGGAGAGGATCGGCTTGCCGAAGCCCACCGAGAAGCGCAGCACCTTCAGGCCGAGCCGCCGGCCTACCCAGAAGTGGCCGAACTCGTGCACCGTGACGAGCAGGCTCACGGCGACGGCGAACCACAACAGGTACCACAGCACGCTCATGCGCGCGCGCCCCCGACGGCCACCTGCGCGCCCCCGCGCGCACGTGCCGCAATGCGCTCGTGCGCCAGCCGCCGCGCTTCGGCATCGGCGGCCATGACATCATCCAATCCGCCGATTGGCCCCGCGGTAGAGCGTGTGATCACCTCCTCAATGACCGAGGCAATCCCGGGAAAGTTCAACCGCCGCTCGAGGAAGGCGTGCACCGCGATTTCGTTGGCGGCGTTGAGCGTCACCGGCGCAAGTCCGCCGGCGCGGGCTGCCTGCCCGGCGAGCCGCAGGCACGGGAAACGCTGCGGATCGGGGGCGCGGAAGTCCAGATGCGCGGTCTTGATCAGATCGAGAAACGCCACACCGGAGTCCATGCGCTCGGGCCAGGCGAGCGCATAGGCGATGGGCGTGCGCATATCGGGCGAGCCGAGCTGCGCGAGCAGCGAGCCGTCGACGTACTCGACCAGCGAATGGATGATGCTCTGCGGGTGCACGACGATGTCCACCTGCGCCGGCGGCAGGCCGAACAGAAAGCACGCCTCGATGAGCTCCAGGCCCTTGTTCATGAGCGTTGCGGAGTCGACCGAGATCTTGCGGCCCATCACCCAGTTCGGGTGCGCGACGGCCGCCTCCGGGTCCGCCGCGGCGATGGCCTCGGCGCTCCAGTCGCGGAACGGGCCGCCCGAGGCGGTCAGCAGCACCCGCCGCACACCGGCCGGGGTGGCCCCGGCGCTCGAGCCGTGCGGCAGGCACTGGAAGATGGCGTTGTGCTCGCTGTCGATGGGCAGCAGCGTCGCCCCGCCGTCGCGGACCGCCTGCATCAGCAGCGGCCCGGACATCACCAGCGATTCCTTGTTCGCGAGCAGCAGCCGCTTGCCGGCGCGCGCCGCCGCGAGCGTCGAGGGCAGTCCGGCCGCCCCCACGATCGCCGCCATCACGCAGTCGGCCTCCGCCAGCGTGGCGAGCGCGGTGAGGGAGTCCTTGCCCGCGAGCAGCCGCGTGCCGGGCGCGCCATGGCCGAGACGCTCGGCGAGCGAGCGCGCAGCGGTGTCGTCGGCGAGCGCGGCGTAGGCCGGCCGGTAGCACACAATCTGCTCGGCGAGCTTCTCGACGCTGCGGTGAGCGCCGATCCCGACCAGGCGGAAACGATCCGGATGGCGTGCGAGCACATCGAGCGTGCTCTCGCCGATCGAGCCGGTGGAACCGAGAACGACCACGCCAATCATGGCAGAACTCCCAATAACGTGAGACCGAGCAACAGCACCGGAGCGGCCCCGGTCAGGCTGTCGATACGGTCCATGACTCCGCCGTGCCCCGGAAAGAGCGTGCCGCTGTCCTTCACTCCCGCGAAGCGCTTCAGCAGACTCTCGGTCAAATCCCCGACGATGGAGCAGGCCACCGCCGCCAGGCACAGCACCAAAAACCATCCCAGGGGCACACTGAACCAGAAACTGCCCGCGATCGCCACCGGAATGCACGCCGCGGTGCCTCCGAGGACCCCTTCCCAGGTCTTGCCCGGGGAGACCAACGGGGCGAGGCGCCGCCGCCCGAAGTGCCGGCCGGCGAAGTACGCCCCGATATCGGCCGTCCACACCAGCAGCAGACAGAACAGGACCCACTCCGCCCCGCGCAGCCCCCCGAGGCGCAGCCGCGCGAGCGCGAGCCAGGCGGGCACCAGCGCGCACAGCCCGGCCAAGGCGGCCGACCAGGGGCGCACGCGCTGCGGGGCGAGCACGATCCAGCCCAGGGCGAGCAGCCACCACAACCCTGCCGCGCCGAGCAGCAGCTGCAGTCCCTCGCGCGTGGCGGTCAGGCGCCAGGCGAGCGGCAGCGCGAGCGCGATCAGCGCCACGTACAGCGCACGCACGGCGCGCCGGCGCGGCTTGAGGAAAGCCGACCACTCCCATGCCCCGAGCAGCACCACGAGGGTGAGCAGTCCGAGCGTACCGGCCGCGGGCAGCGCGAACAGCACCGCGAGCAGCAGCGCGATCAGAACGGCGGCGGTGGCGATGCGTTTGCGCAGCGATTCGCTCACGGTGCCGCTTTCAACGCCGCGCCGCTGCGCCCGGGGGCCGGCGCGGCAAGCTGCCCGCCCGTGTGGCCGAAGCGCCGCTCGCGCCCGGCGAAGAACGCGAGCGCGGCGGCGAACTCCTCGGCATCGAAGTCCGGCCAGAGCCGGTCACTGAAATACAGCTCCGCGTAGGCGAGGTTCCACAGCAGGAAATTGCTGATGCGCCGCTCCGCGCCAGTACGGATCAGCAGATCCGGATCGGGCAGATCGCCGAGCTCGAGCGCCGCAGCGAAGCGCGCCTCGTCGATCGCGGCGAGCGAGAGCGCGCCGCTCGCGCACTGCTCGGCGAGCGAGCGGGCCGCCTGCACGATGTCCCAGCGGCCGCCGTAGCTGACCGCGACCTGCAGCTTCAGGCCCATGTTGCCGGCCGTGCGCTGCTCGGCGGCAGCGATCTGCCCCTGCAGCCGCACCGAGAGCGCCCGGCGGTTGCCGATGATGCGCAGCCGCACGGCCTGCCGGTCGAGCTCGTTGACCTCGCGGTCGATCGCCTCGAGGAACAGTCCCATCAGGCTCGCGACCTCCTCGGCCGGACGTGACCAGTTCTCGCTCGAGAACGCGAACAGGGTGAGCGCCTCGATGCCCAGGCGCGAGCACTCACCCACGCACAGCCGCACCGGAGCGAGCCCCGCCTTGTGCCCCGCCGAGCGCGCCAAGCCGCGCGCGGCCGCCCAGCGGCCATTGCCGTCCATGGTGATGGCGATGTGACGGGGCAGCGCTGCGGGCACGGCGTTGTCGGACACGGCGCGCGCCATCAGACCTGCATGACTTCCTTTTCCTTCGCCGCCAGAAGCTGCTCGATGTCGGCAACGTGCTTGTCGGTGAGCTTCTGGATGTCCGCCTCCGCGCGCCGCTCGTCGTCCTGCGTGATCAGCTTCTCCTTGAGCATTTCCTTCACGTCGTTCATCACGTCGCGGCGCACGTTGCGCACCGCGACACGCGCGTTCTCGGCGTCGGCCTTGAGCACCTTCGTGATCTCGCGGCGGCGCTCCTCGGTCAGCGGCGGCATCGGGATGCGGATGACGGTGCCGGCGGTCATCGGCGTCAGGCCGAGATCGGACTTGAAGATCGCCTTCTCGATCGCGGACACCACGGCCTTCTCCCACGGGGAGATCACGAGCGTGCGCCCGTCCTCGACGGCGATGCTCGCCACCTGCTGCAGCGGCACCTCCGAGCCGTAGTAATCGACCTTCAGGTGCTCGATCAGGCTCGGGTGCGCCCGCCCCGTGCGCAGCTTCTTCAAGTCGGCCTGGAAGCTATGCACGCATTTGGCCATGCGCTCGCGCGCGTCTTTTTTCAGGTCATCGAGCATGGTCACACTCCGGGCCGAATCGGCTCACTCGCAGGTCACGACCGTGCCCACTT
>JAKAYU010000224.1 GCA_021809525.1 Pseudomonadota bacterium | reverse complement strand
TGTCCGATATTGCGCCCCTCAAGGCCCGCCTCGTTGGCGATGGCGCCGACGATATTTCCGGGTTGAACGCCGTGTGCATGGCCGACTTCGATGCGGTAGCTCTCGAGCCTAGGACCTCTCCTGGCGCCGTGACGCGACCGCGGCTTAGCCATCGGGCCGCCGTCCCTTGCACCGCTCTCTCGGCCGCTTCCCGGCTCGTCGTGGACCCGGTCCTCCGGTGATGCTTCCTCGTGCGGCGCGCCGGGCTTGGGTGTCAGCAGGAATGGGGCCGAGCCTTGCAGGAGGCCCGCCAAGGCTGCGGCGATTTCCACCGCAGGCAAGTTCTGCTCGCGTTCGATCTGCTCGATGAGCGGCTGGAACACCTTGCCTTCGCCGCTGCGCGCCGCGCTCGCGAGGGTCTCCTTGAATTTGAGAATCCGCCGCTCATTGATGTCCGCGACGCTGGGCAGCTGCATGCGTTCGATGGACTGCTTGGTCGAGCGCTCGATGACGCGCAACATGTTCCGTTCGCGTGGCGCGACGAACAGGATCGCCTCGCCGTTGCGTCCGGCGCGACCGGTGCGGCCGATCCTGTGGATGTACGTCTGCGCATCGTACGGAATGTCATAGTTGACGACGTGGGAGATTCGCTCGACGTCGAGGCCGCGCGCGGCGACGTCGGTCGCGACGACGATGTCGACTTGTCCCGCCTTCAGGCGAGCGATCGTGCGTTCGCGCTGCTGTTGAGGAATATCGCCGTGCAGCGCGGCAACGTTGAAGCCGCGCGCCTCGAGACGTTCGGCCAGCTCGGTCGTTTCGAGCTTCGTTCGCACGAAGACGATCATGCCTTCGAAGGGTTCCGCTTCCAGGACCCGGGTGAGCGCATCGAGCTTGTGCAGGCCGCTCACCAGCCAGTAGCGTTGGCGAATCTTCGGTGTGGTGCTAGCGCGGTTCTGGATCGTGATCTGCGCCGGATCGTGCATGTGAGTGTGCGCGATGCGGCGGATCGCGGGAGGCAGCGTGGCGGAGAAGAGCGCAGTCTGACGCTGCTTGGGCGCCTGTTCCAATATCCATTCGATCGCATCGACGAAGCCCATCTGCAGCATCTCGTCGCCTTCGTCGAGCACGATGAAGCGGATGGTGTCGAGCTTCAGCGTGCCCTGAGTCATGTGGTCCATGATCCGTCCGGGTGTACCGACCACGACGTGCACGCCGCGCTTGAGGCCCTTGAGCTGTGGGACATAGCTCTGGCCACCATAGAGCGGCAAGACATGGAAGCCCTTCAAATGCGCGGCGTAGCGCTGAAAGGCCTCCGCAACCTGGATGGCGAGCTCGCGAGTCGGCACGAGCACGAGCGCTTGCGGACTCATCTGTGCCAGATCGATCTGCGTGAGGATCGGCAGCGCGAAGGCCGCCGTCTTGCCGGTGCCGGTCTGCGCCTGCCCCAGCAGGTCCGAGCCCGCAAGCAGCACAGGGATGGTCTGCGCCTGGATCGGAGAGGGCGTTTCATAGCCCACGGCCGTCAGCGCTTGGAGAATCGGTGCGCTCAGGCCCAGCTCGTGAAAGCCGGCAGGCGGCTGCTCATTGCTCATATCAGTTACTCGACTCGTTCTTCCCGGCCGATGCGTCGGCGGAGTGCTTCTTCCCGGGCATCCTCGATTACCTCGATGACGCTGGCGGGGTCGGCCGGCGGCTCGTCACGGACGACTATGCCCGTGAGGCGGCTGTGCGGATGCAGCTCGCCCGTTTCATACAGCGCCCACATCTCGAGGGCGAACTCGGTTTGCAGCAACTCGGGCGCAAACCGCCCGAGTGCGGTTCTGATGTTGTTAACGTCCCGCTCCAGCATGGCGAAAGCGGCATTGTTTCCCGATGCGTTGACGACCTGAGGCAGATCGATGATGACGGGTCCGTCCGGCGCAAGCAGGATGTTGAATTCCGAGAGATCTCCGTGGATCAGGCCCAGGCTCAGCATGCGCGCGACCTGCCGCATGAGAAAAATGTGATACTCCCGCGCGACATCCGGCGAGAGTTCCACCTCGCCCAGCCGCGGTGCCGGATCTCCCGATGCGTCCGTGACGAGTTCCATGATCAGCACATCGTTGAAATAGCCGAAGGGCCGGGGGACGCGCACGTCCGCTGCCGCGAGCCGATACAGCGCATCGACTTCGGCGTTTTTCCATTCGTGCTCCTGTTCTCGGCGGCCGAACCGTGTGCCGCGGTTCATGGCGCGCGTTTCGCGGCTGCCGCGGACTTTGCGACCCTCCTGGTACTGCGCGCGCCTCTGGAAACTGCGCTGCGTCATGTCCCGATAGACCTTCGCGCAGCGAAGGTGAGTTCCGGAGCGCACGAGGTAAACGGTGGCTTCCTTGCCGCTCTTGAGTGAGCGGATCACTTCATCGATGACGCCGTCGTCGATCAATGGCTGCAGGTCTTGGGGGACTTTCATGGTCTCCGTGGGCGCGGTCTTGGGGCCCGCGAAGCCGGTCTTTTGGGGAGGGGGCGCAGGAAGCGCATCGAGAGTGCTGAGGGCGGCAGCATACCATGCGGCGGCGGAGGATGCCTCGCCATGAATCTGCGTACTCTCGCACAGATAGAGGCCAAGTCCGTGGTCCTGAAGCACGCGCGCGCTCATTAGGAGCGGCACGGGCTCTTGGTGGCACCGCGAGATCCTGAGGGTGCCTGCGCGGATTTGCGCACCGGCCGGCCGTATCGAGCGGTGCGGTCGGGACGGCGTACGCGCCGCAAGAGGAGTAACTGCGCCCCTGGCGCCATCGGGACGTCGGGGCGCGGGAGCCGCGGCGGTCTGTGTTGCGGACATGATTCCGCGGGCTTCGCCGGCCAGAGACTCGCAGCGAGCGCAAGACAGGTGCGTTGAAATCCAGCGGCGGTGCAGGGTGTTCGGCGATGCGGTCGTATGCCATCTCAAGCCGCGAAGCACAGCGGGGCTGCGGAGAGCAGATTCGCCCGCGAGCTTGATCCATGAGGGGCTGCCTGCGGCGATTGAGCTCTACGCGCCCGCAAATGCCTCTGGCGCCGCACCCGCATCGAGGAGAACTCGCCACATTGTGGGTATCGGGGCAAGGACTCCGAGGTCCTCGTGCGCCGGGTCGCCGCATAGATCGAGGCGCTGAGGACGTCTGCGATGCCGAGCCGAACGCGGCGCACGCCTGCACCGAAGGCCCAGCCAAAGCTTCCCCAGAGGCTAAGCAGGACGAATGCACTGCCAAGCATAGGAATGCGGAGACAATGTGCTGGGCGAAAGTCGGATTCTGGCCCAAAGAGGGACAATATTTCCAACCAGTTTCGTAGGCTGATGCGACACAGATCAATGAGGGGGGTGCATGAAAACCATCATCGAGCCGTTCCGCATCAAGTCCGTCGAGCCCATCCGCCTCACGACCCGCGCCGAACGGCGCGCGCTGCTGCAGGCGGCGCACTGGAATCTCTTCGCGCTGCGCTCCGAGGACGTCACCATCGATCTGCTCACCGATTCCGGCACCAGCGCGATGAGCGCCCGCCAATGGGCGGCGCTCATGCTCGGGGATGAATCCTATGCCGGCTCGCCGTCGTTTTACCGCTTCGAGGCGGCGGTGAAGGCGCTGATGCCGTTTAAGCATGTAATCCCGACTCACCAGGGGCGCGCGGCGGAGGCCATCCTGTGTTCTTTGATTGGCGGCGCCGGTCGCGTGATCCCGTCCAATACGCACTTTGACACCACTCGTGGCAATATCGAGGCGAGCGGCGCGCAGGCCCTCGATCTGCTGCTCGCCGAGGGGCGCGATCCAGCCTCCCGGCATCCCTTCAAAGGCAACATAGATCTTGCGCGGCTGCAGGCGCTGCTCGAGGAACGCGGTGTCGAGGTGCCTGCTGTCATGCTGACGGTAACGAATAACGCCGGCGGTGGCCAACCGGTGAGCCTGCAGAACATCCACGCCACCGCAGAGCTTGCCCATCGCTACGGCAAGCCGCTCATCATCGACGGCTGCCGGTTTGCCGAGAACGCATACTTCATCAAGCTGCGCGAGCGCGGTCAGCAGGGCCGTGCGGTGGCGGATATCGTCCGCGACATGTTCTGCGTGGCCGATGGAATGACGATGAGCGCCAAGAAGGACGCTTTTGCCAACATCGGTGGCTGGCTCGCCTTGAACGATGATGGGCTTGCGCAACGCGCTCGCGAGCGGCTCATCCTGACGGAGGGATTCCCGACCTACGGAGGGCTTGCGGGCCGGGACCTGGAGGCTATCGCCCAAGGACTCGCCGAGGTCATCGATGAGGACTACCTGCGCTACCGCTTGCGGACCAACGAATACATCCTCGAGCGGCTGCGCGCGCTCGGTGTGCCGGTGATGGAGCCAAGCGGTGGACACGCAGTCTTCGTCGATGCCCGTGCCTTTCTCGATCACATCCCACCGCTTCAGTACCCGGGGCAGGCGCTGGCGGTAGCGCTCTACGAGTACGGCGGAATCCGCAGTTGCGAGATCGGCTCGGTGATGTTCGGTCGGCAGAGTGATGGGGGCGAGCGGCCGGCGATGATGGACCTCGTGCGCCTTGCCATGCCGAGGCGTGTCTACACCCAGGCGCACGCCGACTATGTGGTTGAAGTATTCGGCGAGATCGTTGCAAGCCGGCGCGAGCTGCGGGGTCTGAAGATCGTGGAACAGCCGCAGCGGCTGCGACACTTCACTGCGCGATTCGAGCCACTGTAGCGGTTCCGGAGCTGCAGCGGGCCCTGGCCGGCGATCAGCCCGCCCGGCTGTCCGCTGCGGTCAGCGCAGGGGGAGTCCAACCGAGCCGGAAACGACGCCTCGTGCGCCACTCCGTGGGGCACGATCGGGCCGCGGTTTGGTTTGTTTCTGCCGGAGCAATTCGGATCAGGGTGCGATCCGGAATTGAAATCGGATCAAGGAGGGCTGCTTGCCTTGCCGTCGGGCGGCACTTGCACCGGGTTCAATATTGGCAGAATAGCTCGATTATGAAGCGAATCTCGGCGAGTCATGCGAAGAACAACATCGGTGGGCTCATATGGCCTGACACGTGTCAAGCCCCCATAGGTGTGTGTCACGGAGTTTCGTCTCCAAATTTTGGACCTTCGAGAATCAACAGCGCAAGGGTCACGCGACGCGAGAGCAGAAGTTGGCGACGATGATCAGGCTCATATCCGCGGATTGGGTACCGGCATTTCATTCGTCCGTCGCGGGGCTGCCTCGCTCTAGTGTCGGGGATCATCACGCAGATGCCCACATAGCCCAC
>JAKAYU010000223.1 GCA_021809525.1 Pseudomonadota bacterium | reverse complement strand
TCGCTCGTCGAGCGGCAGATCGAGGTGATGCGCGAGAAACACGCCGCCCTGGAAAGCAAGCTCGCGGAGCTCGTGGCCGTCGCGCGCGCCAACGACGCCATCGCGGAGAAACTGCACCGCTTTACGCGGCGGCTGCTGCAATCGGGCAGCCGCGCCGATGCGGTCGGGCGTATCGAGGCGAGTTTGCGTGAGGACTTCGACGCCTTCCACAGCGTGCTGCTGCTGATCGGGGATTACCCGGATCTGACTCCGCAGCGCTTCGTGCGCAGCGTCGTGAGCGACAACCCTGGACTGAAATCCTTCGACTCGCTCTTCAGCGCCGGCAAGCCGCGCTGCGGTCAGGCGCGCGACTCGCAGCGCGAGCTGCTGTTCGGCCCGGAATCGGCGCAGATCGGCTCGGTGGCGCTCGTGCCGCTCACCGAGAAGGGCACACCGCTCGGCGTGCTCGCGCTCGGCAGCCCCGACCGCGACCGCTTCCATCCCGGCATGAGCACCGAGTTCCTGGGCCGCATGGCCGACCTGATCACTGACGCGCTGACGATGCGCCGGGGCGCCTGAGGCGCGGTCCGCCGCCCGCGCGTCCATGACACCCGCCGCGAACGACTGGGTCGAGCGCTTCCGGCGCTACCTCGTGACCGAGCGGCGCGGCTCGAGGCACACGGTCTCGAACTATCTGCGCGACCTCGGCGCGCTGGCCGCGTACTGCGACCGCGAGCGGCTGGTGGACTGGACGGCACTCGAGACGGCCCATGTGCGCGCGTTCGCCGCCCGGCTGCACGCCGGTGGACTCGCCCCGCGCAGCATCCAGCGGCGCCTCTCCGCAGTGCGCAGCTTCTATGACTTCCTGCTGCGCGAGGCGCAGGTCCAGCGCGAGCACAGCGTCGCGCCGCCCGACGGCGCCGACATCCGCGCTCTGCGGCGCAACCCGGCCAGCGACGTGCGCGCACCGAAGGCCGCACGCCGTCTGCCTGTGACGCTCGATGCGGACCAGATGGGCCGGTTGCTGGCGATAACGGAGAGAACTGCGGTGGCGATCCGCGACCGCGCCATCATGGAGCTGCTCTACTCCTGCGGGCTGCGTCTGGCGGAGCTCACGACGCTCGACCTCGAGCACCTCGATCTGGCGGACCGCATCGTCCGGGTGCTCGGCAAGGGGCGCAAAGAGCGGGCCGTGCCCGTCGGACGCCTGGCCGCCGAGGCGCTCGAGTGCTGGCTGAAGCAGCGCTCGGCGTGGGCGGGCAGCGGCGAGCGGGCGCTGTTCCTCGGCCGCGGCGGGCGGCGGCTCGGACGCCGGGAGGTCCAGAAGCGCGTCGCCTACTGGGCGCGCCGCCAGGGCCTGCCGCAGCACGTGCACCCGCATCTGTTCCGTCATTCCTTCGCGTCGCATCTGCTCGAATCCGGCGCGGAGCTGCGCGGTGTGCAGGAGTTGCTCGGCCACGCGGACATCTCCACGACGCAGATCTACACCCACCTTGATTTTCAGCACCTCGCCCAAATCTACGATGCGGCGCACCCGCGGGCGCGCCGCAAATCCTGAGGCGCACCGCCTCGCTCATCGGGCAATACCGGCTGACTCATGGCAGATTCCACGACGTTCAATCCCCACGGCACGACGATCCTCGGCGTGCGCCGCAACGGCGTCGTCGCGCTGGGCGGCGACGGCCAGGTGACCCTCGGCAATACGGTCATGAAGGGCAATGCCCGCAAGGTCCGCAGGCTCTACAACGACAAGGTGCTCGCCGGATTCGCCGGCGGCACCGCGGATGCGTTCACGCTGTTCGAGCGCTTCGAGGGCAAGCTGGAGAAATACGGCAACCTCACGCGCGCGGCCATAGAGCTGGCCAAGGACTGGCGTGCTGACCGCTACCTGCGGCGCCTTGAGGCGCTGCTGCTGGTCGGCGATCCGGGCAAGCTGCTCATCATTTCCGGCAACGGCGATGTCATCGAGCCGGAGCACGAGGCCGCGGCCATCGGCTCGGGCGGACAGTTCGCGCTCTCGGCCGCGCGGGCCCTGCTCGATTCCTCCGGGCTCGGCGCCCGCGACATCGTGCAGCGCTCGCTCGAGATCGCCGCCGACATCTGCATTTACACGAACCGCAATCTGACCGTCGAGGAACTGAAGCAGGACGCGTCCTGAGCGCGCCCGGGAACCCTATCGCCATGTCATCGCTCACCCCCCGCGAAATCGTTCAGGAGCTCGACAAGCACATCGTCGGGCAGGATGCCGCCAAGCGCGCGGTCGCCATCGCGCTGCGCAACCGCTGGCGGCGCATGCAGGTCGCCGAGCCGCTGCGCCAGGAGATCACGCCGAAGAACATCTTGATGATCGGCCCGACCGGCGTCGGCAAGACCGAGATCGCGCGGCGCCTGGCGCGGCTCGCGAATGCGCCGTTCGTGAAGGTCGAGGCCACCAAGTTCACCGAGGTCGGCTACGTCGGCCGCGACGTCGAGTCCATCGTGAAGGAGCTCGCCGACGTTGCGGTCAAGATGACCCGCGAGCAGGAAATGGACAAGGTGCGCCAGCGGGCCGCGGAGGCGGCCGAGGAGCGGGTGCTCGATGCGCTCCTGCCCAAGCCGCGCATGCTCGGCTTCTCGACGGACGAGCCGGTGCAGCCGCGCGACGCGGAGACGCGCGAGAAGTTCCGCCGCTTGCTGCGCGCCGGCGAGCTCGCCGAGCGGGAGATCGAGATCGAGCTGAGCGCCGCGCCGATGGGCGTGGAGATCATGGCGCCGCCCGGGATGGAGGAGATGCAGCAGCAGCTGCAGTCGATGTTCCAGAACCTCGGCGGCAACCGCACCCGCAGCCGCAAGGTCAAGGTGCGCGAGGCGATGAAGCTGCTCACCGAGGATGAGGCCGGCAAGCTCATCAACGAGGAGGAGCTGAAGATCCAGGCGCTCGCCAATGCCGAGCAGAACGGCATCGTGTTCATCGACGAGATCGACAAGGTCACGCGCCGCCAGGAGACTGTGGGCGCCGACGTGTCGCGCGAGGGCGTGCAGCGCGATCTGCTGCCGCTCGTGGAAGGCTCGACGGTGACCACGAAGTACGGTCCGGTGAAGACCGATCACGTGCTGTTCATCGCCTCGGGGGCCTTCAGCCTCTCCAAGCCCTCCGACTTGATCCCCGAGCTGCAGGGCAGGCTCCCGATCCGGGTGGAGCTCGATTCGCTGAAGGTCGGCGATTTCGTGCGTATCCTGACCGAGCCGGATGCCTCGCTCACCGCGCAGTATCAGGCGCTGATGAGCACCGAGGGCGTCGCGGTGCAGTTCACCGCCGAGGCGGTGCGGCGCATCGCCGAGATCGCCTTCCAGGTCAATGAGCGCACCGAGAACATCGGCGCGCGCCGCCTGCATACCGTCATGGAGCGGTTGCTGGAGTCGGTGTCGTACGATGCCTCGGAGCGCTCCGGGGCGCAGATGACCATCGACGCGAAGTACGTCGATGAGCAACTCGGCGGCCTGGCCAAGGACGAGGACCTCAGCCGCTACATCCTCTGAGCGGCTGCCGCGGCGCCACGGCTCATCCGCCCCGGCTCAGCCGGCGTGCGGATGGTCGTGGACCCACCGGGTGAGGAAGTTGATCAGCTCGATCGTGCGCTTATCGCCGCTCACGTACGGCGGGCGGCCCGCCCGGAAATGGAAATTCGAGGGCCCCGTCACGAAGCGTCCGGCGACGATGATCGTCGGGGTGTGCATGACCTGGAAGACCTTTCCGAGCTCGCGCGCCCGGGCAAGCTCCAGGTGCACGTCGAAAGAGCGGTAGGCGCTGAGGAAGGCGGCCGGAGCGACACCGTGCCGCTCGGCAAACGCCTCCTGCAACGCGAGCGTCTTGGCCGGCGTGCTGCCGACCATGACGTTCTCGTCGCCTCCCGAGGCCTCCTCCAGCCGGTGCAGCGTGTTGAACGCCGTCTCGATCAGCTCATGCCGTCCGAGCGCGCGCAGGGTGTAGAAGAGCCGGGCATCGGCCACTTGCAGCGGCGCCCACATCACCGGCACGCGCTTGAATTGCACGTAGGCCGGCTTGCTCTTGCGCCAGGCCTGCAGGTACGGCTCGAGCGCATGGCAGTACGGGCAGGCGAGGTAGAAGAACTCCAGCACCTGCACCTTGCCCGGCGGCGCGTTGGTCGGCTGCGCCGGTGAGAGCAGCTTGTAATTGACGCCCGTCTTCCAGCGGGCGCTCGAGGGCAGCTCGGACGCGGCGGCATTGGTGCGAGCGCCGCCGGCCCAAACCCCCAGCAGCAGTGCGGCGCAGGCGGCGAGCGCCCGTCCGGCGTGCGTGCGCTTCATCGGCTCACCCGGCGCTCTGGTGGTCGTGATCCCACTTCGCGAGGAAGTTGATCAGCGCGATCAGCTTGTTCTCGCTGCCGGCCTTGACCACGTTGGTGCGGTAGCGGCCGTCGACGATGATCGTCGGGACGCTTTCGATCTCGTAGACCTGATTGATCTCCTCGGCCTGCTGCAGGCGCGTGTTCACGTCGAACGAGTTGTACGCGTTGGCGAACGCGGCGGGCGAGACGCCGTACTTGGCCACGAACGCCTGCTGCATGCGCATCGTGTTCGCCTTGCTGCTGCCGACCATGATCGACTCGCTGCGGGTCTGCAGTTCCAGATCGTGGATGTAGTGGAAGGTCTTGTCGATCAGGTCGCGCCGGCCGAGCGCCTCGAGGGTGTAATAGAGGCGGGCATGCGCGCGCTGCACCGGGCCCCACATCACCGGCACGCGCACGAACTGCACGTACGAGGGCTTGCTCTTGCGCCAGGCCTGGATGTACGGCTCGAGCGCATAGCAGTGCGGGCAGGCGAGCCAGAACACCTCCATGACCTGTACCTTGCCCGGCGGGGCATTGGTCGGCTGCGCCGGGGAGATGACGGTGTAGTTCACGCCAGGCTGCCACTCGCTGCTGGTCGGCAGGGCGAGCGGGGTGTTCGCCGCCGCCGCGCTCGAGGCCGAGGCGCCCGTGCCCGAGCCGGCGCTCTGCGATGCGCTGCCCGAGGCGCCGGGGGCACCGGCCGCCGGCGCGCCGCTTGAGGAGGAAGCGCTGTTGTGAGCCGGCGGCGGCGGGTGGGAACTGCATGCGCACAGGAGAAGAGCGAGCGCGGCGGACACTGTGAGCTGGCGGATCATGGGGCGAACGACTCCTGAAGTCCTCGAATAGGGTTCAACGCAGGCCTTGCACGTACGATGCCACCGCCTGCATCTGCACAGGGCTCAGGCGTTTGGCGATCGTGAACATCATGATGCTGTTGGGGGTCGCCGTCTCGGCGTGCGGTCCGCTGTAGCGGGTGCCGTTGGCGTAACTTTGCAGCTGGGCCACGACATAGGCGGACTGCTGCGCCCGCAGCGCCGGATAGCCGGCGGCCGGATTGCCCTGCCCGG